>DATNIY010000008.1:0-14938 GCA_035604195.1 Allostellaceae bacterium
GTAGAGGCGGAAGGTGGTGCCGACGCCCACTTCGCTATAGACGTTGATGTGGCCGCCCGACTGCTTCATGAAGCCGAACACCATGCTGAGGCCGAGGCCGGTGCCCTTGTCGCGCTCCTTGGTGGTGTAGAAGGGCTCGAAGATGCGGCTCAGCACTTCTTTCGTCATGCCTGAGCCGGTGTCGCTCACTTCGATCATGGCATAGTCGCCCGGCGTCACCTCGGCATGCGCGGCGGCGTAATCGGCGTCGAGGCGGCGGTTGGCGGTCGCGATCATCAGCCGCCCGCCCTTGGGCATGGCGTCGCGCGCGTTGGTGGCGAGATTGGTGAGACTCGCTTCGAGCTGCGCCGGATCGGCGATGACCGGCCACAGATCGGCAGCCGCCTCGAGCGAGATCTCGATGTGCTCGCCCAAAGTGCGGCGCAAGAGCTTGGCGTTCCCGGCGATCAGTTCGTCGAGCGCGATGCGCTGCGGCTGCAAGGGCTGGCGGCGGGCGAAGGCGAGGAGCCGCCTTGTCAGGTCGGCGCCGCGGATCGCCGCATCGAGCGCCTCGCCGCCGAGCTCCTTGACGTCGCAATCCACACTCTTGCGCTCGCGCAGCGTGTCGAGATTGCCGATGATGATGCCCAGCAGATTGTTGAAATCGTGCGCCATGCCGCCGGTCAGATTGCCGATCGCCTCCATTTTCTGCGCCTGAACCAATTGCGCCTCCGCGCGCTGGCGCTCGGCGATCTCGGATTTCAGGCTTTCGTTCGATTGCTGCAACTCGATGGTTCTCTCGCGCACGCTCGCCGCGAGATTCCGCGCCTGGCCTTCGAGCTGGGCCGTCGCCTTGGCCAGGCGGCGGTGGAGCCCGTTGGTCTCGAACAGCAGCGCCGCGAGCACGAAGCTCGCCGCCATGAGCCCATAGAGGCGGCCGGCATAGAAGCCGAGGTCGAAGCGCCCGCTGTTGAGAACGGCGCTCAGCGCGATGTCGAAGAGCCAGGCGCACATGACGACCATGAGCCACAGATCGATGATCGAATGCGGCTTCCTGCGCCACAGCACGACGAGGGCGACGAGGCTCACCGCCCAGACCGCGGCGAGCACGAATTTCGCGGCGGGCGCATAGTGGATGCCGTCGATGACGGTCGGCAGGAGAGCCTGGCCGGCGGTGGTCAGCACGGTCAAAGCGCAGACTCCGCCGGCAACGCCGAGCAGGCCGAGGGCGACGCTCCAGCCGGCGACGCCGCCATTCGCCGCGCGCCCGCGCAGCCGGGTGTAGGCGATGACGAAGAGCGGGAAGCCGCCGTGCCAGAACGCATAAAGCCAGGCCGTCGTCTGGCTGCCCGCGCCGAGCAGTCCCGTTGTCGCGAACGCGCCGGGAAAGCTCAGCGCATGCGGAACCATCATCAGCGCATCGAAGAAATAGCCGCAAGCGAGCGCCAGCACCGCGCGCGAGCGCGACTCCTGGAACTGGCCCCACAGCAACACGAAGGTGATCGCGTCATTGATCGCGAGCGCGGCTTCATAGCTCGCGATGAACGCCGGAACCCGCGGCAGCGGCAAGCGCGCGAAAGGCACGGCGGCGATGAAGGCGAGCGCTGAGAGAATGACGACGGCGAGGGCGATGCGGCGCTCGCGCCGCCCGGCGGGGGCGAGCGCGAGAGAGACGCGCTCCGAAGCCGCGGCGGCGCTGTTCGGCGCGGGCGTCGTTTCGGACGCCGGCGCCGGGCGATGCCATGCGCCTTCCGCCGGCACGGTCTGAACATCCTCGGGCGGCGGATCGCCCGTCGCCTTGAGGGCGGTTGTCGCACGGGCCATCGCGCCGCCTATCCTGGCCTAGCCGGTGTGGCGCCGATTGTGAGCCTGGACAGTTAACGACTTGTTAGAAACCGCGAGCGCGCCGGCACCCAATTTATTTCCGGTCGGTTCGCCCTCAGGCCGGATCGGGGGTAAGGCACTGGACGACCGCCCGGGCGGTCAGTTCCGGGATGAGATGGGCGCGGTATTCCGCGCTGGCGTGAATATCCGCGAGCAGATCCGTGGCCGAGACCGTGACCGCGCGCGCCGCCTCGGGCGTGAAGTTTGCTCCGAGCGCCGCTTCGAGCGCGCTCGCGCGGAAGGCGTGGCGCCCGGCGCCGGTGATGCTGACGCGAATCTCGCCGCCGCTTCGCGCCAGGAAAACGCCGACGATGCTGAAGCGCGAGGAGAGATTGGCGAATTTGACATAGGCCGCCGCTTCGGGCCGGGGAAAACTCACGCCGGTGATGATCTCGCCGGGCGCGAGCGCGGTCTCGAAGGAATCGACGATGAAATCATCGGCCGGAATGGCGCGCACGCTCGTATGGATGGTGGCGGCCAGACCCAGCACGGCCGAGGGATAGCAAGCCGCCGGATCGTTGTGGGCGAGCGAGCCGCCGATGGTGCCGCGGTTGCGCACCAGCGGATCGCCGATTCCGCCGGCGAGCTTGGCGAGCGCGGGGATTTGGGCCTGCACCAGGGCCGAGCGCGACACCGCGAAATGCGTCGCCATCGCGCCGATCCAGAGCTTCCCGTCCTTGCTGCCGATGGCAGCGAGCTCTGCGATATCGGCGAGATCGATGAGCGCCGCGGGCCGCGCCAGGCGATGACGCATCACCGGCACCAGGCTCATGCCGCCGGCGAGCAGCTTCGTGTCTTCATCGGCCGCCAAGAGTTCGGACGCTTCGGCCAGACTCTTCGGGCGGTGATAGGCGAAGGGATACATCGGCGTTCAGGCGGATGGGTTCTCGGCCAGCGCGCGCGTGGCCTTCTCCGCCGCGGCGATCGCCTTGACGATGTTGTAATAGCCGGTGCAGCGGCAAATGTTGCCTTCGAGATTGTGGCGGATGATCGCTTCGCTCAGCGCCGGCTCGCGCCGGATCATGTCGAGCGCGCTCATGATCATGCCGGGCGTGCAGAAGCCGCATTGCAGCGCGTGATGCTCCTGGAACGCCGCCTGCAAGGGGTGCAGCTTGCCGTCGCGCGCGACGCCCTCGATCGTCGTCACTTGCGCGCCGTCCGCCTGCACCGCGAAGAGCGTGCAGGAGCGCATGGCCACGCCGTCGACATGCACGGTGCAGGCGCCGCATTGGCTGGTGTCGCAGCCGACATGAGTCCCGGTGAGGCGGAGATGATCGCGCAGGAACTCCACCAGCGGCCAGCGCGGCTCGACCTCGGCAGTGACGGGCCGCCCGTTCACGGTGAGGGAGATGCGCACCATCATGCCGCCGCCTTCCGCGCCGCAGCGAGCGCGCGCCACACCGAATAGGGCGTGATCGGCAGCTCGACATGGCGCACGCCCAAATGCCAGAGCGCATCGACCACGGCATTGCCGATCGCCGCCGGCGGCCCGATCGCGCCGGTCTCGCTGCCGCCCTTGACGCCCAATGGGTTGCTCGGCGCCGGCGTGCAATGGTAGGCGCTGGCGAGCGGCGGCATGTCGGCGGCGCGCGGCATGGCGTAATCCATGAAGGTGCCGGAAAGGAGCTGGCCGCTCTCGCGGTCGTAGACGACATGCTCCATCATCGCCTGGCCGATGCCTTGCGCCAGCCCGCCATGCACCTGGCCCTCGACGATCATGGGATTGATGACCGTGCCGCAATCATCGACCGTGTAGTAGGCCTTGAGCGCGAACTGGCCGGTGCGGGGATCGACGATGACGACCGCCAGATGCATCGCCTCGGGATCGTTCAGGTCGGGCGGATCGTAGAAGATCGTGCATTCGAGCCCGGGCTCGACGCCGTCGCCGACCGGGATTTGCGCGCCGTGATAGGCCAGATCCGCGACATCGGCGAAGGAGAGCCGGCGGTTCGAGGCCGGCGCCGAGAAATACCCGTCGTCGTAACTGACCGCCGCCGCCTCGCATTCGAGCGCATGGGCGGCAATGCGCCTCGCCTTCTCGACGATGCGCTCGGAGGCGCGATAGATCGCGGTGCCGCCGACCGAGGCCGAGCGCGAGCCCCAGGTGCCGTTGCCGTAGGGCACCTGGCTCGTGTCGCCCTCGATTATGGCGATGTCCTCAACGGGCAAGCCGAGCCGGTCGGCGGCGATCTGGGCGAAGGTGATGTCGTGGCCCTGGCCGTGCGAATGGCTGCCGGAATAGACCGTGACCTTGCCGTCGCTGTGGACTCGGATGGTGGCGGATTCATAGCCGCCATGGAGCCCGCCTTTGGTCGCAAGCTGGGCGCTCGGCCCGGTGCCGGACTTGTCGAGAAACGCCGCGATGCCGATGCCCATGAGCACGCCGCGCGCGCGCAGGCGCGCCTGCTCCCGGCGCAGCGCCGCATAGTCGGCGAGCGCCACGAGCTTTTCGAGGAGCGCCGGCGGATCGCCCGAATCATAGGTGCGCCCGCCCAGAGCGCGGTAGGGAAAGCGCGCCGCGGGAATGAGGTTGCGCCGGCGGATCTCGACGGGATCGATGCCCATCTCGCGCGCGCCGTTCTCCAAGAGCCGCTCGTTGACGAAGGTCGCCTCGGGCCGGCCCGAGCCGCGATAGGCGTCGATCGGCACCGTGTTGGTATAGACGCAGCGCACGCGGAAATCGAGCGCCGGCGTGAGGTAAAGGCCGGTGATGGTCTGCGGATAGGAATTGCCGGGGATGCTCGGCGCGAAATTGCTGAGATAGGCGCCGAGGCAGGCGATGGTGTCCACCTCCATGGCGAGGATCTTGCCGTCCTTGTCGAAGGCCATGCGCGCCTGGGTGACGTGGTCGCGCGCCTGGGTGTCGGAGAGCAGCGATTCCGACCGCGTCGCCGTCCACTTGACCGTGCGCCGCAGCGCCCGCGCCAGCCACACCACGGTCGCGACCTCGACGGTGAAATTGACCTTTTGGCCGAAGCCGCCGCCGACATCGGGGGCGATGACGCGGAGCTTGGTCTCGGGAATCTTGAGCGCGTATTTGCAGATCCAGCGCCGCAGCATATGCGGCACCTGGGTCGTCGCCCACAAGGTCACGCTGTCGCCGTCCTTCATATACTCGGCGACGTAGGAGCGCGGCTCGAGGGGACTGCCGGCGACGCGGTTGCTGACCAATGTCAATTCCGTGACATGCGCCGCCTGCGCAAAGGCCGCGCGAGCCGCCTCGGCATCGCCGCGCCGGTTGTCGTTGACGAGATTGGTGCCGAGCTCCTCGTGCAGGAGCGGCGCATCGGCCGCCAGCGCCGCCGCCGTATCGGCGACCGCCGGCAGCGGCTCGTAATCGACGGCGATGGCGTCGGCGGCGTCGAGCGCGATATAGCGGTTCTCCGCGACGACCGCCGCGACGACGTCGCCGACATGCCGCACCTTGCCGGACGCGATGGCGGGCCGGAGCGCCTCGTTCATCGGCCGCCCGTCGCCGAAGGGCATCGGGTGGACGCAGACCAATTTGCCCAATCCCGCTGCCGCCCAGTCTGCGGCGGTGACGATGATGAGGACGCCGGGAATGGCGCGCGCGCGGCGCGTGTCGATGCCGCGGATGCGCGCATGCGCATGCGGGCTTCTGAGAAAGGCGAGCGCGGCGCCGGCGGGCACCGCGATGTCATCGACGAACTTGCCGTCCCCGGCGAGAAACCGCACGTCCTCGCGGCGCCGCAATGCCTGCCCGACATACATCGTTTGATTGTGCCTCCCGCGCGACGTCGATGACGTTCTCTTACATCGGCGGCGCGCTTGTCAATCGCGGGTCGGATCGCGCGCGCTTAGGCCGTCATGGCCGGCCTTCGTGCCGGCCATCCACGCGTCAGGGGCGGCCAATCGGACGTGGATGCGCGGGACGAGCCCGCGCATGACGATGCCTTATCGTCGCTTCGGCAAGTAGACGTGCGCCTCCGCGCGCCTATTCCTTGCCGAGGAGCTGGTATTTCCAGTTCGACCACGGCCGGTCGAGCGAGGTCTCGCTGGTCTCGTTGACCTCGGCGCCGAGCGCGGCCTCCTCGGCGGAGAGATACGTGACCTCGCCCAATCGCATCGCCTCCATCTGCATGGCCGCGTTCTCGGCGGCATAGATGGCGCGGAACACCGCATTCTTGATCGAGCGCCCGACCAGGGTGGCGCCGTGCCCGCGCATCAACACGAGGTTCTTGTCGCCGAGCGATAGGGCGAGCGCGTGCCCGAGCTTGGGGTCGCGCACCAGCATGTTGGTCGGCCCACCCGCCGCCTCGCGGATCTCGAAGACCGGCACGCCGGTGCCGAGAAAGCCGCTCATGTGATAGATCGGCTGGAGCGGCGCCTTGGTGACGCAGAAGGGGATGAGCGCCCGGGTGTGACAATGGACGATCGAGACCACGTCCGGCCGCGCCTTGTAGATCTCGCCGTGGATATAGCGCTCGTTGTAGGATTTGCGGTTGTCGGTGAGCTGGTTGCTGTCGAGGTCATAGGTGATGATGTCGTCGGCCTCGACGAGCGCCGGCGCGCGCATGCGCGACATCAGGTACTTGGTCGGGTCCTTGTCGTGCCGGACGCTGATGTGGCCGAGCCCGTCGACGATCTTCTGGTCGTAGAGAATCTTGTTGGCGAGCACCAGCTCGTCGATGAGCCCGTCGGACACCGGCGACACCCTCGTCGATCCCTGCATGAAACGCTCCTCGATCTCGCTTGCGTGGTACAGATTTGGCAACGCGCGCCGACCTTAGCCGCAGCGACGGCCGCGGCAAAGATCGAAATGTCGCGCGCTGATCGCGCTTGCATCAGAATGCCGGGCTCGCCTGCCGCGCCGCTTCCGGCGCCGCCTTCACCCGCTGCGCCTGCAGCTGCGCCACGGCGAAGCAGGCGACCGCGCCGACCAGGAAGGGCACCGCCGACCACAGATAGAGCCGCTCGATCGGCAGCGCGATCAAGAGGCCGCCGACGATCGGGCCGATGATCGAGCCCAGGCGTCCGACGCCGAGCGCCCAGCCGACGCCGTTCGAGCGCAGCGAGGTCGGATAGAGCATCGCCGTCGTCACGTTGAGCCCGGTCTGCAGCCCCAAGACGCAGAAGCCGCCCAGGAACTCGGCCGCCATGAGGAGCGGCTCCGACAGCGTTCCGAAATAGCCGATCGAGCCGACGACGGGTGCGGCAAGCAGGAAAAGGATGGCAATGGGCCAATAGCCCAGCTTGTCGATCGGCCGGCATAGCACCAGCCCGCCGATCGTGCCGCCGACCTGGAACAGCGAGGTCGCGAGCGCCGCCCTGGCGATCGGCAGATGCGCGCTGGTGAGAAGGGTCGGGGTCCAGCTCAGGAGAAAGAAATAGCCCATCAGATTGAGCGCGAAGAGCAGCCAAACCAGCGGCGTGATCAGCGCCAAGCCGTCGCAGAACAGATAGCGCGGCGAGAATCCCCGATACTGCCGCTCGTCCTCGATGACGAAGCGCGCGCCTGAGGGAATCGCCGCATTGGGCTCGAGGGTGCCGAGGAGCTTGACGAGATCGGCGCGCCGCCGCTCCTGGAGCGCGAGGTATTTGATCGATTCGGGCAGCCACAGCGCCGCCAGAATCGCCATGCAGATCGGCACGACGCCGCCGACCCAGAACAGAATCGTCCAGCCATAATGCGGCATGAGCAAGGCTGCGATTACGCCGGGCGCGGCGCCGCCGATCGGCACGCCGCTGATGGCGATGATGGTCATCGTCGCCCGCAGCCGCTTCGGCGCGAACTCGGCATTGAGCGCGATGAGGTTGGGGAACAATCCGCCGATGCCGATGCCGGCGAGGAAGCGCAGCCACAGCAGGTGCTGCAACGACGTCGCGAACACCGCGAGCCAGGTGAAGAGGCCGAAGGCGAGGCAGGAGGCGACCACCGCCTTCTTGCGGCCGAAGCGGTCGCCGATATAGCCGAAAAACGGCGCGCCGAAGAGGATGCCGACGAGGCTCGCGCTGAACACCGGGGCCAAGGCACTGCGGTCGGCGATGTGCCAGGCGTTGACCAGGGCGGGCGCGGCGAAGCTGATCGCGGCGATGTCGTAGCCGTCGACGAAGATGATGAAGAACGACAGGACGATGAGCCCGATGTTGAAGGCGCTGATCCGACGCGTGTCGATCAGGCCGGAGACGTCGAATGTCCGAGCCTCCGCCATGGCTCCTCCTCCCCGGGCCGCGCTGGGCAGCGCTTCGTGCCGTCTTTCGCTGCAGCTTCCGGCGTCCGGCGCCGGAATGCAATGCATTTGGGCGGCGCGCGGCCGCCGCATTCCGATCCCATTCGGCGGCCTTGCCAAATTTGCTGAATTTCGCATAAAATCGGCGGCGGCGCGGCCTTTTCTGCGCCAGGACACCAAAATGCCCCACCCGGCCGTCTGGAAATTCTTTAAGCTCTGTCGCAAGATCGGCGGCAGCTTTTCGTTGCCGTCATCAAAGACGTAACAAATCCCATGTAATCTCGGCGGAAAATAGGAGACATCGCGATGTTCACCCGCACCAAACCCAATGATTTGCCGGTCGGCGAGTCGCCGCGCGACAGCATGGTGCCGCACACCCCCGGCACCAGCCCGCTGAGCAAGCCGCCGGCGCGGCCGTCCGAGACCTTGCTCACGCCGCAGCAGGTCGCGCCGCCCAAGCGGCCGGACCTGCCGAAGCCTGTCATGGAGACGCGCAAGCCGACCGAGCCCATCGCCGCACCGGCCGAGACCAAGAAGCTCATCGTCGGCCGCGGCATCTCCTTGAACGGCCGGATCGCTGCCTGCGACCGCCTCATCGTCGAGGGCAAGGTCGAAGCGGCATTGCAGGACTGCCACACCATCGAGATCGCGGAAAGCGGCACCTTCAAGGGCGCGGCGGAAATCGAGAGCGCCGAGGTCTCCGGCCATTACGAGGGCTCGCTCACGGTGCGCAAGAACCTGCTCATTCACGGCACCGGCCATGTCAGCGGCACCATCCGCTACGGTCGGCTGCAGATCGAGCAGGGTGGCGAGATCAACGGCGACGTGAAGAGCCTCGGCGCCGCCGCCGATACCAAGCCCGCCGAGCGCACCGCGCCGCGGCCGGTGCCGACGGGCGCCGAGCTGCCGCTCGCGTCCTCGACCGGCACCGGCTGAAACCGCCCGCCTTTTGACGCCATTGTTCCGGACTGCCGTAGCACCTTCCGATGTCTGACAGCCTGCAATCCAACGCCCGCGGCGCGAGCCCCGAGCCCGCGCCGCGGTCGCCGGCCCAACCACCCCGCGACCCCCGCACCTTCGCCAAGAACCTGATCGCGCATTTGGGCGAGCGCGCGACGGCCTATGCCATGCACCAGGCCCTGAAGGCGCGGCAGCGCGGCGATGACCGCAACGCCGAGCGCTGGCTCTGGATCGCCGGGGCGACGCGCGAGATTCTGCGTTCCGAGCCCAGCGACCTCGACGAGAAGGCGTGAGCGCGGCCCAAAGCGTTCACGTCTCGTTTACCAATGCCGGGCTAGGGTTGGGTCTGGCGGTCAGCTCCGGAAGTCGCGGGCGACCGCGACACCACTCCGGCGCGAGGAGTCATGATGGCCCGCAAGCTCTGGCTCGCCCTCCTGACCGTGACTCTGATGGGACCCGCGGTGCTCGCCGCGGATACCTTCAATGTGAGCCAGCAGCACCGCATCTTCACTCCGGATTCGTTGACGGTGCCGCGCGGCACCATCGTTCACATCATGAACGACGACAATGTCACGCACCACGTCTTCGTCGATCAGCCGGAAATGCATTTCGATTCGGGCGAGCAGCCGATGGGCACCACGGTCGATCTGCGCTTCGACAGCCCCGGCACTTACGACGTGCAGTGCGCCATCCACCCGACCATGCATCTTCTGGTCAAGGTGCAGTAGGCGCCACTTCCCGTGAGCGCGGCAGGACCGGAACCGGCTCGTCCTTGGGTGCGCCGGTCAAGGTCTCGAGGAAGGCGATGAGGTCCGCCTTCTCCTGATCGCTCAGGCCCAAGGGCTTGATCAGGTCCGACCGGCTCGGCCGGTCGATGCCGCCGCGGTCGTAGAGATCGATCACCGCCTTCAGATCGGCCTCGGACCCGTCATGCATGTAGGGCGCGCGCCGCGCCGTGTCGCGTAAGGTCGGCACCTTGAAGGCATAGCGCAGCTTCGGCGAGTTCGCGAAGATGCGGCCGCGGCCGATGTCGTCGCCCCGTGCCGAGCCGATGTCGTAGAAGGCGCCGTCGGTGAAGTTCCAGCCGCTGTGGCATTCGGCGCAGCCGGCCTTGCCGTTGAACAAATCGAAGCCACGCTTGGCCGCCGCGCCGATCGCGCTCTCGTCGCCTTCGATCCAGCGGTCGAACGGCGCGGTCGTTGCGACGATCGTGCGCTCGAAGGTGGCGATCGCCTGCTCGATATGCGCGCGCGTGACGGCGCCTTCTTCCGGAAAGGCCGCGTCGAAGGCCCGGCGATAGCCGGGGATCGCCGTCAGCGCCGCCAGCAGATCGCTCTCCTTGCGGTTCATGTTGCCGGCGCCGGTGATGGGCGAGTACGCGACCGCCTCGAGATTGCGGAACTTGCCGTCCCAGCCCAGCACCGGGATCCACGCCACGTCGAGGAGCGTCGGCGAGCGCAGCGGCAGCGCCTTCTGGTTCTCGCCGACGGCGCGCGGCAGCCCGTCGCCCCAGGACAGGCCGGGATTGTGGCAACTGGCACAGGACCGCACGCCCTCGCCCGACAGGATCGGGTCCCAGAACAGCATGCGTCCGAGCTCGAACTTGGCGGCGGCGTATGGGTCGCTCGCGGGGAAGGGGATCTCGGGCGGACGATGGTAGCGCGCCATCCAAGCCGCGCGGTCGGGCGCGCCGCCCGGCGTGCGGTCGGGCCCGGCAGCGAGGGCCGGCGCGAGCAGGCCGAGCGCCAGCGCCAGCGCCGCGGCGCGCCAGCCATAAGGGCCGAGCGCGATCAACTCGCCACCGCCAGGGGCCGCGGCCCCTCGAGGATCGCCGGCAGATCGACCGTGACGGTGGTGCCCTTGCCGAGCGTGCTCTCGACGGTGAGCTTGCCGCCGTGCTGTTCGGCGAAAAGCTTGCTCAGCGGCAGGCCGAGGCCGGTACCGCCGTATTTGCGCGACAGGCTGCTATCGACCTGGCCGAAGGGCTCGAGCGCCCGCGGAATGTCCTTGGCCTCCATCCCGATCCCGGTATCGCTGACCGCGATGGCGACGCCATGGGCGCTGCGCCGTACGCTGACCTTGACCTTGCCGCCCTTGGGCGTGAATTTGATCGCGTTCGAGAGCAGATTGAGCAGCACCTGCCTGAGCCTGGTGTGATCGGCCGCAACCAGGGGGATGCTGACGTCGAGATATTGCGACAGCTCGACCTCGCCTTCCACGGCCTGTTGGTTGACGAGGCGCAACGACTCCTCGACGATGTCGGCGATGCGGGTGGGCTGCAGCTTCAATTCGGTCCTGCCCGATTGCAGCTTGGCAATGTCGAGGATGTCGCTGATGACCGCGAGCAGGTGGTGCCCGCTGCGCAGGATGTCGGCGGCGAAGTCGCGGTATTTCGGCTGGCTCACCGGCCCGAACATCTCGCCGGCGATGATCTCGGAAAAGCCGATCACGGCGTTCAAGGGCGTCCGCAGCTCGTGGCTCATATTGGCGAGGAACTCGGTCTTGGCGCGGTTGGCCGCCTCGGCCTGCTCCTTCGCCCCCTGCAGCGCCGTTTCGCGGTCCTTGAGCGCGGTGATGTCGCTGGCGATGAGCACCACGCCGCCATCCTCAGTCTTGCTGCGGCTCAAGCGCAGCCAGCGGCCATCGGCCAGGCGCACTTCGCCGGTCGGCGTGCTGAGCGCCGCCTCGAGCGAGGGCGGCAGCGGCGAGCCCGCGGCAAAGGCGCCGGAAAGCTCGCGAAAGAAGGCCGCGATCTGCGAGTTGGAGATGACGATGCGGCCGGCGCCGTCGACCAGGACGACGCCTTCGTCCGAGCTCTCGATCGCGGTGATGAGCCGCGCCTGCGCCGAGCGCCGCGCCGCGATCTCGCGCTCCATCATCGCGCGGATGTTGTCGCGCATCACCGCCATCGATTTGAGCAGGCGACCCAATTCATCATTGCCGGCGGAGACGATCTCGACGTCGAGCTCGCCTTCCGCGATGCGGCTCGCCGCGCGGGCGGCGGCGGCGATCGGCTCGACCATGCGGCGCGACAGCATCATAGCGACGCCGGCAGCGAGAACCAGCGCCAGGATGGTGGCGGCGATGCTGAACTGATGGTAGGCAGTGATCGACGCCAGCGCCTGCTCGCGGCCGCGAAAGCCGTCCTCGGCGGTGAGCTCGACCAGTCGATCGAAGGCGCTGACCACGATGTTTGCGTGCTTCTCGAGCTCGGCGCGATCGAGGAGCGTGTCGGTGCCGGCGAGCGCCTGGCGGCGCAAACCGTCCCAGGCCGCAACCGCTGCGACCGTCTCCCGCGCCGCAGCCGCCGCGCGCGCCGAGGTCGAGCGCTTTTCGGCGACGGCGAGATCCTCGTTGAGCGCTTGGTACAGCCGGTCGACGCGCGCCTCGACGCTCGACCGCCGGTCGCTATCGACGGCCGACTGCCAGCGCGACCAGTCGAGCTCCATCTCCGTGAAATTGGACAGCGCGAGGCGCGCATAGCTGATCGACATCAGCGGTTTGTCGTAGGTGTCGACGACCAGCTGGCCGGAATGTCCGACGCTGTTGACGGCATAAAGACCGAGCAGGCCGGTGATGGTCGCCATGACGCCGAAGGCAAGCAGAATCTTGCCGCGGATGGTGACGGTTGCGCCGCGAAACCGCCGGGCTGCCGCCCCGGTCGCGCGAGCCAGATTGGTCGCGTAGCCGTCAGACACTATGCAGTCCCAAGAATGCGCGCCCACCAACGCCGGTAGATGCGCCTAATTCGACTAATATCCTGTTAATTTAAATGTTTAACGGCGCGCAGCCGGGACGGTCCGAGCGGCCGGCGGGACGGTTCACCAGATCATGGTGCCGTAGAGCAGCGCATGCCCGCCATAGTAGGCGGCAAGCGTGACAACAAGCGCCGCGCCGTAGCTTACGGGGGCAAGGATCGGCGCCCGTCGGATGATCGGCTGATCGTCGAGGGCAACGGCGATCAAAGTGGCGATGATCATCGAATGGCCGATGGCGTCGATCTTACCGAAGGTGAAGATTGCGCTAATGAACATCGCGTTGAGCACGATCGCGGCGAGCCGGCGCACCAGGGGCGTCCACAACAGCGAGAAGGACAGGCTGAATTCCATGAAGCCGGCTGCGACCATGTAGAATTCGGAGTTGAAGCCCATGCATAGGGTCGGGTGCGCCTGGAGCAGGGGGTCGGTCCATTGCGGATAGGCCCATTTTTCGACCGAGGCCCACATCAGCGTGATCGCCGCGCCCCAGCGCGCGAAGTCGATCGGGCGAAGGCCCAGGAGCCGCCGCTCGCCCAGCCCGGTCAGGGCGTAATAGACGGCGAGACCCAGGAAGATCGGATAATCCAGCAAATGGAAGATGCCGTAGGTATAGACCCCGTAGGCCCAGAGCGCGGCGATGCCGGCCGCCGCCAGGACCATCGTCGAGCGCCAGAACAGGAGCAGGGCGATGGCACATTGCAGCCACGGGATCGCCGGCAGGTCGGTCTTGAGCTCGGGCGTGAGGATGAGGTTCCCGACAGTGAACAGGGCGATGAAGAAGAGCGCGGCCATGCCGCGCATGAGGTCCTCGGTGCGCGGCCGCAAATGCGCGTGGTAGCGCTCGATGGCGCGAAGGACGGCGCCGCCCAGCGCGGTCCGTTCGATCAGGCAGAGCAGCCACAACCCGATCATGGCGGCGGCGACAAGCTCGCCGAAGGTGGCCGAGAAGACCGCGGACAACAGCTCCGGCTGCGCCGGCACGTCGTAAGGCGCGAACCATTTGACATGCGCCGCCGCCGTGCTCGGAAAAAGTGCTACCGCGATCAAGAACATCGCGGTTTGCAAGCACCGGGCTAGAAAGCGCGGCTGTTTGCGCCTGAACAATTTCCTCTCCCGCTGTCCGACCTACAGCATTAACCATCCTATACCGAGTCGGGTGCAGATTTCACTTTAAAATTTAGATGCAACTAGCGCCGCATATTGGGCAATTCTGTAGTGCTGGAAAAAGGCCGCACTTGGCCCCTCGGCACCGGCCATCCGACCTCGCCGTGACAACGAAATCTTCACCCAAAAAGGGCAAAAGAGTGTGTGAAGCACTTCACACTGAATTTGGGGGCACGCGTGCTGCTCGGGCTTGGCGCAATTGGGATCGTTCTGGGCGTAACCGCCGCCCTCGGCGCAAGCCGCTATCCGCTCCATCAAGCAAGGCTCGAGCGATGGGCCGGTGCGTTGATCGTCATCGGCCTGTCGCTCGTCGGCCTCGCCGTGCCGATGCTGTGATCGGCCAGAATTGCAATCTGAGGTCGCAATACAAATCCGCTTTACAACTATAAACGGCGCACCGAACGCGAGCGCCCAGGGCGATGAGCCCTAGGCCGCCAGCACCTCGCGCAAGAGGCGCGCCAGCTCCTCCTTGCGGTAGGGCTTGCTCAAGAGCCGCGCCGAGGCGGCCAAGCCGCCGAGATTGCCGTTGACCTTGGCCTCCGGGAAGCCCGAGGTCAGCACCACCCTCATATGCGGCCAGCGCGCCATCACCCGCCGCGCCAGCTCGAAGCCGTCGATGGTGCCGGGCATGACGACGTCGCTGAACAAAAGATCGGCGCGCTCGCTCTCGAGCACATCGAGCGCTTGCGCTCCGTTCGCGGCCTCGATGACGCGATAGCCCACCTCTTTGAGCTGGCGCACGACGACGCGTCGCAGCGCGGTATCGTCCTCGACCGCCAGCACGGTCTCGCCGCCGCCGCGTGCCAGCGGTTCGGGCGCGCCCGTCTCTGCGACGGCCGCGTCGGCCGCGGCGCGCGGCAGGTAGAGGCGGAAGGTGGTGCCGACGCCCACTTCGCTATAGACGTTGATGTGGCCGCCCGACTGCTTCATGAAGCCGAACACCATGCTGAGGCCGAGGCCGGTGCCCTTGTCGCGCTCCTTGGTGGTGTAGAAGGGCTCGAA
>DATNIY010000009.1:0-2861 GCA_035604195.1 Allostellaceae bacterium
CGGGCGGCTTCGGGCATCATTCACGCCGGTACTACGGCCGGTGCGGGAGGTGCAGTCCCTGGACTGGGACAGGAAAGGGCGGGTAACGCCCGCCTGGACCGCGTCCCAGGAAGCATGGCCTGGAGCTGAGCCAAGGGGTCAAAGCCTTGGCGAGTGCCGCAGTGGAGCGCCGGAAGGCGAGCGCGCCCCGACTTTTGGCGCGCTTCCGCGCCCCGCGCATTGGCAGGCGGCAACGTCTGCCGGTGTGGCGCGGACATTGGTTGGATGCGCCTCTCGGCGCTCCGCTCCCCTCTTTCTTGCGCATGATCTGGTCCGAAAACCGGACACCACTTTTCGGGATCATGCGATGAGGGAGGCGAATCATCTTCGTGGTTTGCAAGCCTCGGGCGCAGCGCGTCGCGAGAACGGATTTTTATTTCGTCATTGCGAGGAGCGAAGCGACGAAGCAATCCAGAGCCTTGTGGCTCAAAAGACTGGATTGCTTCGCTTCGCTCGCAATGACGAGGGTAAGGGGCCTGGCCGCGAGTCTGAGCCAGGCCGCAACGCCCCTCACCATAGCCGACGCTTTGCGTCGGCGTTGTTTTACTAAGTACGGCGGCCGAAGGCCGCCTATGCCCCCTCCCCCACTTGCGTGGGGGAGGATGAAAACGCCGCGCACTTGACGCGGCGGCAGATTGCACCGTACCGCAGGCCCCCATGCCGCATCACTCCGCCGTCCTCAACGTCATGATCAAGGCCGCCTATCGCGCCGGGCGCAGCCTCAAGCGCGATCTCGGCGAGGTCGAGAACCTGCAGGTGTCGCTGAAGGGGCCGCGCAATTTCGTCACCGCCGCCGACCGCCGCGCCGAAGAGATCGTGCGCGAGGAGCTCGCCAAGGCGCGGCCGGATTACGGCTTCCTCGGCGAGGAAGGCGGCGCCCGCGCCGGCACCGACACAAGTCATCGCTGGATCGTCGATCCGCTCGACGGCACCACCAATTTTCTGCACGGCATCCCGCACTTCGCCGTGTCGATCGCGCTCGAGCGAAACGGCGCCATTGTCGCGGCGCTGACTTTCAACCCGGCGAACGACGAGCTGTTCGTCGCCGAACGCGGCAAGGGCGCCTTTCTCAACGACCGGCGCATCCGCGTCGCCGCGCGGCAGCGCTTGGCCGAGGCGGTGGTGGCCTGCGGCCTGCCGCATTACGGGCGCGGCGACCTGGCGCTCGCGCGCCATGAGATCGCCGCCGCGCAGCAGCACTTCGCCGGGCTGCGCCGCTACGGCGCCGCCACGCTCGATCTGGCCTGGATCGCCGCCGGCCGCCTCGACGCCTATTGGGAACGCGATCTGTCGCCCTGGGACCTCGCCGCCGGCACGCTGCTCGTGCGCGAAGCCGGCGGCTTCGTCACCGATCTCGACGGCGGCGACGCCGTCCTGGCGAAAGGCCAGGTCGCCGCCGGCAACGATACGATGCACCGCGAGCTGTTGCGGCTGCTCAAGGAGGCCGGCAAGGAGGCCGAAAAGGAAGCCGCCAAAGCAGCCGCCAAGCTGGCGGCGACGCCGTGAGTTGCAGGCGTTTGGCCGCGGGTTCCGCCATCACCCTGCCGCAAATCGTGCCGCAGGTCGCACCTTGCGGGAATTTCCGGTCGCGCGCGCGGCAACGGAAAATCATGCGTTTTTCTTAACGCCCCGCTATGCCATATTGCCGCGAATCTTAAGGCGCTAAGCTAAAGCCGATGGCAAGCACCACCCTCGAAGTCAAGCTCGGCTCGCCCCGCATCTTTCTGGTGCGGATGCTGGTGTTCCTGATCCTGTGCGCGCTGATCGCGTTCGTGCTGCAGCATCAGATCCTCAACGCCTTCATGGCCAATCCCTGGCTCAACGGCTTGATCCTCGGCGTTCTCGTCATCGGCATCATCCTGTCGTTCCATCGCGTCATCCGGCTGTTTCCGGAAGTCGCCTGGGTCAACAGTTTCCGCCGCGCCGATCCGGGCCTTGCGGTAGCGCGCGAGCCGACGCTGCTCGCTCCGATCGCCGCCATGCTCGGCGGCGAGCGGGTCGGCCGCGTCGCCATCTCGGCGCAAACCATGCGCGCCTTCCTCGACTCGCTGGGGACGCGGCTCGACGAGGCGCGCGATATCTCCCGCTATCTGACCGGGCTCCTGGTCTTCCTCGGGCTGCTCGGCACCTTCTGGGGCCTGATCGAGACCGTCGGCTCGGTCGGCGGCATCATCAACAACCTCAATGTCGGCGGCGACGCCGATACGGTGTTCAATACGCTGAAGGAGGGCCTCGCCGCGCCGCTCGGCGGCATGGGCATCTCGTTCTCGTCGTCGCTGTTCGGATTGGCCGGCTCGCTCATCCTCGGCTTTCTCGATCTGCAGACGAGCCAGGCGCAGAACCGCTTCTATACCAATTTCGAGGATTGGCTGGCGACCACGGTGCAGGACCTCGGCGCCGAGGGAGCCAGCGCCGCCGCGGCGCTGCCGGCCGGCATCATGGACACGCTCGACCAGCTGCGGCTGTCGATCGGCGACGCCGGGTCGGGCAAGGCGAACACGGCGGCAATGGCCAGTCTCGCCGAAGCGATCCAGGGCCTGGTGCAGCACATGCGCGCGGAGCAACAGATGATCCGCGACTGGGCCGACGCGCAGACCAGGCTCAACAACGACATCCGCCGCCTCATGGAAATCCTGTCGCGCGCATCGGTCGACTGAAGGACAATGAGATAGGCGCAAGCTATGGCGCTTCCCCGCAGCCGCCGCGACAGCGGCATGAATTACTGGCCGGGCTTCGTCGACGCCCTGTCGACGCTGATCCTGTCGATCATCTTTTTGCTCACCGTGTTCATGGTGGCGCAGTTCTTTCTGTCGCAGGAAGTC
>DATNIY010000010.1:0-3536 GCA_035604195.1 Allostellaceae bacterium
TTGCCGGATGTCGGAGCCGTCCCTCACCCTCCCATTGCTGCGCAATGGGTCCCTCCCTCTCCCGCAAGCGGGAGAGGGACTTATCGCCATTGGCGGCGGCGCGACGATGTGTGCATCAACTAGCGCTTGCGCGGGCGTGAAACCCAAGCTCCAAATCCTCATCCCGAGGAGCGTCGCGCTTGAGCCGCGTTTCTCCCGGAAAGCTACTCGTACTTCGCGAATTGCTCGTCCCGCCAGCGCAGCGCCTCATTCAGCCCTTTGCCGCGCCTGATTTCGTCGAACTTCCGATACTCGGGCGTGTCGCTCGCATCCATAATGCTGCAGGCCTCGATGCCGTAGCGCATCGCGGCATGGAAGCCCTGGGTCTCGTAGGTATTGTTGATGGCGCGCTTGTTCCATTGCAGGCAGGCGAGCGCCACCTGGGACATGCGCTTGGCGATCTTGAGCGTCTCCGCGCGCAGCTTCGCCTTGGCAAAGACGCGGTTGACCAGACCGATGCGGAGCGCCTCCTGCGCATCGATCTTGTCGCCGGTATAGATCAGCTCGCGACAGCGCGCGCCGAGGACCCAGGGCATGATCAAGGTGGCGATGCCGTTCGAGAAACGCGTCTCGACCACGCCGAAGGTCGAATCGTCGGAGCAATATCTGATGTCGCACATCTGTGCGAATTCGAGCGCGCCGGCGAGGCAGAACCCGTCGATCATGGCGATCACCGGCTTGGAGCAATTCCACACCGAATAGGTGAAGGCGCAGTCGCCGGCGAGTCGGTCGCGCCACTCCGAGAGCGAGCGCTTGGGGCGGTCGGCCGATTCCTTGATGTCGTAACCCGCGGAGAAGGCGCGGCCGCCGGCACCGGTGATGATCAGCACCCTGACGGCGGGGTCCTCATCCGCCTGCTTGACCGCCGCGACGATCTCATCGCGGAGAGCGAGACTGAAGGCGTTCAAGCGCTGCGGGCGATTCAAAGTGATGATCGCGACGCGATCGTCGACCTCGTAGATCAGTGCCTCATAGGCCATCTTTGCTCCTCCATCCCTATGTTGACCGGTTTGCCCGGGTTTCGCTTGCCGTGAGCGGCTCCAAGAGGAGATCGACTCCGACGGCGCCCTTCTCCTGGACGACGAGCGGATTGATCTCGACGGCGGCGATGGCATCGCGCGCCTCATGGGCGAAGTGCGAGAAGGCGACGATGGCGTCGAGTGCGGCTTCCACATCGAACGGGCCCCGCCCGCGGGTGCCGGCCAGGAGTGCCGCCGCCTTGCTCTCGCCGAGCATGGCGCGGGCGGTCGCGCGCGCGAGCGGTCCGATCCTCAGGCTGGTCTCGCGCATCACCTCGACCAGCGTGCCGCCGAGCCCGACGACGACGATCGAGCCGAAAGCCGGATCGTTGCGGGCCCCCAGGAGAAGCTGCACCCCTTCGCCGACCATCGGCTGAAGGATCAGCCGCGCCAGCGGATCGTCCTTCGCGTGGCGGCGCAGGAGCTCATGCACCGCCCGGTAAGCCGTCTCGACGGCCGCCGCATCGCAAAGCCCGAGCCTCACCAGCCCGAGCTCGGTCTTATGCGGCAGGCTCGGCGATGTGCCCTTGAGGACCACCGGAAAGCCGAGCTCTCGGGCCGCCTCTGCGGCCTCCTCGGCACTTCCGACCGTCACGCAGGCCGCCATCGGGATCCCCGCCTCGGCGAGAAGGCGGAAGCGCTCCGGCTCCGCGAGCCGTGCAAGCGCGGGGAGCGTGCGCGCGGGCACCTCTTCCCCGCCTGCCGGTATCTCCAAGCGCTGCCAATGGGCAATCGCCGCCAATGCGAACCGCATGCCGGAGAGATAGGGTATGCCGTGCGCGTCCAGCAGCTTGCGGACCTCGGCATTGACGCCCCCGGCCGCGGCATTGTTGAAGAAGACAATCCTCTTGGCGCAGCGCGAAAGCGCATCGATGGAGACACGCGCCATATCGATGGCGACATGCGCATCCGCACCCCCGCCGCCGGGCGCATCGATCGCGAGCGCGAGCGCGCCCGCATCCGGCTCCGCCGCCAGCGCCGTGAACATCTGCCGGAAGCGCTCGCCGTTCCAGCCGAGCCCCCATGCGTCCAAGGGATTGCGCGGCTTGGCGAAGGGCGGGAATGCCGGCTTCATGGCCGCGACCGTTGCCGGCGCCAGCTCGGCGAGCTCGAGGCCGACCGTTGCGCCGATATCGGCGATAAGCGCCGCCTCGCCGCCCGAGACCGTGATCGCGACCGCGCGGCGCGGCGCGGGCGGGTCGGGATATTTCGAGAGCAGCATCGCCGTCTCGATCATCTCGTCGATGTCGCCGGCCCGGATGACGCCATGGCGGCGGAAGAACGCCTCATAGACCCGATCCTCGCCCGAGAGCGCGCCGGTATGGGCCGCGACGGCGGCACTTCCCCCCTCGCTGCGGCCGGCCTTGAGCACGACGATCCGCTTGCCGCGCTCGGCGGCCTCGCGTGCGGCGGCGGCGAAGAGGCGGGGATCGCGGATGGTCTCGAGGAACATCAGGACGATGCGCACGCGCCCGTCGCGGATGACCGATTGGAGATAGTCCGCGACCGTGCAGACGGCCTCGTTGCCCGCGGTGATCACATAGGCGAGGCCAAGATCGCGATCGTCCTGGCTGATCGCGATCGCGACCGATCCGCTTTGCGAGACGATCGCCACGGGTCCGGGCTTCAGCTTGGGCAGCGCGCGCGCCGTCCATAGGCAGATGCGGTCGTGGATGTTGATGAAGCCCATGTTGTTGGGCCCGCAGACGGCGATGCCGTGCCTCTCAGCCGCCGCCGCGAGCCGCGCCTGCAACGCCTCGCCGTCCGGGCCGCTGTCGGCGAACCCGCTCGCGTTGACGATCGCGGCGCGGATGCCGCAGCGGCCGGCCTCCTCGATGATCGCAAGCGTATTCTCGGCCGCGATGGCCACGAAGACCACGTCCGGCGCCTCGGGCAGCGCGCTGAGCGAAGGGTAGCAGCGTAGGCCCTGCACCTCCGCATAGCGGGGATTGACCGGATGGATGGCGCCCCCGTAGCCGAGCCGCTTGAGATTGTTGATCACGCGGGTTGCGGCGACGCCTTCGCGCGGAGAGGCGCCGACGATCGCGGCCGACTTCGGACAAAGGAGCGTCTTGAGGTCGAAGGGCATGCCGTCTTGCCACGAGGGGAAGAGGTCGCGAAGGCGGGAGGCGGGCGCGGCCGCCCGCCTCCCGGCGCGGGGATGGGAAAGGCTAGGACTGGATCCAGTTCTCGAACTTGAGGGTGAGGTCGTCGTAATGGTCGACCCACCAATCGTAATTGATCAGCAGGGAGACCTTGGCGTTGTCCGGATAGGAGGGCAGCTCTCGCGCCAATTTATCGTCGATGAACTTGTAGGCGCCGAGATTGGTGGGTCCATAGAACAGCGCCTTGGCGAAGGCCGCTTGGGGCTCCGCGCGGCCGACGAAATCGAGCAGCTTCATGCCGCCTTCCGGATTGGGGCTATTGCGCAGCAGGAACCACGCCTCGATGTCGCCGTTATAGAGCGCCTGGTTCCAG
>DATNIY010000011.1:0-2656 GCA_035604195.1 Allostellaceae bacterium
GGGACGGTGACGGCGTAGATCGCGACCGTGATCGCCATGGCGCCGAGCGCCGTCCAATCGACCGCGCGGAGCACGGCGGCGACCGCGAGCCACAGCGCGGTCGCCGCACCGAGGCTGACGAGCAGGCCGCGGCGTTGCGCCAGCATCGCATAGGCGGCGGCGAAGATCGCGATGGCGCCATTGATGGCGACGCTGCCGATCGCGCTCGCCGCGATGAAATCCGGCGGCTGCTCGAGGGCCAGAATGACGTAGGCGGCACCGGCCGCGGTCGGAAGCGCGCCAACCAGCGCGCCGACGAACGGCCCGCTGCGCTCGACCACCAACGAGGTGATGACGACGACAATCGCCGTCAGCACCATCTTGAGCGCGAGTGCGGACCAGAACGCGAGTTCGGCCGACATCACGTCCGCATGAGCCCGATCTCGACCGGCAGCCCGTTCCTGATGGTCTGATAGACGACGCAGTAACGTTCGGTGAGCTTAAGCAATTGGTCGAGCTTCTCCTGCGGCGCGTCGGTGTCGAGGTCGAAGCGCAGGCGGATGTGCGTGAACCCGACCGGCGCGTCCTTGGCGACGCCTAGCGCGCCGCGGGCATCGAGATCGCCTTCAGCCGACACCGCGCCGGACCTCAGCTGAACGTCGAGAGCGGCCGCGACCGTTTTCAGCGTCACGCCGGCGCACGCGACCAGCGCTTCGAGCAGCATGTCGCCGGAGCACAGTTGGAGGCCCGACCCGCCGGCCAGCGGATGCAGGCCCGCGATTGCGAGCGCGCGGCCGGTCTCGACCTTGCAGGCGATGCTGGTGTCGTCGAGCGTGCCCTTGGCCTTCAGCGTGATGATTGCGGCCTTGGGGTCGGTCTTGTAGCGCTCCTTGATTGGCGCTTGCAGCGCGCGAAGTTCGGCAGCGTCCATGCTCCGTCCCTTTCCGATTGATACCGCGACTCCGGCTCGCTGTTTCCACTACTCGGCCGGCATCAGCACCACGCGGCCGATGACCTTGCCGGCCTTCAACTCGTTGAGCGCGTCGTTAACCGCGGCGAGCGGGCGCGTGGCGACCGGAAGGTCGGGCGCGCCTTTGCGGCGCACGAGATCAAGAAGCTCGGCCATTTCGTTGAGGCTGCCGACATAGGAGCCTTGAATCCCCATCGCCCGCAGCGGAAAGGACGGCGTCGGCACCGTGATATCGCCGCCGAACAGTCCGACCACGATTACCTTGCCGCCCTTGACGAGGCTGTCGACGCCAAGCTGGACGGTGCGTGAGGCGCCGACCAGATCGATCACCGCCCAGGCGCCACCCTTGGTCGCCTCGATGATCTCTTTGGCGGCGTCCGCCGTATTGCCGTCGATCACGGCTTGGGCGCCGGCTCGGCGCGCCACCTCGCGCTTGACCGGGTCGATGTCGACCACGATCGCGGCCTTGCCGCCCATCTTCTGGTGCAGCGAAAGGCACATCAGCCCGAGCCCGCCGGCGCCGATGATGACTACCGGTTCCTCCTGCAACAGCGGGCCGACCTTCTTCAAGGCGCCGTAGGTGGTGATGCCCGAACAGGCGAGCGGCGCCGCCTTTTCCGGCGCAATGCCGCCGATATCGAACAGATAACGCGGATGCGGCACCAGCAAATGGTCGGCATAGCCGCCGGAGCGGAACACCCCGATGCTGAACGGCGTGCGGCAGAGCTGCTCGTCGCCGCGCCGGCACACCGCACATTCGCCGCAGCCGAGCCACGGATGCACGAGCCTGCGGTCGCCGATCTTGACGCCGACGGCGCCGGGACCGACGGCGACGACCTCGCCGACATTCTCATGGCCCATGGTCAGCGGCAGTTTGACGCCGCGATCGCTGAGCTGCAGCCGCTTGCCGCCGCCCAGGTCGTAATAGCCGTCCCAGATATGCAGATCGCTGTGGCAGACGCCGGCGGCGATGACCTTGAGCAGGATCTCGGTCCCGACGGGCTTTGGGGTCGGCCGTTCCATCAGCCGCAGCGGCGCCCCGCATTCACAGACATCATAGCTTTTCATTGGACCGATCCTCCCTCTGGCCGCCGCCGGCTGGCGTAGGGGATAAGGCTAGCACAAGGCCGGCGGCGGGGCGCTCTTGTGAGAATACCGCCTTACCGCACACTGTGGCCCCTTCTTGCGCGAGGGGCGGCCATGCGCGGCAAAGCCCGGCCCCGATGACAGCGCGCGACGGCTCGGCTATGACGTGCGATGATGCTCGATAGCCACCGCGCCGCGCACGCCGTCGCCGACCTCCTCGACAGCGCGGCGATCGTCGCCGACCTCAAGGCGCTCGCCGAGATCCATGCCGGGCGCGAGCGTGAATTGCGCGCCGCCGTCGCCCAACGCCTGAAATCGGCGCTGACGCAAGCGCGTGCCCGCGCCGAGGAGCTGCTGCTGCAGGAGCGTCAGGGCCGGCGCTGCGCCGAAAGACTGTGCCGGGTGCAGGACGAGATCATCCGCATCCTGTTCGAGTTCGCCGCCAGCGAGCTTTATCCGACCCAGGTCCCTTCCCAGGCAGAGCGCATGGCGGTGATCGCCACCGGCGGCTACGGCCGCGGTCTGTTGGCGCCGGGCTCCGACATCGATCTGCTGTTCATCATGCCCTACAAACAGACCGCCTGGGGCGAATCGGTCGCCGAGACGCTGCTCTATTGCCTG
>DATNIY010000012.1:0-61861 GCA_035604195.1 Allostellaceae bacterium
CGAGTTCCTCGCCAAGATGCCGTTCAAGGTGCCGCTGGACGCCACGGTCGCCTCGATGGCGGCGGGCGAGAAGCAGAAGCTCGAGATCCTCAAGCAGATCTACACGCGGCGCCGCTTCCTCATTCTCGACGAGCCGACTTCGGTGCTGACGCCGCAGGAGGCGGACGAGATTCTCGGCATGCTGCGCGCGATGGCGCGGCAAGGCGAAATCTCCATTCTCTTGATCACGCACAAATTCCGCGAGGTTCTTGCCTTCACCGATGAGGTGACGGTGCTGCGCCGCGGCCGGCTTGCCGGCCACGGCAATCCGCACAAGCTCGGCGTCGACGAGATGGCGCGCATGATGGTCGGCAGCCAGGACATTCCGCCGCCCGCCGAACGGTCGGGAGCGCCCGCCGCGACCCGATTGGAGATCGCGGGGATGCGCGCGAACAACGATATCGGCGAGGTCATCGTCAAGGGATTGGATTTGAGCGTCCGGTCGGGCGAGATCGTCGGCATCGCCGGCGTCTCCGGCAATGGCCAGCGGCAGCTCGTCGAGGTGCTCGCCGGCCAGCGCGACGCGGTTGGCGGCGAGATCCGCGTCCATGGCGAGGCCTATCACGGCCGCCGCGAGGAGATGCGACGGCACAAGATCGCCTGCCTGCCGGAAGAGCCGTTGCGCTCGGCCAGCGTTCCGAAGATGAGCGTCGAAGAGAATCTGGCGCTGCGCGTCTTCGATCTGCCGCCCTACGCCCTGGGCGGCTGGTGGCTGAACCGCGAACCTTTCCATCGCAATGCCGAGCGGCTGATCGAGCAATACCGCATCAAGACGGCGGGACCGAGCGCGCCGATCGCCACGCTCTCCGGCGGCAATGTGCAGCGCACGGTGCTGGCCCGCGAGCTGTCCTCCGACGTCGATGTCCTGGTCGTATCAAACCCGTGCTTCGGGCTCGATTTCGCTGCGGTCGCCGACATCCGCGGCCAGATCGTGGCGGCGCGCAACCGTGGCGCCGCCGTGCTGCTGGTGAGCGAGGACCTCGACGAGATCTTCGAATTGGCCGATCGCATTGTCGTCATGTTCGACGGGACCATCCGCTACGAGACGCCGACGGAATCCGCCGACCGGATGGTCGTCGGCCGCCACATGGCCGGCCACTGAGGCCGCGCGCTCGTCTCGCGAACTCAATTTCCCGACGCGGCGCCGCGTCAGAGCGCCGATTTTCGCGGCAAATTCGGCGGGACCGCCCACCACAGAAACAACGTGTAGAGGCAGACCGCCGCATAGAGCAGGGCAAAGAACCATAGCGGCAGCGGCCAGAAAATGGCGCGCGTCACCCATCTTTGGATCAGCGGCGCATCGGATGCGGCCTCGCCGGCTCGGTGGAGCAGATCGCTCTGCCACACCGTGAGAAAGCACACGCGGTCCAAAACCGCCTGGAGCGCCACGACGGCCAAGATGGCGACATGCAACGCGCGCCACCAGAAGATGCGGACGAATGCCCAGCCCCGCCAAGCTCCCAGCGGGATCGCAATCAGGCCGAATATGTTGAAGAGCACCACGCCGAGGTGAAGCAGCAGCACCGCTTCGGCCAGTATCGCGAGCAGGTTCGGCTCCATATGCGTCGGCATCACCAATAATTTGGCGGTTCGCGCTTAGGTTCCCACTGGTGGGCCGGGATGGTTGCGGATCGGCGGTTTGGGCCTGGATTTCCCGTGCCGGTAGCACGCCATGTCGAGGGCGCGCACTTCCGATTTTGCATTCCGCTCGCAACGGGGCCGCTCATCAGCGTCGGGATCTCGCTGATCCCGTGGCTCATCGGCCGGTGAGCAGCGCGCCCGACCCCAGGAGATCCGGCGCAGGCGACGGGATTAGCGTCGCCGGAATGGCCGGCGCTGCGGCGTCGGGCCCGAGGCAGCTCGCTCGTCCTTGTGACGGTAGTTGATCCGCCCCTTGCTCAGGTCGTAGGGCGTCATCTCGATGGTGACGCGGTCGCCCGCCAAGATGCGGATCCGGTTCTTTTTCACCGAGCCGGAGGTGTAGGCCAATGTTTCATGGCCATTGTCGAGCCGGACGCGAAAGCGCGCATCCGGCAAGCGTTCGAGCACGGTGCCTTCGAATTCGATGAGGTCTTCCTTTGTCATTTCGTCCCTATTGAAATAAGGGGCGGCCGAAGCCGCCCCTTGGAGTTACGCTGCCTGCAGGTTGCCGGCGGAAACCTTGCCGCTGCGGCGGTCGCGCTGCAGCTCGAAGCCAAGTTTCTGGCCTTCCTTCAGGTCGCTCATCCCCGCGCGCTCGACGGCGGAGATATGCACGAAGACGTCATTCGAGCCGTCTTCGGGCTGAATGAAGCCATAGCCCTTCTGGGCATTGAACCATTTCACAGTTCCGATAGTCATAGATACTTCCAGTTAGCAAGACGTGCCGCCACGCGGACATCGCCTGGCGGATCAAACTCCGGTAGAGGATCGGGAAGCGGGCTGGGTGCTCGATGACGAGCCGGCAGAGCAAGCCGAACCACGACGAGTCGACATGCCACAAATAGGCGCGCGGCGCAGCGTTTCAAGATCGGCATTGCCAAATCGACCGGGCTCCCCCGGGCGTCCGGCGCCACATTCCGAAGCGGACTAGGAACCTTCATGAGGGCACTGGATAGCACTGCGGGGCTTGCTCTGGTAGCGGGGCTTTTCACCTGCCGCGGACCGTGGCGCATACCCCCGCCGAACAGCGTCCCGCTCCGGCATCGCCTGGCCACCCTGCCTTTGAGCGGTCAGCCGCTCGGAGCGCCCGTGGTCGTTCATTGGGACGGACATCAAATTCCCTTCATCGCGGCCGAAAGCGACGCGGATCTGGCGGTGGCGCTGGGGGTCATCCACGTCCACCTGCGGTCGGGCCAAATGGAGATGGCGCGCCGGATTTCGCAGGGAAGACTGTCCGAGCTGGTCGGCCCGTTGGGCATCGAGATCGACCACGCCCTCCGTATTCTCGGATTCGGCCGCGCGGCCGGCGAAATTGCGGCCATCCTGCCGGACGAGACCAGGCGTTGGATCGGGGCTTTCCTGTGCGGCGTAAACCACGCGGTCGAGCGCATGGCGGAATTGCCGTGGGAGTTTCGCAAGCTGGGGCTTCGTCGCGAAGCGTGGGAATTGCCGGACGTGCTCGCCCTCGCGCGTGTCGCGGCTGCGGGCGTCACCTGGCTGACCTGGCTGGGACTGCTTGGGCAGAGCGATCCATCCGTTGCTTTCGAGGTGTGGCGGCGGCTGGTGGGCTTCGACCCGGTGGCCGAAGCGAGCCCCGGTCGGTCCGGTCCAGCCGAGAGCGCCGGGCTCGCGGCCACGATCCGTTCCTTCTTGCGCATGGGCAACACCAATTCCATGGCCGTATCGGCCGCGCACAGCGCCTCCGGCGGCGCATGGCTCGCGAGCGATCCGCACCTTGCAGTGACCCTCCCCAATTTGTGGCTCACGGCCGGCTACAAATCGCCGTCATTTCACCTTGTCGGGCTGATGATCCCGGGCCTGCCCTTTGTGGCGATGGGGCGCAATCCCTGGATCGCCTGGGGCGGCACCAACTTGCACGCAGCGAGCAGCGACCTCTTCGATGTCTCGGGCCTTGCGCCCGCCGAAATCAAGGAGCGCCGGGAGCGGATCCGAGTGCGCGGCTGGCTCGATCGTGAGATCGCAATCCGCGACACGGCTTATGGTCCGATCATTTCGGACGCGCCCTTTCTTGGCCGGTCGCCGGGCAGAGCCTATGCGCTGCGCTGGGTCGGGCACATGCCGAGCGACGAGATCACTGCGATGTTGCGCGTAAATCGCGCGCGAAACTGGGGCGAGTTCCGCGCGGCGCTCGATCTCATCGCCGTGCCCGGACAGAATCTGATTTACGCGGATGCGCAGGGCCATATCGGGAAGGCGATGGCGGCGCGACTGCCACGACGGCCGCCGGCTCCGCCCGCCGAGCCCATCCTGCCGCCCAACGCCGCCGCTCACTGGCAGAGTTTCCTAACCGCCGCGGACCTTCCGGCACTCCTCGATCCGGACGACGGGTTCGTCGCTTCCGCCAACGAGAAGCCCACAAGTACTCCGGTTCCCGTCGGCTATGTCTTTTCACCGCGCGGCCGCATCGACCGGCTCAACGCGCTCCTCGGCCCAGGCGCCGAACTCGGGTTCAGCGACCTCGCCGCCTTGCAACGCGACGTTGCTGCGCCATCGGCGCTCGCGTTTCGCGACGATCTGGCCCGGCTTTTGCGCGCGCTGCCGCAAGGGGGCGCCGGCGAGGCGGGCCGGCTGCTGCGCGAGCTCGTTGATTGGGACGGGCGCTATGCCGAAGGCTCCCGCGGCGCGCTGGCCTTCGAACTGCTCATCTTTCATCTCGGCGTCGCGCTTTGCGGCAGGCAGCGTCTTCGCCTCTACTCCCGGATGTGGGATGCGCGCGGACTGCTTCATGGCGACATTGCGAAGGCCCGCCCTGCGCGGATCGCCGGAGCCCTGAAGCGCGCCGTACCGGCCACGGTCCGCGACCTCGAAGCTCACGGCGTTTGGGGCACAATGCATCGCCTCGGGCTGCCGCATTTCCTTGCGGCGACCCCTCTCATCGGGCGGCAGCTTCGCTTCGGCGATTGGGCCGTGGCCGGTAGCAGCGAAACCGTGATGAAGACCGCCCATCCCTTGACCGACCGCCGCCATTTCACGAATTTGGCGGCGACCGCGCGCCAGATTTCCGACCTTTCGGATCTCGACCGAAATTACTTCGTTCTGCTCGGCGGGCAGGATGGCTGGCTGGGCAGCACGACATTCCTCGACCAGGCGCCCTTATGGCAACGCGGCGAATTTATCCAGCTCCCGCTGAGGCCGGAGACGATCCGCGCAAGATTTCCGTTCAAGACGGAATTCGTGCCGTGACACGATCGCGACCCCATCGCGCTGAACGCAGCATGTCCCATGCTTGACGCGACGCCGCTCCTGCGGCTTTACGCGCGTCGGCGCAAAGTGCAGCTCGCCGCCGAGAATGCCCCGGAGAGCCAGCGATCGCAGCTTCTCCGTCTGGTGCGGCAGGCGCGAGAGACGGCATTCGGGGTCGCGCACGGCTTTGTCCGGATCGGCGAGGTGGAGGATTTTCAGCGGCGCGTGCCGCTGCGCAGCTACGAGGATTTCTGGCGCGATTACTGGCAGCCGCGCTTCCCGCTGCTCACGGATCTGACCTGGCCCGGCACGATTCCCTATTTCGCGGCGACTTCGGGAACGACGACGGGAAAGACGAAATTCATTCCCTTCTCGCGCGAGATGAGCGCGAGCAACCGCGGCGCCGCGCTCGACCTGCTGACGCATCATCTTGCCGCGCGGCCTCGCAGCCGGCTGCTCGCCGGCAAGAATTTCATGCTGGGCGGCAGCACGGACCTCGTCGAGCAGGCGCCGGGCGTCTCCAGCGGCGATCTCAGCGGCATCGCGGCCAATGACGTGCCGTGGTGGGCGCGACCGCGCTATTTCCCGCCGCGTCGATACGCCCTCATGACCGATTGGGAGCAAAAGATCGACACGCTCGCTCGCTTGTCGTTGCGCGAGGACATCAGGAGCCTCAGCGGCACGCCGAGCTGGGTCCTGCTCTTTTTCGCCAAACTCGCCGAGCTTCGGCCGGAGCTGCCGCGGCGCAGCACGAGCTACTACCCCGAGCTCGAGCTATTTATCCATGGCGGCATCAATTTCGCGCCTTACCGAGCCCAGTTCGAGGAATTGCTCGAAGGAAGCCGCGCCGAGAGCCGCGAGGTCTACGCCGCCAGCGAAGGATTCATCGCCGCTGCCGACCGCGGCTATGGCGACGGGCTGCGCTTGATCGTCGATCGCGGCATTTTCTATGAGTTCGTGCCGGCGGACGAGGTCGGCGCGGCAGAGCCGGCGCGGCACTGGCTGGCGACGGCGCAACCCGGCGTCAACTACGCGATCGTGCTTTCCACCTGTGCCGGCCTGTGGTCTTACCTGCCGGGCGACACCGTCAAGTTCGTCGAGCTGCGGCCGCCGCGGCTGCTGATCACCGGCCGGCTCTCCTATTTTCTCTCGGCCTTCGGCGAGCATCTGATCGCCGAGGAGATCGAGACGGCGGTGGCGGCGGCAGCCGCCGAAATCGGCAGCCAAGTTGCGGACTTTACCGTGACTCCGATCTTCCCCTCGGCCGAAAGACAGCGCGGCGGCCATCTCTATGTCGTCGAGTTCTCGGCGCCGGTGGCGAGCGCGACGCTGGCGCGGTTTGCGCGCGCGCTGGATGAAAGCCTCAGCGCCCAAAACCAAGATTATCGGGACCACCGCTCGGGCGGCTTCGGAATGGACGCGCCGCGGGTCGTCGCGGCGAAGCCTGGCTCATTTGCCCAATGGATGAAGTCGCGCGGCCAAATCGGCGGCCAGCACAAAGTGCCGCGCGTCATTCAGGATCGCGAGCTGTTCCGCTCGCTCGAGGAATTCCTGATGCGAACGCGAGGAGCGCCGTAGCTCGGGGCCGGCCGGCGGCAGCCCCCTCCAGCGCCTCGCTGCATCTCATCGCGCGCGCGGCTCACGCGTGGTAGTCGGCCGCGACCGTCTCGTCCGCCGGCTCGCCACGCGCCAGGGCGCGGAAGATCGGCGTTAGCACCACGGCGACGATGAGGTTGAGGATCACGGTGTAGAGCGCGGTATAGCCCGGCAGGCTGAAGCCGCCGATCGTCACCGGATAAATGGCGCCGAAGTTCACCGCCACCGCCATCCAGGTACCCAACGCGGTGCCGACCGCCCAGCCAATGAGCAACGCCCAATCGTCGAACCAGCGCGTGTAGAGGCCGAGGATCACAGTCGGCAAGGTCTGGACGATCCAGACGCCGCCCAAGAGCTGCAGATAGATCGCGTACTGGGTCGGCACGAGGATGATGAAGACGAGCGCGCCGAGCTTGACGACGAGCGACGCCCATTTCGCCATCTGCGCCTCGGCCTGCGGCGTGCAATCCGGTCGGAAGAATTCGCGATGGATGTTGCGCGTGTACAGGTTCGCCGCCGCGATCGACATGATGGCCGCGGGCACGAGCGCGCCGATTCCGACCGCGGCAAAGGCGATCCCGACGAACCAGGACGGGAAGGCGTGCAGGAAAAGCGCCGGCACCGCGAAATTGTTTTTGAACGCCGCAAACCCGCCGGCAAATTCGGGGAGTTTGTCGACGCCGGCGGCGAGCGCCATGAAACCGACCAATGCCAAGAGCCCGAGCATCAGCGAATAGCCCGGCAGCAGCGCCGCGTTGCGACGGATGGCATGGCCGCTGCTCGCACTCAGGATGCCGGTGAGCGAATGAGGATAAAGAAAGAGCGCCAGCGCCGAGCCCAAGGCGAGCGTCGCATAGGCCCCGTATGAGCCCCAGCTTCCTGCCGGGGGCGCCGCCAGCAGCAGCTTCGCCTGCGGCACGGCGGCGAAAATCTTGCCGTAGCCGCCCAATTCGATCGGAACGACGATCACCGCGGCAAAGGCGGTGAGATAGATAAGCGCGTCCTTCACGATCGCGATCGCGGCCGGCGCGCGCAATCCGCTCGAATAGGTGAAGGCGGCGAGGATAACGAAGGCAATGATGAGCGGCAGGTCGCCGACCCAGCCTTCGCCGTAGATGCCCATGGCGCCGATGACGACCTGCAATCCGACAAGCTGCAGCGCGATATAGGGCATGGTGGCGACGATGCCGGTGATGGTGATGGCGAGCGCCAGCCAGCGATTGCCGTACCGGCCGCGCACGAAATCCCCCGCGGTGATGTAGCCGTGCTTATGCGCGACGTTCCAGATGCGGGGAAAGACTAGGAACAGGATCGGATAGATCACGATCGTGTAGGGGACCGCGAAGAAGGCGATGGCACCCGCGCCGAAAGCGAGCGCCGGAACGGCGATGAAGGTATATGCGGTGTAGAGATCACCCCCGACGAGGAACCAGGTGACGACGGTGCCGAAGCGCCGCCCGCCGAGGCCCCACTCGTGCAGCAAGTCGAGGTCGCCTTTGCGCCAATGCGCGGCGGCGAAGCCGAGCCAGGTGATGAAGCCGAACAGCAGGACAAAGATGATGAGGGCAGTCCAATTGATCGCTGCCATGCGAGTCTCCGGCGCTTGTTGGCGCTAGTTCCGATCGGATTCGGTGGCGAAGTAGACGATCGCCGTCAGCACGGCGCCGATCACCACCAACAGGAGCTGGAACCAGTAGAAGAATGGGATGCCGATCCAATTAGGCTCGGCCTTGTTGTAGAAGGGCGGCCACAGCGCCGCGACGAACTGCACCAGGAAGAGGAGATACCACCAGCTCCACTCGCGAAGTTTCGGTGTTGGGGCTTTCATCTCACGATCCCTCTTGCGACGCTACCGGCGATGCCACGCGCTTCCATGACACTAAACGGACAAATTTATGCTGTCAAATTATGGGACTTGCGGCCTCCCCTTCATCGCGGCGGGCGCCCATTGGCGCTTCGCTCGTTTGTGTCCGCTCCTGCTCGATCGCTTCTCCGCCGGGGCGGCTCTCGCCATGAACCGATTCTAGACCGGCCTTTCCCGATATGCCATGGTGGCGCGCCCAGCGTTATCAGTGACGGAGAGAGCTATGGCCGCATTCGCCTTTATCGGGTGCGTCGCGTCATGAGCGTGGCAAAGGGTCGCGCGGCGGTGGTGACCGGCGCCGCGCAAGGATTGGGCCGCGCCGTTGCTCTCCGTCTGCTCGAGGCCGGAGCGAACGTCATCGGCGCCGATATTCAAGGCAAGAAGCTCGCAGCGCTGCGTTCCGGCCTCGCAGCGCAAGAGCGATTCCGGATCATCGAGGCGGATGTCTCCACGGCGCGCGGCGCCGCCGCCGCGATCGAGGCCGCAATCTCCGCCTTCGGACGCCTCGACATCCTCGTCAACACGGCGGGCGGCAGCGGCTATGCGGCGCCGCCGGAGATCGAGGACATCACCGACGAGATCTGGCGGAGCGTCCTGGAGTCGAACCTTGGCGCGACCTTTCTGTGCAGCCGCGCCGCGGTTCCGCACATGCGGCGGGCGCGCTTTGGGCGCGTCGTCAATTTCTCGTCGTCTCTCGCGCGGGGAAGCACGGGCAAGCTCGGCACGGTGGGGTGCCGCCTGGCCTATTGCGCAGCGAAGGGCGGCATCGAGGCCTTCTCGCGCCAGCTCGCGATCGATCTCGCGGCGGTCGGGATCACTGTCAATGTGATCGTGCCCGCGCTCATCATGACCGAGCCGGGCGCCCGCGTGCATGATCGCTTTCAGACTCTGCCCGAGGCCGACAAGAAGGCGATGCTCGGCGGCCGCAGCTTCGCGGAAATGCCGGGCCCGTCGGACATCGCGGAAGCCACGGCTTTCCTGGTCTCCGAGGAGGCCAGCCATATCACCGGCGCGATCTTCGATGTCGGCAACCGGTGACGCTCGCGTGATCGTCTCGATCGGGCGTCAGAGGGTGCGGCCGAGATAGGCTCCGTCGGATTCGAGACGCCGCTGGAGCGCGGCGACGTCCACCTGTGAGCATGAGACTCCCGCGCGCAAGGCAAGATCGGCGGCCGTGCCGGCCGCTTGGCCCATGACGAAGCAGGGACCGGAAACGCGGGCCGAAGACTGTCCCTCATGCGTCATCGAGGCGCAGCGCCCGGCGACAAGGAGATTGTCGACGCGTTGCGGCAGGAGGATGCGGAACGGCATTTGATTGAAGCCGCGCGCGTTCTCTTTCCTGGGAAAGCGCACGACGACATCGCCCGCGACATGCGCCTCGACAGGCCAGCCATTGACCCCGATCGTGTCGGAAAAATCCGCGCAATCGAGGATATCGTCCTCGCTGAGCCGATAGGGTCCGATGATGCGGCGCGTCTCGCGAATGCCGATCTGCGGCGCGATGTCCACTATGTAGGAGCTCTCGAAGCCGGGCGCGCTTCGCCGGATGAAGGCGAATGCGTCGCGAATCTGCCGCCGCCCCTCGATCTCGCCGCGGCTCAGCTCTTCGAAGTCGGTGCCATCCACCGCGCTGCCGTCCGGGTTCTTGATTTGCGTGAGATTGGCGCGCCATTCCGTGGGATGCTTCTGCGGGCGGATGATCACGCCCTTGCGCGGGAAGCGCTGTTGTCCCGCGCGCTCCGCCTCCGCCATCAAGCGCGGAATGATCTCCCAGGCGCGGCCGGCCTTCGCCGGATCGACGCCGGAAATGCGGAACATGGTCGAGGGATAGAGCATGCCATCGGGCGTATCGCCCTTCTCAAACGGCGCGCCGGCCCAGGCGGCGAGATCGCCGTCGCCCGAGCAATCGACGAAGACCCGTCCCAGGATCGCACCGCGTCCCGATTTCGTCTCGATCAGAACGGCCTCGATCTCCCGCGCCGAACGCATGACCGCACCCACGCCAAACGCATGGAACAGGATGTTTGCGTTGGCAGCGGCCATCAAATCGTCGGCAGCGATCTTGTAGGCCGAGATATCGTAGGCCTGCGCGGTGATCCGATTGCCAAAGGAGAGATGCGCCGCGTTGAGTCCGTCGAGCCGGTCGATCCGATCTAAGAGCTCGTCGGCGAAGCCATGCACGACCCGGCGATGCTCGCCATGCACATTGGCATGAAGGCCGCAGAAACTGCCGAGACCCGCGGCCGTGCCGGCGCCGCCCAGAAAGCCGTAGCGCTCGATCAGAACCGTCGAGCGGCCGCAGCGGGCGGCCGCAACGGCGGCGATGATGCCGGCAGGCCCGCCGCCCAAAACGACGACCTCATAGTCGCCGAGGACCGGCGTGGCCCGGCTCGGTTCCGCGATTCGGCGCGGCTCCGTTGCCGCTTGCCGTGACGAGCCGGCGCTCATATGCCGAGCGCTCGCGTCGTATCGTCGAACAGCTCGTCCACGGTGAAGCGCCGTGGAATGAGTTGCTGGCGTTGGGCGTAATCGATGATGATCTCGAGCGAGCGCCGGTTCGCTTCGACGCCGAAGCGGATCGCGTCGGGATCCTTGCCCGGCCCCCTGTCCTTGCTCTCGCGCAGCAGACGAAACACCTCGCGGACCACATCCGGCCGCGACTTTACGATCCCTTCGCGCATCACCGCCATGTGGTTGATCGGCACGCCGCCATGCCGCTCGGCCCAGCGCCGCGCCACGGCTTCGGCGTCGGGGATGAGGGGCTTCAGCCGCGGATCGGGCGTCACGTCGCCGAGGATCGCCGCGTCGATCTCGCCGTCGAGCAGCATTTCCGCCAGCACTTTTCCTGCCGGCGCGCGTTCGACTTTCGGCGGGTCGCGATACTCGGCGAGGTGCGGGTCTTCGAAGGTGATCCAGCGCACGCGGTCGAGATCGACGCCATAATCCTCCGCAAGGATGCCGCGCACCCAGGCGCCCGTCGTCTGGGTGTAGGCGCGGACGCCGACCCGCCGCCCGGTGAGGTCACGAGGCCCGAGCTGGCCGCGTTCGGCGTTATAGAAGATCGTGTGGTGCTGCGAGCGGCCGAGGATCGTCGCGGGCAAGAGAGCGTAGGGCTTGCCAAAGACCCTGGCCTGCAGATAGGTGACGATGGCCAGTTCGCTCAAATCGTACTTCTGCTCGCGCACCACGGCCTTGAATGCGGTGTTGGCGACCTTGACGTCGGCGAACTCGAATTCGACGAGGGCAGAGCGGACGTCCCGGTTCTTGAGCGCCGCCGTATTGGGGTAGGTCCCGAACATCGCGGCGAGCGTCATCGGCGCTGGCGTATTCGTCATGGGCCTCGGGTCCTCCCTGCCGGTCTGGCCGATAACCTACCGCTCCAGCGGCGGTCCCGCTACGGCCGCACCGAGGGACCGGAGCGACCACCGGTCGCGAAAAGATGATCGGCAGCGCGGGAGAAAGCCACGGCTGGTGGTCCGGCAGCCGCGTCGGTGCTTCAGGCGCGCTCGGCGGTGCGGGACAAGGCGGCGAGCAGTGCCGGCGAGGGCGAGATGAAGCGGAAGCCGATTTCGGTCGTCCCTGGTTCCCGCCGACAAAGCTCGGCCGAGAAACAATAACGCCCGTCGCTCCCGGGGACCTGAAGCAGACCCGCGACGACCGTGCCGACGGGCAAATGGGGGATCCGGTCGACCACCAGGAAGCCGCCGCGGGACCAATTCAGCGCCGTGTAGTCCCCGCCGAGAAATGACAGTCTGACCTGTTGCGACCGGTATCGCTGGTCGCGCCGCCGCTCACCAGCCCTAAGAAACTGCAGAATTTCGACGGCCATATCGTCCCCGGCACGCTGCATCTCCTATTGAAATGGCTCAGCATTAAGATTCGGTTTCGGAAGCTCACGCGGCGGCGCGAGCATCGCCTTGCTGCGCCAGGAGATCCGCCCCGGCGGTCCTGCTGGCGTTGTTATGCCCTAGGCCTCGGACAGGTTCGGGTCAGTTCCGGCGCAGATCGCGACCCGCGATGTGCACATTTGCGTCCGGCGCCAATTCCCGGGCGCGCAGCTTGGATTCGGCGATCCGCTCGAACGCCGTGCGATGGAGGTAGAGATACTCGACGCACTCGGCAGGGCTCGGCTTGCGCCCTAGCGCGTGGTGGAGGACCCGGCGCGGAACCAGGACCAGGCCGCGGTATTCGCCGAGTTCGACCTCGAACGCGACCGCGTCCCGCTCCTCGTCCCAGCGTGGCTCGCCTGGAAAAATGAACACTGGCGCCCGCTACAATTGCCAGCCGATCTTGCGGTCGAGCGAGTAAGGCCCGCCCCCGCGCAAGGCGATCGCCAGGGTGAGCAGGCCCCATAACAGCGTGTACTCGTAGCCGCGCGCGAGCCAGGAAAAGCCCGTCGACCAATACAGAACGAAAGTGATGTAGCCCATCTCGATCGCGGCGGCGGCGGCAAAGAACCGGGTGAACAGGCCGAGGATGATGCAGATCCCGCCGACGAATTCGACGAAGGTGAGCAGGAGAATGAGGTTGGTCGGATCGTGGAACCCTAAGTCGATGAAGGCCTTAGCCATCCCGGCCGGGCCGCGCAAGACCTTCCCCCAGCCATGCACGACGAGGTTCCACCCGGCGGCAAAGCGCACCAGAGGCCAGGTCCACGGCACCACCCAGTCATAGAAGGGCTGGAGAAAAGGCAAGAGGGGTCTAGGCTCGGATCCGGTGTCCGTCATCATTCCTCCCCAGGCTTGACCCGCCTTCGGCCCTTGGCCGCGGAAGCATCATTTAAATTTTATTTTCGTCAACATCCAGGCCGCGCGCAAGCCGTGGCCGGACCCCGATGCAGGCGCAGGAGGTTTCGCTTCGTGCTGTGACCTGGCTCACACCCGGCCGGTGCGAATCCGCGCGATGATAGCGCCGTGTTTCAGAGGAGGATCCCATGAACTCGGCACAGGCATTCGACCGCGACGACGGGCGCAACCGGCTGCAGGCGACCGCTCCCCGTACGGCCATCGGCCGGCTTGCCGTAATCGCGCTTCTCCTGGCGCTCGCCGCCGGCAACGCAGTCGTCATTCAGTATCTTTGGCCAACCTTCGACGCCGGGACCCAGGCATCGATAACCCTCTAGGCCTCGGCATTCGGAATCCGCGGGAGGCCCGGGCGGGAGCCGGTCCCCCCAGCCGGCCGTCGACAACGTCGCGACCCGCTCTGGCCTTCCACGGACCCCGATGCTAGGCTCCCTTCCGGGCTTCCACGGTCGTGTTGCGACCTAAGAAAGTGCCGTTCCCGGGAGCCGATGACCGATCTATCCCTCGCCCGTACCCCGCTCTACGATCTCCATCTCAGCCTCGGGGCGAAGCTCGTCCCCTTCGCCGGCTTCGCCATGCCCCTCCACTACCCCCCCGGCATCGTCGCGGAGCACCTCCATACCCGCACGAGGGCGGCGTTGTTCGACGTCTCCCATATGGGCCAGGCGCTGCTGTCAGGCGCCTCCGCCGCCCGCGACCTCGAGGCGCTGGTGCCTGGCGACGTCCTCGGGCTGGCGCCGGGCCGCATGCGCTATACGCTCTTCACCAACGAGCGCGGCGGCATCCTCGACGATCTGATGGTCGCCAATAGCGGCGATGCTCTGTTCCTCGTCGTCAATGCCGCGCGAAAGGCCGAGGATTTGGCCCACCTCGGCCGCGGCTTGGCCGGCCGCGCTATGGTGACGGCGTGCGACGATCGCGCTCTCCTGGCGCTGCAAGGGCCCGCGGCATCCGAAGTGTTGGGGCGGCTTGCGCCGCCGCTCCGCGCGCTCTCCTTCATGAGCGGCCGCGTGATCGCGCTCGGCGACCTCGATTGCTTCGTGACCCGCTCCGGCTATACCGGCGAGGACGGATTCGAGATTTCCGTTCCCACCGCCGGCGCGGACCGCCTGGCCCGGCTACTCCTGGCCGCGCCAGAAGTCATGCCGGCGGGACTCGGTGCGCGCGACACGCTCAGGCTCGAGGCCGGGTTCTGCCTCTATGGGCACGACATCGACGAGACGACGACCATCGTCGAGGCCGATCTCGCCTGGACGGTCCCGAAGCGCCGGCGCGGCGAAGGCGGCTTTCCCGGCGCCGCAATCGTCCAGCGTCAACTGGCGGAGGGCGCGCCTCGAAAGCGCGTCGGTATTTTGCCGGAGGGCAAGGCGCCGGCGCGGGAGGGCACCCCGATCGTCGCCGCGGACGGCGCCGAGATCGGTCGCATCACCAGCGGCGGCTTCGGCCCGTCGTTGGGCGGGCCGATCGCCATGGGCTATGTCGCGGTGGCGCAATCCGCCATCGGCACGCCGGTCGGTCTCGTCATTCGCGGCACGGTTCGGCCGGCCCGCATCGTCCCCTTGCCTTTCGTGCCGCACCGCTATTACCACGGATGAGTTTCACCCGCGGTCGCGAGGAGCACCATGACCACGGTCAAATACACCAGAGATCACGAGTGGATTCGCATTGACGGCAACGAGGCCGTCATCGGCATCACCGACTATGCCCAGACGCAGCTCGGCGACGTCGTCTATGTCGAGCTGCCCGAGCCCGGCCGCCGGGTCGAGAAGGGAAAGTCCGCAGCCGTCGTCGAATCGGTGAAGGCGGCGAGCGAGGTCTATGCGCCGGTTTCGGGCGAGGTCACCGCTGTTAATACGGCGCTCGCCGAAGATCCTGCCCGCGTCAACGCCGACCCGATGGGCGAGGGCTGGCTCCTCAAGCTGCGCCTCGCCGATGCGGCCGAGGCCGGCGATCTCATGGACGAGGCGGCCTATCAGGCCTTTGTCGCAGGACTAGCCTGATGCGCTACCTGCCGCTCACCGAGGCCGACCGCCGCGACATGCTCGCCGCCATCGGCGTCGCGTGCGTCGAGGATTTGTTCCGCGATGTCCCGGCCGAGGTGCTGCTAGCGGAGCCACTCGACCTACCGCGGGCGATGGGCGAAATCGAGGTCGAGCGCGCGCTCACGCATTTCGCGGCGCAGAATCTGCCGGCGAGCGCGGTGCCGAGTTTTCTCGGCGCCGGCGTCTATCGCCACCACGTCCCCGCCGCGGTCGATCATTTGATTCAGCGCGGCGAGTTCCTGACTTCCTACACGCCCTATCAGCCCGAGATCGCCCAGGGCACCCTGCAGGCGATGTTCGAGTTCCAGACGCAAGTCGCGCTCTTGACCGAGATGGAGGTCGCCAACGCCTCGCTCTATGACGGCGCGACCGCGGGGGCGGAGGCGGTGATGATGGCGAATCGCCTGACGCGGCGCCGCAAGGCGATCCTTGCGGGCGGCCTGCACCCGCATTACCGCGAGACGATCGAGACCTATGCGCGCTTCGTCGGCTTCGAGACTGTCGCGCGGCCGCCGGACCCCTCGGGCAATGACGATCCTGGGGCGCTCATCGACCGGGAAACCTCGTGCGTCGTCGTGCAGAATCCGGGTTTTTTCGGACAGCTCCGCGACTTCACTGCACTCGGCGAGGCCTGCCATCGCGCCGGCGCGCTCTTGGTCGTCGTCGTCACCGAGGCGGTCTCGCTCGGTCTCGTCAAGCCACCGGGCGCGATGGGCGCCGACATCGTCGCGGGCGAAGGCCAGTCCTTCGGCAACGCGCTCAATTTCGGCGGTCCGCATCTCGGCATCTTCGCGGCGCGTGAGGCTTTGGTGCGGCAGATGCCGGGGCGCCTCGTCGGGCAGACCACCGATGTCGAGGGTCGCCGCGGCTGGGTCCTGACCTTGTCCGCGCGCGAGCAGCACATCCGGCGCGAGCGCGCCACCAGCAACATCTGCACGAATTCGGGCCTCGCGGCGTTGGCCTTCACCATCCACCTCGCGCTCTTGGGCGAGGCTGGATTGCAGCGCCTCGGCGCGCTCAATCACGCGCGCGCGGTGCGGCTTAGCGAGATGCTCGCCGCGGTGCCCGGCGTTGTCGTCGTCAACGACAGCTTCTTCAACGAGTTCACCTTGCGGCTGCCGCGCCCGGCCGCGCCGCTGGTCGAGACTTTGGCTCAGCGCGGCGTACTCGGCGGCGTGCCGGCAAGCCGCTTCTGGCCGGACCGGCCGGAATTGGCCGGGCTCCTGCTGGTGGCGGCGACCGAGACCACCACCGAAGACGAGATGGCCCGCTTCGCCGGCGCGCTGCGCGAGGTCTTGCGATGAGCGACTGGAGCCAGGCGCTCTCCGGCTTCGCGCATCAGGCCGGGCGGCAGGAGACCATAACCGGCAACCGCGCGCTTCAGATCGAGGAGCCGTTGCTGTTCGAGGAAGATGCGGCCGGCCGCTGCGGCGTCGATCTGCCGGAGCCGCCGCCGGTCGCCGACCGGCTCGGCGGGCTGAAACGCACCGGGCCTGTCGGGCTCCCGGGGTTGAGCGAGCCGCAGGTCGTGCGCCATTTCACCCGGCTGTCGCAGAAGAATTACGGGATCGATACCGGGATCTACCCGCTCGGCTCCTGCACGATGAAGCACAACCCGCGCCTCAACGAAAAGCTGGCGCGGCTGGCGGGCTTCGCCGATCTCCATCCCTTGCAGCCGCTCGCGACCGTGCAAGGCGCGCTCGCGCTCATCGATAGCCTCGCCCATTGGCTGAAGACGCTGACGGGGATGCCGGCGGTGGCGCTGAGCCCGGCGGCGGGCGCCCATGGCGAGCTCTGCGGCATGATGTGCATCCGCGCTGCGCTCGAAGCGCGCGGCGAGCGGCGCGCCCGCGTGTTGGTGCCGGAATCGGCGCACGGCACCAACCCGGCGTCCGCGGCAGCCTGCGGCTACGCCATCGAGCCGATCCCGGCCAATGCCCGCGGCCGGGTCGACCTTGCCGCGCTCAAGGCGAAGCTCGGCGCGGACGTCGCCGCGATCATGCTGACCAATCCCAATACCTGCGGCCTGTTCGAGGATGACAGCATCGCCATTGCCGATGCGGTGCATAGGGCGGGGGCGTTCTTCTACTGCGATGGCGCCAATTTCAACGCGCTCGCCGGGCGGGTGCGGCCGGGCGATCTCGGCATCGATTGCATGCACCTCAATCTGCACAAGACGTTTTCGACGCCGCATGGCGGCGGCGGGCCCGGCGGCGGCCCGGTCATGCTGGCGGCAAGCCTCGCCAGCTTTGCACCGCTGCCCTGGGTGGTGCATGACGCGCATGGCTTCGCTCTCGCCGAGCATGCGACGGGCGCGGCGGCGGCGGCGCTGGGCCGGCTCAAGGCCAATCACGGTCAGATGGGCATGTTCGTGCGCGCGCTCGCCTTCATGATGAGCCTCGGCAGCGACGGGCTGCGGCAGATGTCGGGCGATGCCGTGCTCAACGCCAATTACGTCTTGGCCGGGCTTAGGGATGCGCTGACGCCCGCCTTCGGCGGCCCGGCCATGCATGAGGTCCTGTTCGACGATCGTTTTCTCGCGGGCACCGGCGTCACCACGCTCGACTTCGCCAAGGCGATGATCGACGAGGGGTATCACCCGATGACGGTGTATTTCCCGCTCATCGTCCACGGCGCGCTGCTGGTCGAGCCGACGGAATCGGAGAGCAAGGAATCGCTCGACCGCTTCATCGCCGTGTTGCGCGCGCTGGCGGAGCGCGCCAAGGCCGGCGATGCCGCCTTCTTTCACGAAGCGCCGCGCTTCACCCCGCGCCGCCGCCTCGACGAGACCACCGCCGCGCGGAAGCCCGTGCTGCGCTGGCGGAAGGCGGCGGGATAGCGCTCTGAAGGTTCTGCGGGGCCGAGCGCAGGTCGGCTACGTGCCAATTGCGGACGGTGTCATGATGCCCATCCGGCAACAGGACACCGAGCCAATCTAGGGTTTCGCAGCCAGGAAATTCGGGACTGCTATCCAATCCAGTATGCCTTTGGGGGTCTGCAACAATTTCGCGAACCTGCGGTCTTCATCGGTCTCTATCCCGATACCAAGTTGCATCCCGAGCCTTCGGCCGTGCGAAACGATGAGCTCGCTGAGCGGCTGACGAACGGAGTTGTAAGCGGCGAGCGCCCGCTCGATGTCGTCGTAATTGGAAAGCGCTTCCGCCAGGGCCTGCGCCTCCGCGCCGGCCTTCGATACACCGAAGCCCATGTGAGGACGCGGCGTCGAAGCAGCATCACCCACCAATGCCACGCGGCCAAACGCCATGCTCGGCGAGCAGAAATCATAAACCGGCGTGAAAAACGGCTGGTCGATGTGCTGCAGACAGTCGAGGTATTGCGGCGGCAGCAGGGTCTCGGCGTCGGCGCGCATCTGCGCAATCACATCCTTGCGCACCAGTGGCGGCGGCACGCCGAACTCGTATTCGCGGCCGTCATCGTCCACGCACATCTGCTTCAACTTGGCAGCATCTGCCACGCGATACCAACCCCAATTATAGCGACGGTGGCCCGCGCGCAATTCGTCGTCCGCTCCCGAAATCGGGTACCCGAGGGCCTGAAGCCGATCGGCGAGGTAGAAGGAGTAATAGGGAAACATCGTCCTGCGGGTTTCCGGCGAGAGATCCGATTCATTCGGCGCGCCGCGCCAGATGTAATAACCGGAATAGATCGGCTGCGCCTCGGGCGCGAGCTGGGAGCGGATCCCGGACCGAAACCCATCACATCCGACAACCAGATCGGCCCGTTCATTGCGGCCATTGGCGAAATAAACCTGAGCGCCGCTGCCATCCTGCTCGACACGCTCGAACACGTGTCCGAAATGATAACGCTGGCGATCGATTGCCTTTAAGAGGACTTGCCGCAACTGGTCCCAGGATGTGACGATCTGAAGCTGTGGCTTTTCCGCGATCACGTTGCCTTTACGGTCGAACGTGATGCGCTTGTAGACGATGACGCCGATGTCGACGGTACCGGCGCCGCATTTGTCCAAAGCCTCAAGCAATTCGAGATGGGTAGCAAAAATTCCGACGCCACGGCCGATGAGCTCGATTGATGACCGCTCATAAATATCGACTCGCCAGCCAATCCGGCGAAGGAACGCCCCAACAAATAGACCGGCAATGGAGCCGCCGATCACGATGGCCCGGCGCTCGCGGGACTTTTCAGTCATTTCCAGCACCCCCACTGCACTCTGCCGGGTGGGCGCCAATAAGGCCGCGCGCCCTACCCCATGAACCACGACATGCCGTCGTGGCCAGGCATGTAATTCGTGTTCGTCTGCGCCGGGTTGCGATTAACGAGCGGGCGGCCGAAGAGCGGGTGGCGCGCGCTGCGGACTTCGTGCTCGATGGTGAAGAGCACTTTGCCTGAATCGAGATCGATGATGTCCTTGAAGCGATACTCGTGCTGGTCGGTCTCGATGGTGACGAGGCCGCGCTCGATGAGCCGGCGGTAGGGTCCGGAGAAATCGGTGATATAGATCTGGATGTGATGGCCGTCGTAAGGCGGCAGGGGCCGGTCGGTCTCGCGGAAGATCATCTCCTGCCCTGGCCCGACCTGGACGCGCGTATGCGGCCCCTTGTCGTCGTTGGCGACGACGGCCGGCGCCGCCATGATCTCGCGATAGAAGCGCTGGATGCCCTGGGCGGTTCCCACCGGCACGTCGAATTCGACATAGGGGAGGCCCAGCATCATGCGGCCGAAGCGCGCGGCATCGGGGAAATGGCAGCGGACGCGATTGCCCCAGGGCGACACCGTTTCGACGCAGGTGTTGTCCTCGCGGAATTCGAAGCGCGTGCCGTCGAGCTCCTTCTTGACCGCGCTCAGCCGCTTTAAGAGCGCCTCGCGGTCGGGGACGACGATGCCGGCGGCGCCGCGCAGCACTTGCGGCTTCGCTGTGGGCAAGTGGAATTGGCACTGGCCGACATTGATCCACATGTTGTTGGTGCTGACCATGATGTAGGGATCGCGCGTCAGCCCCAGGCCGGCCACATAGAACAGCGTCGCCGGCGGCTGCTCGGGAATGGTCACGTTGACATGCTCGAGCTTGACGATATTGCCGATATCCTCGGTGGCGCGGTCGTAGCGACGCTCCATGGCGACCTCCGCTCTGAGAGCCCGGATCGGATATCCTGGCCGCCATGGGCCAGGGCGTCAACCACGCCTAACCCGGCCCGGTCATTCGGAAGCCTGGCGGCTTAACTCTGTCCATCCGATGGCGCGCGCCCTATACTTCTGCGATGCAATTTCTCCTGCCGATCCTCGTCGTCGTCGCCATGCTTGCGACGCTCGGGGTCTTGTTCCTGGGCGTCATCTCGATGGCCCGCGGCGGCAACCCGCGGCGGTCGAACAAACTGATGCAGACGCGCGTGCTGCTGCAGGGCTTGGCGTTGCTGGTTTTCGCGCTCTTCATGTTGCTCTACCGGCGCTGAGGCCGAGCACGTGGTCCGGCTGACGCGCATCTACACCCGCGGCGGCGACAGCGGCGAGACCTCGCTTGGCGACGGCAGCCGCGTGCCGAAGCCGTCGCTGCGCGTCGAGGCGATCGGCACGGTCGACGAGGCGAACGCCGCCATCGGCCTCGCCCGGCTTCACACCGAAGCTGCGGCCGATGCCATGCTTGGGCGCATCCAGAACGACCTCTTCGATCTCGGCGCCGATCTTGCCACGCCCGAGAGCGGCGCCAAGGCGGAAGGGGCGCTGCGCATCGTCCCGGCGCAAATCCTCCGGCTCGAACAAGAGATCGACCTGCTCAACGCCGAGTTGTTGCCGCTCGAATCCTTCGTGCTGCCGGGCGGGACCCCGGCGGGAGCGCAGCTCCATCTCGCGCGGACCATCGTGCGCCGAGCCGAGCGCCTCGTCGCCGCGCTCAAAGCCGCCGAGCCGGTCAACGATGAGGCGCTTAAGTATCTGAATCGGCTCTCCGATCATCTCTTCGTGCTGAGCCGGCATGTGAACGACCGGGGCGCCAAGGACGTGCTGTGGCAGCCCGGCGCCTTCCGCTGAGCGCGTGACCAATTCGTGACACGAAGTGCTTGCCTTCGTATTGTGCACGTGCACAATTCCCTGCCGCGCCGCAACATTGCATGATCACCGAAGGCCACTCATGAAAGTGCTCGTCGCCGTCAAACGGGTGATCGACTACAACGTCAAGGTCAGGGTCAAGGCCGACCGCACCGGGGTCGAGACCGCCAACGTCAAGATGTCGATGAACCCCTTCGACGAGATCGCCGTCGAGGAAGCGATTCGGCTGAAGGAAGCGGGCATCGCCTCGGAGATCATCGCGGTCTCCTTGGGGCCTCAGGCGTGTCAAGAGACCATCCGAACCGCCCTCGCCATGGGCGCGGACCGCGGCATTCATGTGCTGACCGATGCCGAGCTGCAGCCGCTCGCCGTGGCCAAGCTGTTGAACGCAATCATCGTCAAGGAGGCGCCGCAACTCGCCATTCTCGGCAAGCAGGCGATCGACGATGACTGCAACCAGACCGGTCAGATGCTCGCCGCATTGCTCTCCTGGCCGCAGGCGACCTTCGCCTCGAAGCTCACGATCGAAGGCGGCAAGGCGCGGGTGACGCGCGAGATCGATGGCGGCCTAGAGACGGTCGAACTCGAGCTTCCGGCCGTGGTCACCACGGATCTCCGGCTCAACGAGCCCCGTTACGCCTCGCTTCCCAATATCATGAAGGCCAAGAAGAAGCCGATCGCGGCGCTGAGTCCCGAGGCGTTGGGCGTCGATGTGACGCCGCGCCTCGTCACTCTCAAGGTCGAGGAGCCGCCGCGCCGGCAGGGTGGCCGGAAGGTCGGCTCGGTCGAAGAGTTGGTCGACAAGCTCATGAATGAAGCGCGAGTGATCTGATGGCCCTCCTGGTCATCGCCGAGCACGACAACCGCGCGCTCAAAGGCGCCACGCTCAACGCCGTCGCCGCTGCGGCAGCGATCGGCGGCGAGATCTACCTCCTCGTCGTCGGCGCGGATTGCCGCGGCGCCGCGGAAGCGGCCGCCAAGGTCGCGGGAGTCGCCAAGGTGCTGCTCGCGGAGGACGCGACCTACGCCCACCTCCTCGCCGAGGATCTGGCGGCTCTGGTGGTGTCCCTCGCCAAGGGTTACAGCCACCTGCTCGCGCCCGCCACGACCTTCGGCAAGAATTTCATGCCGCGCGTCGCAGCCCAGCTCGACGTAGCGCAGATCTCGGAGATCTCGGCCGTGGTGTCGCCCGACACATTCGTGCGTCCGATCTACGCCGGCAATGCGCTGGCGACTGTGCAATCACGCGACCCGATCAAGGTCATCACCGTGCGCGCCACTGCCTTTCCCGCTGCGGCGGCGGCGGGCGGCAGCGCGCCAATCGAGACCATTCCGCCCGCGGGACCGGGCGGACGGACGCGCTTCGTCGGCGCCGAGATCGCAAAGCTCGAGCGCCCGGAACTCACCAGCGCCCGCGTCATCATCTCCGGCGGGCGCGGCATGCAGTCGGGCGAGAACTTCAAGTTGCTGGAGAGCATCGCCGATAAGCTCGGCGCCGCCGTCGGGGCATCGCGCGCCGCGGTCGATGCCGGCTTCGTGCCCAACGACTACCAGGTCGGCCAAACCGGCAAGATCGTCGCCCCCGAGCTCTACATCGCCGTCGGCATCTCCGGCGCCATTCAGCACCTCGCGGGCATGAAGGACTCGAAGGTCATCGTCGCAATAAACAAGGACGAGGAGGCGCCGATCTTCCAGGTCGCCGACTACGGATTGGTCGGCGATCTCTTCCAGATCGTGCCAGCACTCGACGCCGAATTGGCCAAGCGAAAGGCCAAGGGTTGAGCGACGCGGCGTCACGGAGGACAAATCAGCCATGAGCGCGGATGCGACCACAGCGACGAGCAGCGTGAATGCGGTAAAGACCATCGGCGTCGTCGGCGCCGGGCAGATGGGCAGCGGCATTGCCCATGTCGCCGCGCTTGCCGGCTATGAGGTCCGCCTCAACGATATCGACCCCAAGGCGTTGGCGCGCGCGCTCGAGGTGATCGAACGCAACATTGCCCGCCAAGTGACGCGCGGCAAAGTCGCGGAAAGCGCCAAAACGGCGGCGCTGAACCACATCAAGACCGGGACCGGCTTCGAGCTGCTCGGCGATTGCGACGTCGTCGTCGAGGCGGCGACCGAGCGCGAGGAGGTGAAGCGCGAGATTTACAAGAAGCTCATACCGAGCCTCAAACCCACGGCGATCCTTGCCTCCAACACTTCCTCGATCTCGATCACCCGGCTCGCCGCGGTGACCGACCGGCCCGAGCACTTCATCGGCATGCATTTCATGAACCCGGTGCCGGTGATGGCACTGGTCGAGCTCATCCGCGGCATCGCCACCGACGAAGCCACCTTCCAGACGATCCACGATCTCGCGGTGAAGCTCGGCAAGACGCCGGTGGCGGCCGAGGATTTCCCCGCCTTCATCGTCAACCGCATTCTGCTGCCGATGATCAATGAGGCAGTCTATACGCTCTACGAAGGTGTCGGCTCGGTCGAGGCGATCGACACCGCGATGAGGCTCGGCGCCAATCACCCGATGGGGCCGCTGGAGCTCGCCGATTTCATCGGTCTCGACACCTGTCTCGCCGTGATGCACGTACTGTACGAGGGCCTGGCGGATTCCAAGTACCGGCCCTGTCCGCTGCTCGTCAAATACGTCGAGGCGGGGTGGCTCGGGCGCAAAGCCAACCGCGGTTTCTATGACTACCGCGGCGAAAAGCCGGTACCGACTCGTTAACCGCCGCCAAACCCGCGATTTGCATTGTCATATTTGACGTGGCAGGATGGCCGGGCCGTTGGCTGCGGTGAAACGAGGATTATTGGTTGTCAGTCGCTCTTGAAAGCTGTCCGGCGCTGGTGCTCAACGCGGATTTCCGCCCGTTGAGCTATTTCCCCTTGTCGATCTGGCCCTGGCAGGAGACGGTCAAGGCGGTCTGCCTCGACCGTGTCAACATCATCTCGCATTACGACCAGGTCGTGCGCAGCCCGTCCTTCGAGATGCGGCTGCCGAGCGTCATTTCGCTCAAAGAATACATCGCCATGGCGCGGCGCCCGGCGTTCACCCGTTTCAACGTGTTCCTGCGCGACCGCTTCACTTGCCAGTATTGCGGCGATGCGTCGCCGTCGCATGACCTCACCTTCGATCATGTGGTGCCGCGTTCGCGCGGCGGCCGCACCATTTGGGCGAACGTCGTCACGGCCTGCTCGACCTGCAATTTGCGCAAGGGCAACCGGCTCCCCGCCGAGAGCGGGCTCTTTCCCCGGCGGCTGCCGTGCCAGCCAACGACCCACCTGCTGCGCGAGAACGGTCGCGCCTTCCCGCCCAATTACCTGCATCACAGCTGGCGCGACTTCCTGTATTGGGACACCGAACTCGAGACGAGTTGAGTTCGACCCTTCCTGCTCCGGGCGGCGCCCGCCGCAGTCGCGCCGTATTGACGCTGTCCCCGCCCGCGCATTAGGAAGCGAGGCAATGAGCCTGCTGCGCCATCTGCGTCAATGCAACGAGTACCGGGCCGAGCGCTTTCTTCCGCTGCTGCATGACGGCGTGCGCCTGGGCCTGGTGCGGCGCGACAATGCAGAGACGCTGCGGCGCTTCCCCGGAGTCTTCGAGGTCACCGTGGACGACGTCCGGATCGTCGCGGGCGGCGGCTTTGCCGATGTCAGCGATGCCGTCGACGGCGTGGTCGAGCGCCTCGTTGCCGATGGCCTCTTGCCGAAATGGCGCAACGAGTTCTTCCCGGTGGCGCCGCGCTGGGGCACGCGGCCGCATTTCAAGCTCGACCGCGGCGCGGTGCCGTTCTTCGGCGCGCGCGCCTACGGCGTGCATCTGAATGGCTGGCGCGGCGACGGCGGGAAGCTCCGACTTTGGATCGGCCGGCGTGCCCCGGACAAGAAGGTGGCGCCGGACAAGCTCGACAATCTGGTGGCGGGCGGCATCAGCCACGAGCACGGTCTCGCCGCCACGCTCGTCAAGGAGGCGCAGGAGGAGGCATCGATCCCGCGCGACCTCATCGCCTGCGCCAAGCCGGCGGGCGCGGTCTCCTATCGCATGGAGACGCAGCACGGCGTGCGCGACGACGTGCTGTTCGTCTATGACCTCGAAACCCCCGGAGAATTCGTGCCACGCAATACCGACGGCGAGATCGTCAGCTTCGCCTTGATGGACGCCGCCGCGGTCGTCGAGCGGGTGCGCAAGAGCGACGATTTCAAATTCAACGTCAATCTCGTCATCATCGACTTCGCGCTCCGCCACGGCGTGGTGACGCCCGACGATCCCGAATATCTCGATCTTGTCACCGGGCTGCGGCGACCGCTCGACTGAGGGCCCCGTGCGGCTCTATTTCGCTTACGGCTCGAACATGGTGACGCGGCAGATGGCGAAGCGCTGCCCTCGCGCGCGGCTCCTCGGAACCGCCGTTCTGCCGGACCACCGCTTCGCCATCGCCGGCAGCGGCTTTGCCACCATTGTGCCTAGGCCGAGAGCGCGCGTGTGGGGCGTGGTGTGGCGGCTGGCGCCCGGCGACGAGGCCGCGCTCGACCGTTACGAGGATGTCGCGGGTGGCGTCTACCGGCGGCAGCATCGGCCGGTGCGCCTCGACGGCCGGCCGCAATCCGCCCTCATTTACGTCGCCGCCGCCCGCCCGTCAGGACGCGCGCGGCTGGCCTATCTCGCCGCGATCCTCGCCGCGGCCGAGGCATTTGCGTTTCCCGAGGATTACCGCCGGGAGCTAGAGGCGCTCCTCGCTCACGCCGGCTGATCCGGCAGTCCCGCCAGTGCCCGGACCGCGGCAGGAGTGCGGCCCGCTTCCCTGAGCGCGCGCAGGGTGAGCGCCCGATCGCGCTTGGCATAGCGCCGTCCTTCCGCGTCGGTCAGAAGGGCATGATGGCGATAGCGCGGCGTCGGCAGCGCCAGCAGCGCCTGGAGCAGCCGGTGCACATGCGTCGATGGAAAGAGATCGATGCCGCGGATCACCAGGGTGATGCCTTGCACCGCATCATCGACGGTGACCGCGAGGTGATAGCTCGTCGGCGCATCTTTGCGCGCCAGCACGACGTCGCCGAAGGCCAGCGGATCGGCGGCGACGGGGCCGGCAAGCTCGTCCTCCCAGGCCAGCGGTCCGGTGAGCGACAGCGCCTTGGCGACATCGAGCCGCAGCGCAAAAGGCTGGCCGGCGGTGGTCCGCCGCATCCGCTCGGTCGCGTCGAGCCCGCGGCAGGTGCCGGGATAGAGCGGCCCCTCCGGCCCATGCGGCGCCGCATCGGCACCGGCGATTTCCGCCTTGATCGCGGCGCGCGTGCAGAAGCAGGGATAGACCAGGCCCTGCGCCGCCAGCCGGTCGAGCGCCGCGCGATAGTCGGCGATATGCTCGGATTGGCGCCGCACCGGCCCGTCCCAGTCGAGTCCGAGCCAGGCAAGGTCCTCGCAGATCGCGGCGACGAACTCCTCGCGGCAGCGCGTGCGGTCGATATCCTCGATTCGCAGCAGAAAGCGTCCGCCGTTCTGCCGCGCCCGGCGCCAGCCCATGAGCGCCGAATGCGCATGCCCCAAATGCAGAAGCCCCGTCGGACTCGGAGCGAATCGGGTGACGAGCGGCTCGGACATCGGCGCGCGAGCTTAGCAAGGCGCCGCGGCGCGTGACATGAGCGCTCGCTTCTTCTATCGAAGGCGCAAAGGAGAAGCCGATGCCTTCAATCCTGCCGAATCTCGAAGGGCCCGTCCGCAAGCCCGCCAGCGGCGGTCCGGCGCTGAGCCTCGTCGTGTTCCTGCACGGCTTCGGCGCCGATGGCGACGACCTCATCGGCCTCGCGCCCTATTGGGCGCCGCTTCTGCCCGACACCGAGTTTCTGTCGCCGCATGCGCCTTATCCCTGCGAGATGGCGCCGTTTGGACGCCAATGGTTCAGCCTGCAAAGCCACGCGCCCGAGAGCATGCTCGCCGGCGCGCGCGCGACGGCACCCCTCATCGATGCCTTCCTCGATGACACCCTGGTTGCGCGCAATCTCGATGAGTCGCGCCTTGCGCTGGTCGGATTCTCGCAGGGAACCATGATGTCGCTGTATGTCGGCTTGCGGCGCGCCAAGCCGTTGGCGGCGATCATCGGCTATTCGGGCGCGCTGCTCGGCGCCGAGACGCTCGCCGGCGAGATCCGCTCGCGACCTCCGGTGCTGCTGGTGCATGGCGACGCCGATCCGATCGTCCCGGTGAGCGCGCTGCCGCATGCCGTCCGGGCACTCGAGGCCGCCGGCGTCGAGGTCGAAGAGCTGCTGCGGCCCGGGCTCGCCCACGGTATCGATCAGGCCGGGCTCGAGCGCGGCGGCCTCTTCCTCAGGAACGCCCTGGCGCGAAGCCCCTGAGCAGCGCCAGCGTGTCCGGCGCGTCCCAATCGGCAGCGCCCTCGAGGCGACCGAGCATACGGCCGTCGGGGCCGATGAGAATGCTGGTGGGCAAGCCGCGGACGTCGAAGACCTCGCTCGCGTCGGCCTTGGGGTCGAGATAGACGGCGAGGCGATGGAGCCCATGCCGGGCGATGAATTCGCGCACCACGCGCGCGCCTTGGCGATCCTCGGAAATGGCGAGAATGGCGAGATCGGGGAGCTTGGCTTGCAGCCGCGCGAGCGAGGGCATCTCCTCGACGCAAGGCCCGCACCAGGTCGCCCATAGATTGACGAGCACCAGGCGGCCGCGAAAATCGGCGAGTTTCACGGGCTCGCCCTGCAAGGTCGTGACGGAAAGCTCGGGCGCTGGCCGCGGCGTCGGCAGCCGGCTAAACTGGCCGACGGTTTCGCGCAAGGACGACTCGCCGCGCGCGAGGAGCGTCCGCTCCGGACCGGGCGTGGAGCGCCACGTCTCGTAGACCAGCACGGCCAGCGCCGAGAGGCAGAGGACGAAGAGCACAGTGACCGCGCGCAAGAGCCATTTCATCGCCGCCGCCGACCTCCGGCGTCGCCGCGCGCCATGAGCGGCAAACGGCCGGCGGCGAAGCCGGCGGCGGCCAACGCCGCCTGGGGCGGGCGCTTCGCCGGCGGCCCTGCCGAAATCATGCAGCGCATCAACGTCTCGATCGATTTCGACAAACGCCTCTATGCCCAGGACATTGCCGGCTCGCAGGCGCATTGCGCCATGCTGGTCGAGCGGCGGATCCTGTCGCCTGAAGATGGTGCGGCCATCGCCCGCGGTCTAGAGAAAATCCGCGGCGAGATCGAAGCCGGCACCTTTCCCTTCCGCGCTGAGCACGAGGACATTCACCTCAATATCGAGGCGCGGCTCCAGGAACTCATCGGCCCGGCCGCGGGCCGGCTCCATACCGCGCGCTCGCGCAACGACCAGGTCGCGACCGACTTCAAGCTATGGGTCCGCGATGCCATCGACCGGCTCGATGGGCTGATGGCCGCGCTGCAGGCGGCTCTCATCGACCAGGCCGAGACGCACGCCAAGACGATCATGCCCGGCTTCACCCACCTGCAGGTGGCGCAGCCCGTGACCTTCGGCCATCACCTCTTGGCCTATGTCGAGATGCTCGGGCGCGACCGCGGGCGGCTCGGCGATGCGCGCCGCCGCCTCAACGAATGTCCGTTGGGCGCGGGCGCGCTCGCCGGCACGTCCTTCCCGATCGACCGCGACGGGACTGCCGCCGCTCTAGGCTTCGATCGGCCGGCCGCAAATTCGCTCGACGCCGTCTCCGACCGCGACTTCGCCCTCGAGTTCCTCGCCGCCGCCGCGATCGCCGGGAGCCATCTGTCGCGCTTCGGCGAGGAACTGGTGATTTGGACGAGCGAGCCCTATCGCTTCATTCGCCTCAGCGACGCCTTCACCACCGGCAGTTCGATGATGCCGCAGAAGCGCAACCCCGATGCGGCCGAGCTCGTGCGCGCCAAGGCGGGAAGGCTCATCGGCGCGCTCGCCGCGCTTCTGGCGGTGATGAAGGGCCTGCCGCTTGCCTATGCCAAGGACTTGCAGGAAGACAAGCTCCCTGTGTTCGAGGCCGCCGACACGCTCGAGCTTTGTCTCGCCGCAACCACGGGAATGGTGCGTGATCTCACGGTCGACGCCGAGGCGATGCGCCGGGTTGCTGCGAGCGGCTATAGCACCGCCACGGATCTCGCCGACTGGCTTGCGCGCGCGCTCGGCTTGCCGTTCCGGGACGCGCACCGCGTCACCGGCGCCATCGTCAAACGCGCGGAGGCGCTCGGCTGCACCCTCGCCGATCTGCCGCTCGCGGAAATGCAGCGCATCGAGCCGCGCATCACGGCCGGCGTCTTCGAGGTGCTGACGGTCGAGAAATCGGTGGCGAGCCGCACCAGCTTCGGCGGCACCGCCGCCGCCAATGTCGCGCGCGCCGTCGCTGCGGCACGCAAGCGCTTTCTCGCTAAGGAGTCATGATGACGGGGATGATTCAGCGCGGCATTGCGCCCGCCCTTGCGCTGTTGCTCGTTGCGCTCGCGTTGGCGCTGCCGCTCGCGGCATGCGGCAAGAAGGCGCAGCCCGAGCCGCCGCCCGGCGTGTCCGATACTTTCCCGCGCACCTATCCGAGCCAGTGAGACCCCGCGTGGCCGACGATCTTCCGGGGGCGCCCGATTTCGCCTATCGCGGCGGGACCCTTCATGCCGAGGAATTGCCGCTCGCCGGCATCGCCGAGGCGGTGGGAACGCCGTTCTATTGCTATTCCTCCGCCGGGCTTGAACGGCAGTACCGACGCTTCGTCGCCGCCTTCGCCGCTAGCGAGGCGCTGGTGTGCTATTCGGTCAAGGCCAATTCCAACCTCGCGGTTATCGCGACGCTGGCCCGCCTCGGTGCCGGCGCCGATGTTCTCTCGGAAGGCGAATTCCGCCGCGCGCTCGCGGCGGGCGTGCCGGGCGAGCGCATCATCTTCTCGGGCGTCGGCAAGACGGCGGCCGAGATCGCCTTTGCCCTTGCCCACGACGTCCACCAGATCAATATCGAGTCGTTTCCCGAGCTCGAGGCAGTGAGCCAGGTCGCGAGCGCCATGGGCAAGAGCGCGCCCATCGGCATTCGCGTCAATCCGGATGTCGATGCCCGCACCCACGCCAAGATCAGCACGGGGTTGAAGGAGAACAAGTTCGGTATCGACCTCGCTCATGCCGGCGATGCCTACCGCCGGGCGCGGGAGCTGCCGGGACTGCGCCCGCTGGCGATCGCCGTCCATATCGGCTCGCAGCTCATGGAACTCGCGCCGTACGAAGCCGCCTTCGCCCGCGTGGTTGAGCTGTACCGCGCGCTCGCGCCCGAAGGGTCGGCGCCGTCCCGGCTCGATCTCGGCGGCGGCCTCGGCATCCGCTACCGTGACGAGCGTCCGGTGGCCATCGAAGATTATGCGGCGCTGGTCAAGCGACTCACCCATGGGCTCGGCGCCAGCCTCGCCTTCGAACCCGGCCGCTTCATCGTCGGCAATGCCGGCGTGCTGGTCGCGCGCGTGGTCTATGTCAAGGAAGGGATGGCGCGCCGCTTCGTCATTCTCGACGCGGCGATGAACGATTTGATCCGGCCGGCGCTCTACGATGCCTGGCACGAGATCGTGCCGATTACGGCGCCGGCGCCGAACGCCGCGCGCATGCCGGTGGATGTCGTGGGACCGGTCTGCGAGACCGCCGATACCTTTGCGGTGGCGCGGCCGCTGCCGCCGCTCTTTGCCGGTGATCGGGTGGCGCTGCTTTCCGCAGGAGCCTATGGCGCGGCGATGCGATCGGAGTACAATACGCGGCTGGCGGTGCCGGAAGTCTTAGTGCGGGGGTCGGAATTCGCCGTCATTCGGCCGCGGCCGAGCTATGAGGCCGTCCTGGCGCAGGACAGGATGCCGAGTTGGCTCGCCGCGGGTTAAGGTTAATGTGGCGACGATGCACGATGCCGAGACCCGACCCGCCCGCCCGCCGGCTTCCCCGGAAGGATTGACGCGACGACTGCGGTTGGCCCATGCAGCGCTGCTGTGGGAGCGCGGCTGGCCGGCGCTGTGGCCCGTGCTCGGCGTGGTCGGTCTCTTTCTCGCCTTGGCGTTGTTCGATCTGCCCGCCCGTCTCCCCGGTCTTGGCCATGCCGCGCTGCTGTTGATCTTCGCTGCGGCCCTGGGTGTCGCGCTGTTGCGCGCGCGCCCCCAAATTCGCCTGCCCGACCGCGAAGCGGCGCGGCGCCGGATCGAGACCGCGAGCGGTCTCGAGCACCGTCCGCTCGCCGCGCTCAATGACCGACTCGCCGGCGGCGCCGGCGATCCCGAGACCGTGGCGCTGTGGCAGGCGCATCGCGCGCGCATGGCGGCAGCGGCGCAACGGCTGCGCATCGGAGCGCCGGCAGCCGGGCTCCTGCGGCGCGACCCTTATGCGCTGCGCACCGTTCTCGCGCTGGCGCTGCTCGTCGGCGCGGTCGATGCCGGCCGTGATTGGTCCGATCGCATACTGCGCTCGTTGACGCCGAGCATCGGCCCGATCGGTGCCGTCGCGTCCGTCGGGCTCGATGTCTGGGTGACACCGCCCGATTACACCGGCCTGCCGCCGCAATTCCTGCCGGCAGCCACGCCGACGGAGCCGATCGCCGTCCCGGTCGGCAGCGGCCTGCTCGCGCAGGTGCATGGCGGCAACGGCATCCCGCGATTGGTGCTCGACGAGCACGCCGCGGATTTCAGCCGCATCGACGAGAGCAACTTCAAAGGCGGCGCCGTCATCAAGACCGGCCGCCATCTATCGGTCGTCCAGGATGGCCGCACGCTCGGCGCCTGGCCCATCACGGTGGTGCCGGACCTGCCGCCGACCATCGCCTTTGCCAAGCCGCCGCAGCACACCGCACAAGGCGCGCTGAAGCTCGAATATCGCGCTGCGGACGATTACGGCGTCGAAGCGGTGAAGGCGATCGTCCGCCGCAAGGGCGACCCCTCCGGCGAACCGCTGACCTTCGACTTGCCGCTCCCGGGTCAGCACCTCAAAGAGGCGAGCGCGGCGAGCTACCACGATCTCACGCCGCATCCCTGGGCCGGTTTGCCGGTCGAGATCACGCTGCAGGCGGCCGATGCGCTCGGCCAGACCGGCAAGAGCGAGACGATCGAGACCGTTCTGCCCGAGCGGGTTTTCCACCATCCCGTCGCGCGCGCCATCATCGAGGCGCGGAAGGACCTGACGCTTCATCCCAAGGATCGGCAGCCGGTGGCGGAGACGCTGTCGGATCTGTCGCTTCGGCCGGGTCTCTTCGGCGATGACGTCGTCGCCTTCCTGGCGCTGCGCACGGCGCAGGCGCGCCTCCTCATGAGCCGCGAAGACGCGACCGTGCCGACGGTGCAGCAGTTGTTGTGGCAGACGGCGCTGCGCATCGAAGAAGGCCGCGTGCCGCTCGGCCAGCAGGATTTGCGGCAGGCGATGCAGGCGCTGCAGGACGCGCTCGCCCGCAATGCGCCCGAGGCGGAGATCGAGCGCCTGATGCGCCAGCTGCAAGCTGCAATGGACCGCTACCTCCAAGCGCTCGCCCAGAACATGCAGCGCCAGGGCATGCAGAATATGCAGCCTGTCGATCCCTCGCGCATGCTGACGCGGCAGGATCTGCAGAACATGCTCGACCGGATGCGCGATCTTTCGCGCACCGGCGCGCGCGACCAGGCGCGCGACCTGCTGTCGCAACTGCAACAGATGCTCGAGAACCTGCGCATGGCGCGGCCGATGCAGATGCAGAACGGCCAAAGCCAGTCGATGCAGGCGATGCAGCAGATGTTGCGCATGCAGCAACAGCTGCTCGACCGCAGCTTCAACCGCTCGCGTCAGCCGGGCGGCAACAATGGGGACGATGAAGGTGATGCGGCGCAACAGGACGCCCTGCGCCGCATGCTTGGCGAGATGACGCAGCGCATGGGCGAGCAGGGCGGCGAAATTCCAGCCCCTCTCGCCCGTGCCGACCGCGCCATGCGGGACGCCACCGGGGCGCTGAAGCGCGGCCAGCCAGGCCAGGCGGTCGGGCCGCAGACCGAGGCGCTTGACGCTCTGCAGCAGGCCGCGCGCGCCATGGCCAATCAGATGCTCGGCCGCAACGGCATGATGCCGAGCGACGGCGATCCCGGCGACCGCGAGGGCCTCAATCAGGCGGAACGCGACCCGTTTGGCCGCTTGACCAACGAGGAAAATGGCAATGGCGGCCTCGATGACGGCGGCGAGATGCGGATGGGAAAATCGCAAAGCGATTACGCTCTCGAAAAGGCCAAGCAGATCCTCGACGAACTCCGCACGCGCGCCGGCGAGCGCAGCCGGCCGGAAATCGAGCGCGACTACATCGATCGGTTGCTGCGGCAGTTCTAGACCGGCAACGCGAGATTGCCACGGAAGGAGCCGATCGCCGCGCCAACCCCCGATTCCGGCGATCAGCCTCCGGCAACGATGGTGACGGCCACCTCGGTCGCCGCCGCCGGCGGATCTTCGACGACGGCATGGAAGGGCACCTGCGCCCCCGGCGGCAGACGTTCTTCCTTCACCGAAAAGACGCGTGACTGCAGCACACGCTGATTGCCGTCGCGCAGGATCAGCTTGAGCTTGGGCACCGGACGCGCGATCGACGAGCGGTTGACGAGGACACCGTCCACGACAAGTTCGGGAATGCCGTTTTCGCTGGCGCGGGCGGTGTTCTCGATGCTGAGATCAAGGCCATCGCCGGGTGCCGCGGTCGGCAAGCCGACGAGCGCGTAGAGGCGGCCGGCGGCCGGCCACAAATTCAATATCGAATCGCGGGCCCAGACCGCCCCGACGCCTAATCCGACGACCAGGACGAGAGCCGCCAAGAGCCAGCTGACGACAGGCTCTTCGCGGCGCGGCGGCTGGCGCAGTGCCGGAAGTTGGATCCGCTCGGGCGGGCGGGGCACTGCCGCCGGCACGGGCGGCAGCAGATCGACGGCGGGCGCGTCCGCCGGCGGCTCCTGGTGCCAGACATGGTGGCAGCGCGCGCATCGGACCATACGTCCCGATACGCCCAATGCGTGCGCGGCAACCAGATAACGAGTCGAGCAAGCAGAACAGGTGACGATCATCGCGCGGCCGGCGGTCGACGCCGGTGCTTATAGGGCGGTGCCTGCGGCAAGGCAAGCGAGCGACGCCGGTCCGGCTGGACGCCGGCCGTCGCATCGTGCATGTTCGAGCCATACGCATTACCACGATGCGAGCTGACGCGAGAGAATGGTCGTCCGCTTCGACAATGTCGGCTTGCGATACGGCTCGGGGCCGGAGGTGCTGCGCGACATCACTCTGCGGCTCGAGCCGGGCTCGTTCCATTTCCTGACGGGCCACAGCGGCGCCGGCAAGACCTCGCTACTGCGGCTTTTGTACCTCGCCGAGCGTCCCTCGCGCGGGCTCGTATCGCTGTTCGGCGTCGAGATCGGCCAGCTGTCGCGCGACGCGCTGACGCCGCTGCGGCGGAAGATCGGCGTCGTCTTCCAGGATTTCCGGCTCATCGAGCATCTCTCGGCCTTCGACAACGTCGCGCTCCCCTTGCGCGTCGCCGGCGAGGCCGAAAGCCGGGTCCGCGCCCATGTCGGCGAGCTGCTCGACTGGGTCGGTCTCGCCGATCACATGAACGCGCGGCCTCCGACGCTGTCAGGCGGACAACAGCAGCGCGTCGCCATTGCGCGCGCCGTCATCGCGCGCCCGAGCCTGCTCCTCGCCGACGAGCCGACCGGCAATGTCGACGACGTCATGGCCGAACGCCTGCTGCGCCTGTTCGAGGAATTGAACAAACTGGGCACGACGCTGGTGCTCGCAACGCATAACGAGGCGCTGGCTGCGCGGCTGCGCCATCCGCGGCTCCATCTCGACAGCGGCGAGCTCAGACTCGAACGACCGGCACTGCGGAGAGCGCCGTGAGACGCCGCCGGGACATCCCGCTCGATCGCGACGGATCGGCGCGGTTTCTGCCTTGGCTCATCGCGCTCATGGTCTATCTCGCTTCGCTCGCGACAAGCGGCGCCCTGGTGTTGGACGGTGCGCTGGCGCGTTGGGACAACGGGCTTTCCGGCACGCTTACCGTCGCGATTCCGGCGACGACAGCCGACGACGGCGTTGCTGCGGCACTCGCCGTGCTCAAGGCGACGCCGGGAGTGACCGCAGCGGCGGCGCTCGACCGTAACGCGACCGCGAAGCTCGTCGAGCCTTGGCTCGGTTCGGGGGTATCCGCTGAGGAGCTGCCCCTGCCTCGCCTCATCGACGTGCGTACCGATGTCGGGAGCACGATCGATTTTGCCGCGTTGCGAGCGCGGCTTGCCGCGACTGCGTCCGGCGCCGTGCTCGACGACCACCGGCTATGGCTCGGTCGGCTGCGGGGATTGGTCCTGTCGGTCGAGGCGACGGCGCTCGCGATCGTCAGCTTGATCGGCGCCGCAGCGGTGCTGACCGTGGTGTTCACGACGCACGCCGGCCTTGCGGTGCACCGCGATGTCATCGAGCTCCTGCATATCATGGGTGCGCGGGACCGCTATATCGCCGCGCAGTTCCAGCGCGAAGCGTTGCGCCTCGGCCTTACCGGCGGACTGCTCGGGCTGGCGCTCGCAGTTATGACGCTGCTCGGCCTCGGTCATGCGGCCGAGGCGCCGCGGGCACTGGCGCAAGGGCTGGCGCTGCTGCCGGCGCTGCAGCTCGAGCCATGGCATTGGGCAGCGCTCGCCGCGGTGCCGATTGCGGCGGCGATCATCGCCATGCTGACGGCACGGTTCACGGTGCTGGGGGCCCTCGCACGCCTGCCATGAGGAACGCTCGCGCTTCGCCCGCTCGCCTAGCAGCGGCTGCCGCGGGACTTGCGGCGGCGTTGGCGGTGGCTTGGCTCGGCGGCCTGGTCTGGTTCGCCCAAGCGATCCCGCGGGGCGTGGCCGATCCCGAGCGCGAGACCGATGCGATCGTCGTTCTCACCGGGGGCAGCCTGCGCATCCAGAGCGGCCTCGCCCTTCTGGCCGCCGGCAAGGCCGGCAAGCTCTTCATCTCCGGCGTCTACCAGGGCGTCGACGTCAGCGAGCTGCTGCGCGTTTCGCGGCAATCGCCGGACCGCGTCGCCTGCTGCGTCATGCTGGGCCACACCGCCGACAACACGCTCGGCAATGCGGTAGAGACCGCGGAGTGGATGCGCGATGAGGGTTTTCACTCGCTGCGGCTGGTCACGGCTTCCTATCACATGCCGCGCAGCCTGCTCGAATTCTCGCGCGCCATGCCCGATGTGGTCATCATCGCCAATCCGGTTTTCCCCGAAGGCGTCAAAACGCGCTGGTGGGCCTGGCCGGGAACGTTGAACCTGATCGTCAGCGAATACGACAAGTATCTGCTGGCGCTGGTGCGGCCGGTGTTCCTCGGCGGGGTCGCGACGGCGAGGACGGCGCGGTGATCGCGCTGCGCTCGCTGCTGTTCAACATCGCCTTTTATCTCTGGACTGCCATGCTGGGGATCGTGGGACTGCCGCTGCTGCTCGGGCCGCGGCTGTGGATGATGCGCTTCGGCACCTTCTGGTCGGCCGGCACGCTCGCGCTGCTCGGCTGGTGCGTCGGGCTCCGGCACGAGCTGCGCGGCCGCGAGCATTTGCCGCCGGGGCCGGCCATCATCGCCATGAAGCATCAATCGGCTTGGGAGACCTTTGCCGTGCCGGTGATGTTTCGCGACCCCGCCATGGTCATCAAGCGCGAGCTCGGCTTCATCCCGTTCTACGGCTGGTTCGCCCTCAAGGCCGGCATGATCGCGATCGACCGCGCCGGCGGGGCGGCGGCATTGAAGCGCATGATGGCGGCGGCGATCGAAGCGCGCGACCAGGGCCGCCCGATCGTCATCTTTCCCGAAGGCACTCGCACCGCCGTGGGATCCCGCGTCCCCTACCAGCCGGGCGTCATCGCGCTCTACCGGCATCTCGGCCTGCCGCTGGTGCCGGTCGCGGTCAATTCCGGCCTGTTCTGGGGCCGCCGCCGCTTCATCCGGCGGCCAGGGCGCATCATCGTCGAGATTCTGCCGCCGATCCCGCCAGGCCGCGACCGGCGGGCGGTCCTGACGTTGCTCGAAGAGTGCATCGAGGCGGCGACGGCGCAACTGGTGGCTGAGGATAAAGCTGTGGACAGCTGCTCCCGTGAAAGCCGGGCATCAAATCGTTAACCATCATGGTGCCAAGGTCTTGCGAGGAAATCCTCAGGTGAGGCAGCGGTGGAAACAAAGCTAGAACATTTTTACTTGACCGCGTGCCGCCGAATGCTAATCTTTTTGGTTGGTCAGGGATTTACCCCGCTGTTGCCGCGCGCCTCGTTGTTTGCACGTGGGCTCTCACCGGCAAGGAACCGCCGTCATGGCTAGCGTCGCCTCGATCTCGCAACAAATCTGGGACATGAAATACCGGCTCAAGGGGCCGGACGGCGCGGCTGTGGACAAGACCATCGAGGACAGCTGGCGGCGGGTTGCAAGGGCAGTGGCGCAGCCTGAGCGCGATACCGCCCCTTGGTCGGAGCGGTTCTATCAGGCGCTCGAGGCCTTCAAGTTCCTGCCGGCGGGCCGGGTCATGGCCGGCGCCGGCAGCGGCCGGAACGTCACCCTCTTCAATTGCTTCGTCATGGGGACGATCCCCGACGACATGTCCGGCATCTTCGCGCAGCTGCGCGAGGCGGCGCTGACCATGCAGCAGGGCGGCGGCATCGGCTACGACTTCTCGACGCTCCGGCCCAAGGGCGCGCCGGTCAAGGGCGTCGGCGCCGACGCCTCGGGGCCGCTTTCGTTCATGGATGTGTGGGACGCGATGTGCCGCACCATCATGAGCGCCGGCTATCGCCGCGGCGCGATGATGGCGACCCTGCGCTGCGACCATCCGGATATCGAGGCCTTCATCGAGGCGAAGAGCCGGCCGGGCCGGCTGCAAATGTTCAATCTGTCGGTGCTGGTCACGGACGCCTTCATGCAGGCGATCAAGGAGGGCGCGCCCTGGGAGCTCACCTTCGGCGGGACCACCTTTAAGGTCGTGCCGGCGCGCGAGCTGTGGGACAGGATCATCCGGGCGACCTATGCCTATGCCGAGCCCGGCGTGATCTTCATCGACCGCATCAACCGGCGCAACAACCTCTATTACTGCGAGACGATCAGCGCGACCAACCCGTGCGGCGAGCAACCGCTGCCGCCCTATGGCGCCTGCCTCCTGGGCTCGGTCAACCTGCCGGTGCTGGTGCGCGAGCCGTTCACGCGCGCAGCGCATCTCGACCTCGACGAGCTCGGGCGGCTGGTGCCGGTGGCCGTCCGCATGCTGGACAACGTCATCGACATCTCGCGCTTCCCGCTCGACGAGCAGAAGCACGAGGCGCAAGCGAAGCGGCGCATCGGCCTCGGCGTCACCGGGCTTGCCGATGCCCTCATCCTCTGCGGCGTGCGCTACGGCTCGGCCGAGGCGGTTGCCTTGACCGAGAGCTGGATGAAGGCGATCCAGCATGCCGCCTACCTCGCCTCGACTGAACTCGCCGCCGAGAAGGGCGCCTTTCCGCTCTTCGATGCCGAGAAGTATCTGGCCGGCGAGACCGTGGCGGCGCTCGCTCCCGAGCTGCGCGCAGCGATCGCGAAGAACGGCATCCGCAATTCGCTCATCACTTCGGTCGCGCCGACCGGCACGATCTCGCTCCTCGCCGACAACGTCTCTTCCGGGATCGAGCCGGTGTTCAGCTTCAGTTACAGCCGCAACGTGCTGATGCCCGACGGCAGCCGGCGCGAAGAGGAGGTCAGCGACTACGCCTATCGCCTGTTCCGGCGCATGAAGGGCGATGGCGCGCCGCTGCCCGAGTGCTTCGTCGACGCGCAGTCGCTGGCGCCGGCCGATCACCTGGTGATGCAGGCGGTAGTGCAGAAATACGTCGACAGCTCGATCTCCAAGACGATCAACGTTCCCGCAGATTTCGCCTTCGAGCAGTTCAAGGACGTCTATCTCCGGGCCTACGAATTGGGCTGCAAGGGCTGCACCACCTATCGGCCGAACGAGGTGACGGGCGCGGTGCTCGAGGTCAAGAAGGAGGCGAAGCCGGCAACGCAGCAGCCCGAGCTGCCGCTGCCCGCGCCGCGGCCGCGCGCCGCCGACATCTACGAGGCGGGCGGCGTCGTCTATATGACGCAGCCCTTGGACCGGCCGGAGGCGCTGCCCGGCCGGACCTACAAGATCCGCTGGCCCGACGGCGAGCACGCGATCTACATCACCATCAACGACATCGTCCAGGACGGCCGCCGCCGCCCCTTCGAGATCTTCATCAACTCGAAGAACATGGAGCATTACGCCTGGACCGTCGGTCTGACGCGCATGATCAGCGCGGTCTTCCGCCGCGGCGGCGATGTGTCCTTCGTCGTCGACGAGATGAAGGCGGTATTCGATCCGCGCGGCGGCGCGTGGATGGAGGGCCGCTACGTGCCCTCGCTCCTGGCTGCCATCGGCGACGTCATCGAGCGCCACATGATCGACATCGGCTTCCTCCCCGCCCGGCGGGATGCGACGCCCGAACTCAGGGGGCGCCAGGTGGTGAACCTGCCCGAGATCGGCCGCCGCCTTACCCAGTGCCCCAAATGCGGCCAGGCCGCGCTCATCCGCATCGAGAACTGCGATCAGTGCACGAATTGCGACTATTCGAAGTGCGGCTGAGGCGCGGAATTGGTTCGACGTTTCGACCGGCATCGACCGGCGCCAGCGATCTCTCTATATAAGCCGCATGCGCCGTATCCTATTGCCGCTTGTCGCGCTCCTACTGGCTGTGCTCGCCTATAGCGGCTATTGGTTCTATTTCGCGCATCGCCTTGGTAACCAAATCGCGCCTTGGGCCGAGGCGCGGCGGGCCGAGGGTTATGATTTGCGCTGGCAGGCGGCGACGGTCGAGGGCTATCCGCTGGCGTTCCGTCTGCGCTTCGCCGGCGCCACGCTCGCGGCGCGCCGGCCCTACTCTTACACGCTGAGCGCTGCGGAATTCCGCCTTGCTGCGACGCCCTGGGATTTTTCCCGCTGGCGCTTCACGGCGCCCCGAGGTGCCCGCCTCGAGATGCCCGGCACCGCCATGGCGTTCGAGGCGGCCACTTTCGATGGCGCCGTCTCAAGCGAGAGCCCGGGCCAGACCGTCGTCACGCTGCGCGCGCATGCCCTCGCCGGGGAGGGGCTGGCTCAGGGGCTCGCAATCGAGACTGCGGCGGCGCAGATTGCTCTGCCGTTGCGGGCTCCCGCGAGCCATCTCGACACCATGCTCTCGCTCGCCGTCAATTTCGACACGGTGACATTGCCCGTTGCCGTGCCGAGCTTCGGCCCCACCATCGACATCCTGTCGCTGACCGCGCAGCTCAAGGGATCGCTGCCGCCGGGGCCGCTCGCCGCGGCGCTCGCCGCCTGGCGCGACGGCGGCGGCACGCTCGAGATCGAGAGCGCGCGGCTCGTTTGGGGAAAAATGAGCGCCAGCCTCAGCGGCACGCTCGCGCTCGACGAGGCCCTGCAGCCGATGGGCGCGATGAGCGCGACGATGACGAGCCCGGAGCTGGTGATCGATGCGGCGGTGGCCTCAGGCAATCTTAGGGATCGTTTCGCGGGTCTGGCGAAGGCGGCACTCGGCATCATGGCGAAGCCCGGCGCCGACGGGCGGCAAGCGGTCAGCCTGCCCGTCACGGTGCAGAGCGACCAGCTTTTCCTCGGCCCCGCACCCGTCGTGCGGCTGCCCCATATCGTCTGGGAGTGAGCCGGCGCCTAAGCCTGCTTCGCCTCGATGATCGAGCGGCGGATGGCGCGGGTACGGATGAAGAGATCCTCGAGCTTGTCGCCCTCGCCCCAGCGGATCGAGCGCTGCAAGGCGGTCAGATCCTCGGTGAAGCGCTGGAGCATCTCGAGCACCGCCTCGCGGTTGTTGAGGAAGACGTCGCGCCACATCACCGGATCGGAGGCGGCGATGCGGGTGAAATCGCGGAAGCCGCCAGCCGAGAATTTGATCACCTCCGATTTGAGCGCCTCCTCGAGGTCGGTCGCGGTGCCGACGATCGTATAGGCGATGAGATGCGGCAGGTGCGATGTGATGGCCAGCACCTTGTCGTGATGCTCGGCGTCCATGGTGACGATTTTCATCTCGGCGCTCTGCCACATCTGAGTGACCCGAGCGACTGCCAGCGGGTCGGTCTCGGGCGGCGGCGTCAAAATGCACCAGCGGTCGCGGAACAATTCGGCGAAGCCGGCGGCCGGACCGGAATGCTCGGTGCCGGCGACGGGATGACCGGGCACGAGATGCGCGCCCTCGGGCAGGATCGGCGCGAGATCACGGATGACGGCTGCCTTGACCGAGCCCACATCGGTCAGGATCGTGCCCGGCCGCAGCTCGCCGGCGATGCGCCGGCCGATCTCGGCATAGGTCGAAAGCGGCGAGGCGATGATCACCAGATCGGCGCCGTGCGCGGCTTCGGCCGGATCGGTGGTGAAGGCGTCGGCGAGCCCGAGCGCGCGCGCGGTGTCGAGCGTCTCCTGCCGGCGCGCGCAGGCGACCAGCTCGTGCGCGAGTTTGTCGCGCCGCAGCACCCGCGCGAGCGACGAGCCGATGAGGCCGATGCCGATGAGCGCGACGCGGGAGAACGCGGCGCCGCTCATCGCTGGCCGAGGAAATCGGCGACGGCGGCGGCGACGGCGCGCATCTCCTCCTCGCTGCCGATGGTGATCCTGAGCCATTCGCCGAGGCCATAGGCGCCGACCTTGCGGGTGAGAATGGCGCGCGACTGCAGGAACGCAAATGCGGCCGCGGCATCGCGCGGCGCCGGCGGAAAGCGCACCAGCACGAAATTCGCCGCACTCGGATTGACTTCGAGGCCCAAGCCGGCGAGCGTGCGCTCGAGCCAGGGCCGCCAGATGTCGTTGTGCTCGCGCGCGCGGTCGAGCGCCGCCACGTCTTCGAGCGCCGCAATTCCCGCGGCCTGGGCCGCCGCATTGACGTTGAAGGGATTGCGCACCCGATTGAGCACGTCGGCGACGCGCGGAGGGCAATAGACCCAGCCGAGCCGCAGCCCGCCCAGCGCATAGATCTTCGAGAAGGTCCGCGCCATCACGACGTTTTCGGCGGCGTCTACCAGCGCGATCCCCGGCTCGTAATCGTTACGCTGGACGAACTCGGCATAAGCGGAATCGATGACCAGCAGCACCGAGGACGGCAGCCCCGCATGCAGCCGCCGCAGCTCGTCGCGTCCGATATAGGTACCGGTCGGGTTGTTGGGATTGGCGATGAAGACGAGGCGCGTCTTCGCCGTTACGCGCGCCAACACGGCATCGACGTCGAAGATTAGATTCTTCTCGGCTGCCGCGACCGGCGTGGCACCCGACGCCATCGCCGCGAGGGGGTACATGAGAAAGCCGTGCCGGCTGTAAAGGACCTCGTCGCCGGGCCCGGCATAGGCCCGCACCAGCAGGCCGATGAGCTCGTCCGAGCCGCTGCCGCAGACGAGGCGCGCGGGATCGAGACCGTAATAGCGCGCAAGCGCCTGACGCAGATCATGACAGGCGCCGTCGGGGTAGCGATGGATCTCTCCCGCGAGCGCGTTGTAGGCGGCGATGGCGCGCGGGCTCGGGCCGAGCGCGCTCTCATTCGAGGCGAGGCGGATGACGCGCGCGGCACCGGGGATCTTGGCGTCGCCGCCGACATAGCGGTCGATGCCGAGTATGCCGGGACGTGGGACCGGATGTCCGTCCATGGTCACTTTTGCGCATCGCCGTCGAGCGCAGCCGGCGCGAATGGCCGCGCATAGAAGCCGAGCAGCGACACCCGCGGCGGAGTGTCGCCCAATGACTTCAGCACGGTCGCAAGACGCGGGTCCTCGACCGAAAGGAGATTGTCGATCTCGAAGAGGTGCGAATCCCAGCCCTCGCCCGACACCATGGCAAGCGGCGTCACCGCGAATCCGGCGCCTTTCAATGCCGCAACCAGGCGGCCGCGGCTCAGATCGGCGTTGGTATCGAGCGCGAGCAAGCCGCAATCCTCGCCGCTCGGCTCGGGATCGACGAGGCTGATGACCAGCGCGTTTCCGCCATTGCCCCGTGCATTGCCCGCGCCGGCAAACGGCAGCCGCGCGATGACGCGCGGCTTCATCCGATCGCTTACAGTGAGATAGCGCCACCACAAATCCCGGTCGCCCTCCTGCGGCAGCGGGAGAACGCCCACTGCCGCGCGCCCCTCGGCGACGGCTCCGATCACCTCACCGGAGGCCCGATAGGTCAGCATCGGCGTATGGCTGCCGTAATGATCGCGCGCCAGATCCCAGAAGCCGGGCCGCTCCTCGCTCACCAGAACGGCCGCGGCAAAATCAGTCTGCATCGCAATCGTGCCGCTCAGAATCTCGCGCCAAATCCGCAGCAGGATACGGTGCGGAAAGCGACCGCGATGACGCGCCACGAGGCGGCGCAGGATCTGCGCCTCGCGGCCGGGACGCAGCGCCGCAAGATTGCCGGCGCGCTTGACGCGGTCCACGCCTTCGACGACCTCGGCACGCCGAATCAGCAAATCCTGAATCTGGTCATCGATCTCGTCGATCCGATGGCGCAGCGCCTCGAGCGCGGCGGGATCCGGCGGCGGCGTCATCGCCTCCGCCGCCTCGCCCGTGACCGTGGCCGACGCGACCTTCGGCTTCCGTTCCGACGGCAGCGGCGGCCGCCTGCCGGGGGACGAAGAGGTGGGGCTTGGCGTGCTATCGGCCATGAGCGATTCACGTGCGCTGGAAAAGCATACTGATAGTTCGCCCACGCCATGAAAGCAAAGAAAACGTTGACACGGGAGGCCCTTGCTTTCTAGCTATGCGTTCCAGCACCTGCCGGCACGAACGGCGGAGCTATATTTTCCATGGCCTCAACCGGCGTGAGTCTGTCCGCCCCTTCGCCAACCGGCGTCGCACCCGAATTCGACCGTCCCGGCTTTCGCCTGACCGTGGCAGAGCCCTTGATGCTTGATTCCGGCGTGGCGCTCGGCCCCTACACGGTTGCATACCAAACCTACGGCAGTCTCAATGCCGCGCGCTCGAACGCCATCCTAGTCTGTCACGCGCTGACCGGCGACCAGTATGTCGCCGAGACGCATCCCGTCACCGGCAAGCCCGGCTGGTGGGACACGCTGGCCGGGCCGGGCAAGGTTCTCGACACCGAGCGCTACTTCCTGATCTGCGCCAACGTGCTCGGCGGCTGCATGGGATCGAGCGGGCCGATGGAGATCAATCCGGCGACGGGCAAGCCCTGGGGGCTGGGGTTTCCCGTCATCACCGTCGCCGACATGGTGCGAGCGCAGCGCCGGCTCATCGATCACCTCGGGATCGAGCGGCTGTTCTGCGTCATCGGCGGCTCGATGGGCGGAATGCAGGTGCTGCAATGGGCGGCATCCTATCCCGAGCGCGTCTTCGCCGCGGTGCCGGTCGCGACGGCGGCGCGGCATTCGGCGCAGAACATCGCCTTCCACGAGGTCGGCCGGCAGGCGATCATGGCCGACCCCAACTGGTGCGGCGGCAACTACTTGGAGCGCGGGACCCAGCCGGCGCGCGGCCTCGCCGTGGCGCGCATGGCCGCGCACATCACCTATCTGTCCGAGCAGGCGCTGCATCGCAAGTTCGGCCGCAATCTGCAGGACCGCCAGGGCATCAGCTACGGCTTCGATGCCGATTTCCAGGTCGAGAACTACTTGCGCCACCAGGGCATCACCTTCGTCGAGCGCTTCGACGCCAACTCCTATCTCTACATCACGCGCGCCTGCGACTACTTCGACCTCGGGGCCGAGCACGGCGGCGTCTTGGCCAATGCCTTTCGCGGCGCGAGCACGCGCTTCTGCGTCATCTCCTTCACCAGCGACTGGCTTTATCCCACGAGCGAGAGCCGGTCGATCGTGCACGCGCTCAACGCCGTCGCCGCCAATGTGAGCTTCGTCGAAGTCGCGACCGACAAGGGCCACGACGCCTTCCTGCTCGAGGAGCCCGAATTCTTCGCCACGCTGCGCGGCTTCCTCGACGGCTGCGCGCAGCATTGCGGTCTCGTCGATCCGTGAGCCCGGAAGGCCGTCTTGCCGCGCCGGCTCCGGCAACTTCGTCGGAGCTTCGCGCCGATTTGCGCTTGGTCGCGAGCATGGTCGAGCCGGGCTCGCGCGTGCTCGATGTCGGCTGCGGCGACGGCGAGCTCCTCTCCTATCTCGTCCACCACAAAGGCGTCGACGGCCGCGGCATGGAGCTGAGCCAGTCGGGCGTCAATGCCTGCGTTCGCCACGGCCTTTCGGTGATCCAGGGCGACGCCGACAACGATCTCGAGGCCTATCCTTCCGATGCCTTCGATTACGCCGTGTTGAGCCAGACGCTGCCGGCGACGCGCAACCCGCGACGCGCGATCGCCCATCTCGTGCGCATCGGCCGGCGCGCCATTGTTTCGTTTCCCAATTTCGGACATTGGCGCATCCGCCTCGACCTGATGCTGCGCGGCCGCATGCCCATGACCAAGCTTCTGGCGCAGCCGTGGTATGAGACGCCCAACATCCACCTTTGCACCATCCGCGACTTCGTCGGGTTGTGCGCCGAAGCGGGCATCGTCGTCGAGCGCAGCGTCAGCCTCGACCGCTGGGGGCGTCCCTTCTCGCTCAACCCGCAGGGGGCGCTGGCCAATCTCCTAGCCGAGCAGGCCCTGTTCCTGCTGTCGCGGTCGCGCTGAGGCTCAGCGGCCGATCGGACTGGGCGTCCCTTGGCCGATCGGCAGATAGACTCGGCGCGGCTGCTGCCGGCGCTGCGTCGGCGCGGGCTTGGCATAGATCTGCTTGGTTGCCTCGACCATGGCAACGCCGCCGAAGGTGCTGAACCAGCGCTCGCCCAGCCGCTCCCAGGCGAAGGAAGAACGCAGCATCATCCGCGAGGTGGTCGGCGGAACGAAGAGCGCGGCCGCATTGCGCTCGGGCGTGAAGCCCTCGTCACGCAGCAGGCGCGACAGCTGGCTCGGCGTATAGGGGTGCCCTTGCCCGAAAGGTGTGTTGTCGATGTGCGCCCAAATGCCGCGCCGATTCGGCACGACGATGAGGAGGCGTCCGCCGGCAGCCAGCACGCGCCAGACCTCCTTCAGCAGCGGCCGCACCTGCTCGCTGAATTCGACGCCATGGACGAGCAGGACGCGGTCGATCGAGAAATCCTCGAGCGGCAGGTCCCCCTCGTCGGCGAGCGCCACCCGGTTCGGCCCCTCGGCCGGCCAGGACAGCACCCCCTGCGAGGCCGGCATCATCGCGCCCACCCGCTCCGCCTCGGCGAGAAACGGGCGCAGATACGGCGTCGCGTAGCCGAGCCCCAACAGCCGCATATTCGAAAGGTCGGGCCAGATCAGGCGGATGCGCCGGCCGATCATGCGCCGCGCCACCTGGCCCAATCGCCCGGCATAGAAATCCCTGAGGTCGACGACGTCGGCGTACATGAGGCGAGTGTAGCATGGGACGGGCGGGCGATTTAGGTTAGGCTCAGCCGTCCAGTGTGTGGAGTGGGCCGTGCCGGAACTCATCATTCGCCAGATCCCGGTGCTCCGGGACAACTATGTCTATCTGATCCGCGAGCCGGCGAGCGCCGCCACCGCAGTCGTCGACCCGTCGGTCGCGGCGCCGGTGCTGGATATGCTCGAAGAGACCGGATGGCGGCTCACGCACATCCTCAATACGCACCATCACCACGACCATACCGGCGGCAATATCGAGATCAAGGCCGCGACCCACTGCATCATCGTCGGTCCGCGCGCCGACCGCGACCGCATTCCCGGCATCGACGTTGCGGTCGGCGAGGGCGACGAATACGCGCTGGGCGGCGCGGTCGCGCGCGTCTTCGACGTGCCCGGCCATACACGCGGACATATCGCCTACTGGTTCGTGGAATCACGCGCGCTCTTCTGCGGCGACACGCTCTTTCTCATGGGCTGCGGCCGGCTTTTCGAGGGAACGCCAGAGCAGATGTGGCGCTCGCTCGGCAAGCTCAGGGCGCTGCCGCCGGAAACCCGCGTCTACTGCGGGCACGAATACACCCAAGCGAATGCGCGATTCGCGCTCACCGTCGAGCCGCAAAACGCCGACCTCGTCGCGCGGGCAAGCGCCGTCGATGCTCTGCGCGCCGCGGGCCGCCCGACCGTGCCGGCGACCTTGGGCGAGGAGGTCGCCACCAATCCCTTCCTTCGCGCTGACCGCTCGTCGCTGCAGGCCGCCGCCGGGACTCCCGGCGACCCGGTCGCGACCTTCGCCGCGATCCGCAAGCGCAAGGACAATTTCTGACCTGAGCCGGAAACCCATTGCAGAGGCCGCCATGAAGCTCCGCTATTCGCCGACTTCGCCTTTCGTCCGCAAGGTCATGGTCGTGGCGCTGGAGACCGGCCTTGCCGAGCGCATCGAGCGCGTCCCGTCGGTAGTCGCGCCGACCAAGCCCAACGCCGAGCTGACGCGCGAAAATCCGCTGGTGAAGCTCCCGGCGCTGACCACGGACGATGGCCTCGTGCTCTATGATTCGCCGGTGATCTGCGAATATCTCGACACGCTCCACGACGGGCCCAAGATCTTCCCGCCGGACGGCAAGGAGCGCTGGATCGCGCTGCGGCAGCAGGCGCTCGGCGACGGGGTGCTCGAAGCGGCGATCCTCGGCCGCTACGAGATGGTGCGGCCCCAGGAGTATCAGTGGCAGGATTGGATCGACGCGCAGCTGCGCAAGGTCCGCAGCGCGCTGGCCGCGCTCGAGATGGAAGTCGAGAGCGGCGAACTCGGCAGCGCGGCGGAGGGCGCGCCCACCATCGGACAGATCACCATCGGCTGCGCCCTCGGCTATCTCGACCTGCGCTATCAGAGCGAGGAGTGGCGCAACCGCCACCGCCAGCTTGCCCGCTGGTTTCTGGCGTTCTCGGCGCGCAAGTCGATGGCGCTCACGGTGCCGCCGCCGGCATGAGCCTCAATACATGTGCTGGCCGCCGTTGACCGACAGCGTCGAGCCGGTGATGAAGCCGCCTTCGTCGGAAACGAGGAACAGCACGCCGCGGGCGATCTCCTCGGCGTGTCCGAGCCGTCCAATAGGAATGCGGGCGATGATCTTCTCCAACACATTCGCGGGAACCGCGCGCACCATCTCGGTATCGATGTAGCCGGGCGCGATGGCGTTGACGGTGACGCTGCGCGAGGCGCCCTCCTGCGCCAGAGCCTTGGTGAAGCCGTGGATTCCCGATTTCGCCGCGGCGTAATTCGCTTGGCCGTACTGCCCGGCCTGGCCGTTGACCGAGCCAATGTTAACGATGCGGCCGAAGCGGCGCTCACGCATGCCTTCGAACACCTGGCGGCACATGTTGAAACACGAGGTCAGATTGGTCGCGATCACGGCGTTCCACTGCTCCGGCGTCATCTTGGAGAGGATGGCGTCGCGGGTGATGCCGGCGTTGTTGACCAGCACCTCGATCGCTCCGAGGTCGGCCTCGATCCGCTTCACCGCCGCGGCACAGGCGTCGAAACTCGCGACGTCGAAGCGGTAGTTCGGAATCCCCGTCTCCTCCGAGAAACGGCTTGCCGCCGCGTCGTCGCGGGCATAATTGGCGGCGACCTTGTAGCCGCTCTCCTTGAGCGCGACAGAGATAGCCCGGCCGATGCCGCGCGTGCCGCCGGTCACGATTGCCACACGTCCCATCTCAACCTCCTCCCATCAAGCGTTTTCTTAAAGGGCGGCCCGCCGCCTTCGCTCAGTCCCGCGCGACGCACATGGCGATGCCCATCCCACCACCGATGCAGAGCGTCGCCAAGCCCTTTTTGGCGTTGCGCTTGCCCATCTCGTGCAGCAACGTGACCAGGATCCGAGCGCCCGAGGCGCCGATCGGGTGGCCGATTGCGATCGCCCCGCCATTGACGTTGACCCGTTCGGGATCGAAACCCAGATCCTTGTTGACGGCGCAGGCCTGGGCCGCGAAGGCTTCGTTGGCCTCGATGAGGTCGAGATCCTCCACCTTCCAGCCGGCGCGCTTGAGCGCCAGCCGGCTCGCTGGGATGGGTCCGCTGCCCATGACCGCCGGATCGACCCCGGCCGTCGCCCAGGAGACGATGCGCGCGAGAGGCTTCAGGTCTCGCCGTTGCGCCTCCTCCGCCGTCATCAGCACGACTGCCGCCGCCCCGTCATTGATGCCCGAGGCATTGCCGGCGGTCACGGTGCCGTTCTTGTCGAAGGCCGGACGGAGCTTCGCCAGCACTTCCACCGTAGTCCCGTGCTTGGGGTATTCATCGGCATCGACGATGGTCTCGCCCTTGCGCGTGGCGATCTTCACCGGGACGATCTCGTCCTTGAAGCGGCCCGATTTCTGCGCCGCCTCGGCGCGTGCCTGCGAGCGCGCAGCGAGGGCGTCCTGTTGCTCGCGCGTGATCTGCCAGCGCTGCGCCACATTCTCCGCCGTATTGCCCATGTGGTAGCCGTTGAAGGCGTCCCACAGCCCATCCTTGATCATGGTGTCGATCAGTTCGGCGTTGCCCATCTTGACGCCGTTCCTGAGATACATGCAGTGCGGCGCCTGGCTCATGCTCTCTTGGCCGCCGGCGACGACGATCGATGAATCGCCGACCTGGATCGCCTGATAGCCCAAGGCGACGCTGCGCAAGCCCGAACCGCAGAGCTGATTGATGCCATAGGCCGTCACTTCATAGGGGATGCCGGCGCCGACCGCCGCCTGCCGCGCCGGGTTCTGGCCTTCGCCCGCCGCCAGGATCTGGCCCATGATGACCTCGGAAACCTCACCCGGCGCGACGCGGGCGCGCTTGATCGCCTCGGCGATGGCGACTTGACCGAGATAATGTGACGGGACCGAACTGAGGCTGCCGTTGAAGGAGCCGACCGGTGTGCGTATGGCGCCGGCGATTACGATTTGCGTCATCAGAGTTTACCTCTTTGTCAGGAAGCGTTGCGGCCGTCCTGTCTAAATAGTCGGTGCCGACGCTTTTTGGAACCCACCGGATGGAGCGATCGGCCGGGGTCGCCGTGGCGCTTGAGCCAGCGAGCGAGCGGCTGCCATACCGCCTGCGGCGCTTCGCCCCCCACCATCATGCCGATATGGCCGAGCGGGGGCTGCAACCGTTCCGCCGCGGGCAGCATGGTCCACAGCGCCGCCGCGGTCGCCGGGGGCACGATCCGGTCCTGCGCCGGCACGATGACCAGGCTCGGCTGCGTGATGCGCTCGGCCCGTACCGGCATTCCCGCAACGCGCCAGAGCCCGCGGCCCGGGGTGTCCCCGCCATACCAATCGCCGAGACACTCGCGGGCCACCGGCAGCGCCAAGGGTATGCCGTCGTTGAGCCAGTCCTCGAGCGCGACGAAGCCGGAAGCGGCGGCGCTGTCCTGCGGCAGCGTGGCGAAGCGGGTGAATTTCCGCAGCGTCAGCAGCGGGTCAAGTGCCGCAAACAGCGCCTGAAGCACATCGACGGGCAGCACGCCGAAGGCGGCATAGGCGACGGCCAAGGGCTCGGCCAAGGCTCCGAGAAGCCGCGCCTGGCCGGCGCGTTCGGCGTGGAAGCTCCAGGGCGTGGCGAGCAGTGCGAGCGCGCGCACCAGCCGCGGCTGCCGCGCCGCAAGCGCCACCGCCAGCAGCCCGCCCATGCAATAGCCGACGACGGCAAGCTTGGCGCCCGTGGCGTCCGCCGCCGCCAGCGCCGCCGCATCGAGCCGGCCGGCGATATAGTCGGTGAGCGTAAAGCCGCGCTCGAGCTCTCCGGGACCGCCCCAATCGACGAGCAGCGGCCGCAGACCCCGGGCGGCGAGAAAGCGCACCAGGCTCTTCTTGGGCGCGAGGTCGAGAATGTAGGCGCGGTTGACGAGCGACGGGACCAAAAGCACCGGCGGGTCGCCGGCCGCACCGTAATCAAGAACGCGGGTCGTCCCCTCCTGCCATAGCACCGGCGGGTCGCTCGCCGCGCGGCGGTAGGGATGGCGGCGGTAGAGCGCCACTCCGGCCCGGAACGCCTCGGCGCGCGCGCTCAATTCGGCGTCGAGCGCGCCGGAGATCTCGTCAAGCTCGACTTCGGCGAGCTTTCCTTGCAGGCTTATTGCCGCGGCCGCGAGTTCGAGCCTCCAAGGCAGCGATCCGCTTTTCAACAGCGGCAAGGCGGCGCGCGAACTCAGCCAGGTCGCGTATGCCGTCAGGAGGTGCAGCGCCAGCGGCCTTGGGCCGAGCCGCGGCGGCGGAGCCGCCGTCACCCGGCGCCCGCCAAGCCGCAGGGGCCGCGCCCAGGAAAAGGCGCGACATGGTCTCGGCGAATGCGGGATCTCCCGCCATGGCCGTCAACTGGTCCTGCCACAGGTCCACATACCGCTTAGCAAGCTCTGCAAAATCAGGCGGTTGCGCCATGGACGGCATTATATCGGCGGGGTGGCCGCAAAGCCAGCGGAGGCGCCGGGCCGGTGCGCTGAGGCATGGCGCATCGGGAAGGGAATGCTGCTATGCTGCGATTCGAACTCCCGTGCAGCGAGGGGCAACCGCGAGAGGGGGCAAGCGCCGATGGACGAGAAGAGCGGCACCGAAGCGCCGCCGGTGGTGATCAAGAAATATGCCAACCGCCGGCTCTACAACACGGCAACGAGCAGCTACGTCACCCTCGAAGATCTGAGCAGCATGGTGAAGCTGGGCAATGAGTTCGTCGTCTATGACGCGAAGACCGGTGAAGATATCACCCGCTCGGTGCTGACCCAGATCATCGTCGAGGAGGAGCACAAGGGACAGAACATGCTGCCGACGGGCTTCCTGCGGCAGCTCATCAGCCTCTACGGCGACAACATGCAATGGCTGGTGCCGCGCTATCTCGACTACGCCATGAACGCCTTTGCGCGCAATCAAGAGCAAATGCGCAAGAGCCTGCAGGATGCCTTCGGCGGCCTTTTCCCCTTCGGCTCGCTCGAAGAGATGGGCAAGCAGAATCTGGCGCTGTTCGAGAAGACGATGAAGATGTTCTCGCCCTTCCCCGCCCCGGGCGGGGAGAAGCCGCGCGCCGAGCGTCAGGATGCCGCCGGAGAAGCCTCGCTCGACGAGTTGAAGGACCGCATCAACACCTTGCAGAAGCAGGTCGAGCAGCTCAACAAGGACCGCATCAACACCTTGCAGAAGCAGGTCGAGCAGCTCAACAAGGAGCGCAAGGACTGAAGGGTCAGGAACCGACGGCGGAGGCAAGGAGCGGCCGCGCCGCCGGTTGCGCCGCGGCAGCCCATGGCCGCTCGAGGCTCGGCACGCCGAAATAATAGCCCTGCAGGAAGCCGACGCCGTCGCGCCGCAGCATCGCCGCCTCTTGCGCCGTCTCGACGCATTCGGCGACGATATGGAGATTGAGCCCTTTGGCCAGGCCGATGAGATGGCGCAGGAACACCTGGTCGTCGGGATTTTGCGCGAGATTGCGGACGAAGGAGCCGTCGATCTTGACCGTATCGACGGCGAGCGCCTGGAGATGCCGCAGCGAGGTGAAGCCGGCGCCGAAATCGTCGAGCGCGACGCGGCAGCCGAGGTCCCGAAGCTTGCCGACGAAGCCCGCGGATTCCTCGATATCATGCAGCGCCGCGGTCTCGGTGATCTCCACCACCAGCCTGCTCGCGACCTCGGGCTTGTCCTTCAGCAGCGCCGTCGCGGCGCGCAGCCAGGCGCGGTCGGTGGCGGTTAGCCCGGAAATGTTGAGCCCGAGGCGAATGCCGCGGTGCGCCTCCACTTCCGCCGCGATTTTTTCGAGCACGTAGCGGTCGATGACGCGGATGAAGCCGAGCTGCTCGATCGCCGCGACGAATTCTCCGGCAACCACGACCCGGCCCTGCTCGTCGATCAAGCGCAGGAGGCATTCGTAATAGTCGACGGCGCCGGTCACGCTGTCGACCACAGGCTGGTAGGCGAAGGTCAGGCGCTCTTCATGCAGCGCGCGCTGAACCCGCTCGCCCAGCTCCATGCCGATGCGGTGGCGACGCCGCTGCTCTTCCGTCGTCCGATAGGGCGCGAAGCAATCGCGGCCGGCGCGCTTCGCCTCGGCGAGTGCCGTCTCGGCCCGCGTCATGATTTCGTAGGCCGTTTGCGCCTGATCGGGAAAGGTGGCGCTGCCGATCGAGATGGTGGCGTAGATCGGGCCGGCCGGGGTGTCGATCGGCATCTGGCTGACCGAAGCGAGAATCTTTTCGGCGGTGGGACCGACATGCTGCTCGGCGCAGCTCGCGAGGACGATGCCGAACCGATCGCCGCCGACCCGGCCGATGACGTCGCTCACGCGCAGACAGCGGTCGAGCCGCTGGCCGATCTCGATGATCACGCCGTCAGCAGCCTCGCAGCCGAAGGCGTCGTTGATGCTGGAGAGCTTGTCGATGCCCACGGCCAGCAAGGCGCCGGGCACGCCGGAACGCTGGCTCTGCGCCAGCATGTGCTCGAGCACGTCCCGGAGACGGGACTTGTTGTAGTGGCCGGTGAGCTCGTCGTAGCTGGCGAGATACTCGAGCCGCTGCTCCTGCGTCTTGCGCGCGGTAATGACGCGCAGAACGCCAAGCATGCGGCGCGGTCGGCCGACCTCGTCGAACTCGGCGGCGCCGCGCTCATGGAGCCAGGCGAATCCGCCGCCGGTCAGCCGCACCCGATACTCGCAATCGAAAGCGGCGCCGCGTGCGTAATGCGCCTGAAGGCGCTGCACGCGAAGCAAGAGGTCGTCGGGGTTGATGCGAAGGGCGAAGCCACGACCGCTGGCGACGGCTTCGGACTCGGTCAGGCCGAGCATCCGGGGCGAGCCATGCCACTCTATGGTGTCGGTGGCGAGGTCCCAGACATAGGCAACGTCTCCGGCAGCGGCAAGCGCCGCCAGAACGTGCGCGAAAGCAAGGTTTTCCTCCTGAACCATGGATGCGGGAGCACCTGCATTACAGAGTTCATTTGCGCGACGCCGGCACCGCCCTATCGCCGCATCGAATGTTACAAAGAAAAGCTTTAACAACGACTAAACAGAAAGATTTACCGGGAGATTACCCTTTCCGCCGGGGTGTGCGCAGCAAGGAACGGCAGCACCGCCTGATTGAACTCGCGCGCCATTACCTGTGTGAAATAGTGGCCGCCCTGGGGAAAGAATTTCGCCTCCGCCCCGGGAATCCGCCGCGCGAGCTCCTCGGAGAAATAGGCCGGGGTCACCAGATCATCTTGTGCCGCAACCACGAGAGTAGGCGTTCGGAAGCGGCCGAGGTCCGCGGTGCGATCGAAAGCCAGGATCGCGTCGATCCGGCTCATGACCGTCTCGGGCGAGGGGAAGGTCGCAAGTGAGCGCGCCTCGAGCTGTCGGAGCTTCTCGTTATTGCGGGAGACATAGGCGGCCGGATAGAGCAGCAGGCTGTTCGCCTGCACATAGGTCGCCGGCCCAAGGCGCAGGAGCAGTTCCTTCCGCAGGCCAAAGAGGCGGCGGAAATAGGCATCGGCCTTGGTCCAACTGGCGGCGATCACGATGCTGGCAAGTCGCTGCCGGTGCTCGGCCGCCAGCACTTGGGCGACGGCGCCGCCGGCGGAGTGGCCGACGACATGGGCCTTCTCGATCCCGAGCGCGTCCATCAGGGCGACGGCGTCGGCGGCGAGCCGCTCCATGGTGAAGGCGCCGCGCGCGGGATCGCTCTGCCCGACGCCGCGGTGATCGTGAACGATCACCTCGAAGGAGCGGGCGAATGCCGGGATCTGATCGTGCCAATATTCGGCGTATCCGCTCAGTCCGGTAATTAGGAATACGGGAAAGCCCGCGCCATGTCGCTCGTAATAGAAATGGCCGTCGCCGACCGATATCCGCGGCATGGATTCGCCTGAAAGCTGCCGTCGTGGAGATCGGCTGGTTAACATCCCACCGGCCCGGCTGTCAAACGCCGCTGCGATTGCAAGCCATGCGCCTGCGGCAAGGCGGTCCTGCCCCAATCTTGTCACCGCCGTCCTGGATCAGGGCGCGGGGCGGCGGAGATCGGGAAGGCGGAGGAGAAGGCCAGGAATGGCCTGCATCCGCGCTTTAGCTCGCCTGCGATGGCAGCCTGTAGCGGCATATCTTCGCTCAGCCTCGGGAACCGATCGCCGCCACGTGCGGTTGAAAAGGAGAATGGTGGCGACTACCTTATGGGCGACCAGGCAGCCGCGACGCACGATGGATTTTCGCTGCGTCTTCCGGTTGCAAGCACCTTTGCATGAGCGCAGATCGCCAAGTGGAGCGTCGGCCTATCCTGTGGTGGGCCGGTCTTTAACTCTTGCAGTTTGTGGAACCCATGAGCGTGACGGAAATGAAGCGAACAACCAGCCGGACCCAGGATATCGATCGTCATGTCGGTGCCCGGATCCGCGAGCGTCGAATCATGCTCGGCCTGACGCAACAGCAGCTCGCCGATCTCATCGGCGTGACTTATCAACAGGCCCATAAATACGAGCGCGGCCTTAATCGTGTCTCCGCGGCTCGCCTCTACCAGATCGCGCGCGTGCTGAGCGTCCCGGTGAGCCATTTCTTCGAGGGGATTGGGCAAGAGCACGGCGCCGTACACCCGGTGACATCGCGGGAACGGATGTGTCTGGAGCTCGCGCGCAATTTCGCGCAAATCCCGAATGAACGTCACCAGGAGGCCCTAAGCCAACTCGCCCGGGCTCTCGCGACGCAGCACTGAACGCGACGCGGCAGACGATCCGGCGGCGATCAGAGATCGCCCAGGACCGACCAGGCTCCGGCCGCCGCCGCGACCAGAACGCCCGCGGCAGTGCCCGCCAGACTCGTCTCGCCGGCGAGCAAGAGCCACAACATGAGCACGCCCACAGCCACGACGAGCGCGCCGTTGCGCCTACGCCTCGAATGATCGCGCAGCGCCGCCATTGGTCAATGCCGAGGGCCAGGAACCACTAGAACCGGTTTCGGCGCCGACGCAGGCTCCGAGCGCTCTCATCGTCGGACTTGCCAACATCGAGGGCATATGCAAACATTTTGTGTTAGCGAGTCCTTTCTGCCATCTTGCATCGCCGAGTCTTCGCCTGCCGAACCCCGTGATCCCGCGTCCGATATTGCACGTCAAAGAGTCTCGTTCGCTGCCGCGGGCCGGATAATTCGAGTTTAGCCGACGTTAACGGGATAGCGGTCATCCCCGCAGCGCCTTACCGGCGCTGTCCGGTTCACAGTTCAGGGCCACCCGGAAGGTAGTATCGCATGACTGTCGCAATGACGGATACCGCTCGCGTCGTCGCTAAGCTTTTGGCGCATCGTCGCACTCCGCAGGAAGAGGTTCCCGACCTCGTTCGCGGTGTTTACGCCGCGCTCGCGCGCCTCGCGGCTGTACCGGCCGCCAAGAATCCGACGGAGGCTCGTTCGCGCGCCGCCGCGAAAGCGCCGCCGGCGGCAGCGCCACGCGCTCGGCGCCGCCAGACTCTCGCCGCGCGTCCCGAGGCGAATGAGCCGATGCCAACTCCGCCGGCGCCCAAACTGGTGCGCCGCGCCGAGGTCGTCGCGGCCGCTCCCGCTGCTGGCATCCCATTCGAGATGCCGATCGGTATGCTCCGCGGGGTAGTGAAGTGGTATGACATGCACCAGAAGCGTGGTGCGCTGCGGTTGCCCGGCCATGCCGGCGACGTACCGGTGGAGGCCGCTCTCCTGGAGGAGATGGGCATCACCCGGCTCTACAAGGGCCAGGAAGTCGACGCGACTCTAAGCAGCGATGCGCCGCCCAGGCTGGTTCGGCTGAGCATGCCGGGTGGAGCGGCGCCGTCGCTCGCCACGAGCGGCATCGTGCGCGGCCGGCACGCCAAGCCGGTCGTGGTCGAGCTGAAACGCGAGGCATTGAAGCGCGCCGCTGCACGGGCCGAGGCAGAACTCGTGCTGCGCCCGGGCCGCGCGCGCTAAGCCGCGGCCGCCCGAACCGGCGGAGAGTGCGAGGATGGCGCCGTGGCCGAGAACGTCCTGATCGTCGGCGCCGGTGCGGGTCTGAGCGCGGCACTAGCCCGCCGATTCGCCACGGAGGGAATGCGGGTCGCGCTCGCCGCGCGGCGGCCGGAAAGACTCGAAGGTCTCCTCGCCGAAACCGGCGCCCGTGCCTTCCGCTGCGATGCCAGCCGGCGCGATGAGGTCGAGGCGCTGTTTGCCGCGTTTGCGGCTCAGCTCGGCCCGCCCGATGTCGTCGTCTACAACCCGAGCTACCGCGCGCGCGGCGCCATCGGCGAGCTTGATTGCGACGAGGTCCTGAAAGGGCTCCTGGTAACCTGCTACGGCGGATTCCTGGTTGCCCAGCAAGCCGCACGGGCGATGCTCGCGCGCGGCCACGGATCGATGCTCTTCACCGGCGCATCCGCCAGCATCAAGGGCTACGCGCGATCCTCCTCCTTCGCGATGGGCAAGTTCGGCCTGCGCGGGCTGGCGCAAAGCCTGGCGCGCGAGCTTGCGCCGCAGAACATCCACGTCGCGCATTTCGTCATCGATGGCGGCATCCGCCAACCCAACGATCCCCGCGCGTCCGCCCGCGGCGAGGATGGGCTGCTCGAGCCCGACGCCATCGCCGACACCTATCTGCGGATTCACCGCCAGCACCGCAGCGCCTGGACCTGGGAGGTCGAGTTGCGGCCCTGGGTCGAACCTTTCTGAGGCGGTCACCGGCAGAAGCGCCTTCGCATTCTGCAACCGGCGCCGCGCGCCAAGCCGAGGGGGAGGCCCATGCGGCTCTTGACTTATCGACACAAGGGCCGCGTTTCCCTTGGCGCGGTCGCGGCGGATGGCATTGTCGATCTCGGCAACCGTCTTAGATCAGAGCTGCGCGGGCTGCGCGAGATTTTGGCGGCGGACGCGCTCGACGAAGTCCGGCGGGTGGCCGAGGCGGCGGCGCCCGAAATCCCGCTTGGCGAAATCGAATACCTGCCGCCGATCGCCGATCCCGACAAGATCCTCTGCGTCGGCGTCAATTACGCCAACCGTAACGCGGAATACCGCGACAATTCCGAGCTGCCGAAGTATCCGAGCCTGTTCATGCGGACGCGCGGCTCGTTCGTGGGGCACGAGGCGCCGATCATCCGGCCGCACGAATCCGAGCAGCTCGACTACGAAGGCGAGATCGTCCTGGTGATTGGCCGCGGCGGGCGCCGAATCCCACGCGAGCAAGCGCTCCGCCACATCGCCGGCCTTACCATCATGAACGAGGGCTCGGTGCGCGACTGGGCGCGCCACGGCAAATTCAACGTGACGCAAGGCAAGAACTTCGAACGCTCCGGGGCGATCGGGCCCTGGCTGGTGACGGCCGATTCCTGCCCCGATCTCGGCTGCCTGCGCGTCACCACGCGCGTCAACGGCGAGACGCGTCAGGACGACACCGTGCAGAGCCTGATCTTTCCCTTCGACTACCTCATCAATTACATCTCGACCTTTACCGAGCTGAAGCCCGGCGATGTGATCTCGACGGGAACACCGGTCGGGGCGGGCGCTCGCTTCGACCCGCCGCGCTGGCTCAAGCCCGGCGATGTCGTGGAAGTCGCGGTCTCCGGCATCGGCACGCTCAGCAACCCGGTCGCGGACGAGCCCTGATCACGCTCATGACCGCGCCGTGTCGGCCGCGCCGCCGACATAGGTGATCGCCTCCTCGGCCTTGGCCGCCATATAGAAGCCGATGGGTGTCTCGCGCTCCTCGGCGAGGTGGCCGATGAGCCCGGCAGTGCGCGCCAAAATCGGAATTCCCTTGACCGCGCTCTCGGGAAAATCGAGATCGAGCAGGATGGCGGCGATCACGCCCGAGACATTGAGCACCAAGGGCTTGCCCCAGACCGTCGCAGCCGCGCGGTCGAGGCGGCGCAGCAAATCGACATGAATGCCGGCGGCGCCGCGCTGGTCGGCCAGCGACAAGAGCCGCACCGAGCGCGGATCGACGGGTTTGTGCAGGGGATGCCCGAATCCCGGCAGGCGCTCGCCGCGTGCGTGGATGTCGCGGGCGAGGCGCAGCACGATGGCATCGCGCTCGGCCGCCGGCTTGCCTTCGGCCTCGGCGGCGGCCCGCGCCAGGAGGCGCGCGCACAGCTCGGCAGTGCCGAGGACCACGGTGCCGCAGCCGAGCACGCCGGCCGCGACCGCGGCCTGCATTGCGTCCGGCGCGGCGGCAAAGGTCATCCGGGCCGATAGCACGGTGTGGGTGAGGCCATGCTCGGCGATCGAGACCAGCAAGGCGTCGAGGAAGAAGCGCTGATTCTCGGTCGGGCGATGGCCGGTCACGTGCAGGAAGAAGAATTCTGTGAAGCTGACGACGCCGATGAGATCGCGCGCCAGATCGTGATTGCGCACGGTGATGGATTGCTCGTCGGCGGTCGAGATTGCGGTTACTGCACGGCCCGGTTTTGAAACTCTCATGCTGATCTCCTGACCCTGTCGTTGGCATCGCAGTCTATCAGGCTCGCGCATGGCGACAAGCCATGCGACGCGACCGAAGCGGGTACGGCAGACCGCCGCCCGCGGCATCTCGGCTATTCTCGGCTTGCATCGGCGGCGGGTTCGGGCGTCATAATGCGGCAACCGCCGGCGAGGGGAGCGCAACATGAAGCTCATGTATTTCGACGACTACAAGCTGGGCGTCCTCACGGCCGACGCCGTCGTCGACGTGTCATCGGTGGTGCGGGACATCCCGCATACCGGGCCGCATAATATGATCAACGGGCTGATCGAGCGCTTCGGCGAATATCGCAAGCGGCTCGAAGACGCCGCTGCGCGCGGCCAGGGCGTGCCGCTCGCCGCGGTCAGGATCCGGCCGCCGCTGCCCAAGCCCGGCAACATCGACTGTATGGCGGTCAACTACATGGAGGACGGCACGCGGAGCGAGCCGGCGCCGATCAACGCTTTCCACAAATCACCCAACGCCGTGATCGGCAATGACGACACCATGGTGCTGCCGGACGTGCCCGCCACCATCTTCGAGGGCGAGGCCGAGTTGGCGGTCGTCATCAGCAAGCGCGCGACGCGCGTGAGCGGCGCCGATGCCATGAGCCATGTCTTCGGCTACGTCAACTTCATCGACGGCTCGGCGCGCGGCCTGCCGCCCGCCGGCAACACCTTCTATCAAATGAAGTCGCGCGACACCTTCGCGCCCATCGGTCCGTACCTCGTAACCGCCGATGAAATCCGCGATCCCCATCATCTGCAGATTCGTCTGTGGGTGAACGGCGCTCTCAAGCAGAACTTCAACACCAGCGACATGGCGCACAAGATCCCGCGCTGCATCGAGTGGATGAGTTCCATCCACACGCTCGAGCCCGGCGACATTCTGGCGAGCGGCACCAATCATCGCGGGTTGAGCGCTTTCCAGGACGGCGACCTCGTCGAGATCGAGACCGAAGGGCTGGGCCGGCTGCGCATTCATGTGCGCGATGAATTGAAGCGGAGTTGGGCGCGCGAGACGCGGCTTGAGCGGCAAGAGAAGAAGCTCGAAGGCGTCACCACGCCGCAACTGACCGGCAAATACGCGTCCGCGCGCTGATCGAGCGCCGGCCTAGGGTTTCACGGGCAAGAAGCGCCGCGTCAGGAGCTGGTCGTCGCGCGGCTTCTGGTCGAGGATGCCCATCTCGAGGAAAGAGTCCTTGATGGTCGCGAGCGCCTCGGGATCGAAGCTGCCGTCATTGGACAGCATCGTGATCTCGTCATCATAGATCTTGCTCGTCACCTCCGGGCTTTGGTCGAGAACGCGCGCGGTCATCGCGACCGTGCGTTCCTTGTTCGCCCTCATGAAGGCGACCGCGGCAAACCAGCCCTTGAGGAACAGATCGACCATCTCCGGATGTCTTTGGATGAGCTCTTTGCGGGCGAAGATGATTTGGGTATGGAAATGCGGCGCATAGGCCGCCATGCCGATCAATTTCCTGGCTTCGTTCTTGCTCACGAGCATGTCGGCGAATTCGGTCGCAATGACCAGACCGTCGACCTGATGCGTCTTGAGCGCGGCCAAAGACGACTCCATGCCGCCGAGCGCGACCGTCTTGACGCCGTCGAGGCCCCAGCCCTCGGTCGCCGCCATGCGCTTTGCCAGCCAATCCGCGAGCGAGCCTGCGGTGGTGACGCCGAGCGTCTCGCCTTTCAAATCGTCCACCGACTTCAGCGGTGAATCCGCGGCAACCACCACGGAAACGTTGCGCGGCTCGTCGGCGACGGCGGCCACCGCCATTACCGGCGCACCGTTGGCGACGAAGCCCATGGACGGCCCGCTGCCCAGCCCGACATCGACGCTGTCGGAGGCCAGCCCCTGCTGCAACTTCGCGTCGCCATCGAAAGACAGGACTTCCGGCGCCAAGCCGTACTTGGCCCAGATGCCGGCCTCCGTCCCGACTTCGACCGGCGTGAAGGCCCACGCCGAGGGCGCCGATTTTCCGACTCTGATCTTGTCGGCGGCACGGGCGTCCGGAATTGGGTCGGCCGCGGCCGCGAGCAAGGCAACCGACAGCAACAGGACGGACCCGAGCAACGCACCGCAACGAGATGCCACCTCAGTCCCCCCTCGAATCATCCGACCGCGATTGTCGCAGCTGCGACGTCAAGCCCGCCTCTCTCGGCATCGCCGCGAATGAAAGTATCGACTTGCGCTGAGTGGCACAACACGGTCGCCGCGCGGAAATGGACTTGAGCAACATGCGGGCCTATTTTGGCGCGAGCGTCGGAAGGTGCGGATCGACAGCAAAGAGGGGGAATTCGGTGCAAGACGCACAGAGTTTGAAGCTCGCCGGACAAAGCGGGGCTTCCGCCAAGAACTTCTGGCCGACCGGCTGG
>DATNIY010000013.1:0-2625 GCA_035604195.1 Allostellaceae bacterium
AGCGGACGCGGCGGCCAATTCACCTACCACGGCCCCGGCCAGCGGGTCGCCTATGTCATGCTCGACCTGCGCCGGCGCGGCGGCGACGTGCGCCGCTATGTGCACGACCTCGAGGAGTGGATCATCCGCACCCTCGCCCGCCTCGGCGTCAAGGGCGAGCGGCGCCAGGGACGCATCGGCATCTGGGTCGAGCGCGAAGGTGGCCGCGAGGACAAGATCGGCGCCATCGGCGTGCGCATCAGCCGCTGGGTCACCTACCACGGGGTGGCGCTCAACCGCGACCCCGAGCTCGAGCATTTCAGCACCATCGTGCCTTGCGGCATCGCGGCACCGCAATTCGGCGTCACCTCGCTCGCAGCCCTTGGCATCCGCGTCTCGACGGCCGAGCTCGACGCGCTCCTCAAGGACGCCTTCGCCGAGGTGTTCGAGACCGAGGGCATCGTGGAAGCCGACACTCAAGGGAGGCCAGCATGAAGAGAGTGGTGTTGACGGCACTGATGATCGCCGCCGCATCGGCGGCACTTTACACAGGAGTCGGCGCTCAGACGAAGGCGGTGCCGATGGCGCCGCAGCCTCCCGCCGTCGAGCCGAATTGTCCGCTGCCCAACCCGCAAGTGATCGCCGGCAATGACCGCGTCGCCGCGCAGTTGGCGGACATCGATCACAATCTCGCGGCCATCGCCTATTACTTGTGCCTGATCGAAAGCGATATGAGCCGGGACAAGGCGAGCAAGTAGCGCGGATCTCAATGCGCCTGGATCCAGGCGATGATCAGCGGTACGACCTGATCCTCGATGCCGTAATAGCCGTGCGGCGACAGTGCCTGGCAGGGGGCGCTGCGCGAGGATCCGCCGGATACCGCGATGAACTCCTTGACCGGCGCGTGCTGCAATGCCGCGACGCCATCGCTTGCGGAGCTGAACGGGCTCTCCCTGCAGCCGTCGTCGCGATTGTGCACGACGAGCGTCGGCACCCGCACGCCCTCGAGCGACGTTTCCCCGCGTAGGCTCGACCACACCGTCGAGGTCAGCACGAGCCCGGCCGCGCGCGGCGGACCGAGCCTTGCGGCGACCGCGGCGGCGGAAATCGTGCCCCGGCTGTTCCCGATCAGCCAGACCGGCACCGCCGCCCGCTGTTGCAGCATCGCTATGACCGCCGCGATATCGGTGGCGTGCTCGCCGCTGGCGCGAAAACCGTCCGACATACCGCCGGCATGATCGGATGGCGCGCCCGGGATCGCGACGCTGATGCCAGCTGCAACGAAGCGGTCGGCTATACGCGCCAGGAAATTGCTGTGCCAGGAGTCACTGAAGGCGCCCTCGTTGCCGATGAATAACACGGCGCTGCGGCGCGGTGTCTCGGCTGCGGTGAAATAGACCGGCTGAGTGACCCCGGGCCGGGTCGGCAGATCGAGGCGCTCCTACGCCGTCGCCGCTCCGGCGGCGGACCACAGCAGGGCAACGAGCAACGTGGCGCAATACAGATTGAGGCGCTGCATATTATCCAACATCTCCGGTTCTAAGCGGCGGATCCTCGATTTCATCGCCGAGACCTACCGCCGCGACCGCACCGACCGTAACCCAGCACTCACGCCGTCGGCAATTGCCGGAAGCCCGGCTCGCCGTCGTCCTCGACGGGGGCCTGGATGAGGCCGGCGACGCGCGCGAGCGGCGGGCCGCGGCGGCAGGCCTCGTCCATCTCGTCGACGAGGGAAGCCGCACCCGCGAACTGCGCCTCCAGGCTGCCGTCGGCGCGGTTGCGCAACCAGCCGCGCAAGCCGCGAGATTCTTCGTCGCAGCCTTGTCCCGCCCGCTGCGCCATTGGGCTTCGACGAGCTTGAACTAGGGCAAATATTGCCCTATATTATATGACGATCGCGGGAGTGCAGATGCCGGAGATCAGGCGGTTTGGCAGCTTCAAGCTCCTGATGTTCTTTCAGGACGAGCAACCGCCGCACGTGCACGTAAAGGGTGCCGACTTTGCCGCGAAGATTCGTATCTCGAACGGAGACTTGCTCGCCGGCACGGCGCCGAACAAGGTCTTGAAACAGGCGCGCCGCTGGATCGAAGGGCATCGGGCGGAGTTGTCGGCGCTGTGGGACGAATTCCAGAGGTGACCGGCGTGAGTGACAAGGTGACGAGACTGACAAAGGTGCATCCAGCCGGCGGCCGCGTTCTGCGCGTTCGATTCGCCGGGGATCGGCGGCACTACGAACTCGACATGACCGGAATGATCGCTCGCAGCGCGCATTTCGCGCCACTGATGGATGATGCTGAGACCTTCGCCAAGGTGGCGATCGTAGAAGACGGTCTTGGGGTGGCTTGGCCCGTGCAGACGAAATGGGGCCGTCTAGACGTTTCGGCCTCCACACTCCGGCGGATCGCGGAAGAGCAGCAGCCGATGACAGGGGCGGATTTCGCGGAATGGCGAATGGCATTGGGATTGTCCTTGACGGAGGCAGCCAAGCTGCTTGGGGTCGGTCGGCGCACCATCATGGGCTATCTGAAGAAAGACGAACTGCCGCCCGTCGTTGCCATCGCCTGCCGAGCGCTGGCTCGCGACAAGCATCTCTTGGCAGCGCACTACGTGCCGGCGCGGAAAATCACCCGGCCGGCGGCATGAGCG
>DATNIY010000014.1:0-31434 GCA_035604195.1 Allostellaceae bacterium
CTTGAGCAGGATCAGCAGGCAGATGAAGCACACGATCGAGCCGGCAACATCGGGCAGGTACGGCCCGAGATACGTGCCGACGGGCAGCTGACCCGCGATGTAGCCGAGCGAGCCGACGATAGCCAAGGGCCATGCTTTCCACATGCCCGACCGGCCCGCAACCAAATAAAGCAACACCCACGGCGGCAGCAGGGCGAGAATAGCGACGATCTTGCTGATCGAGCCCGAGAGCGCGAGCAGCGGATAACCGGTCACGGCGGCCAGGGCGATGATCGGCGCCCCGAGCGCGCCGTACGAGACGGGCGCGTTGTTGGCGATCGCCGCGACACGAATGGCATCGAGATCGGGGATGCCGAGCGCGATTAGAATCGGCGCGACGAACGCCCAGGGATAACCGAAGCCAACCAGGCCTTCGAGCAGAGCCCCGAATGCCCAGGCGAAAAGGAGGGTCTGGACCCGGATGTCCTGCGTCCCTTGCGACAGGAGCCAGCGGCGCAGCTTGTCGAACGCGCCGGTGGCGACCATCGTGTTGAACAGCATGACGCCCCAGAACGTGATCCAATCAACGTTCCAGATGCCCGTCAGCGAGCCGTAGACATAGGCTTGGATGCCCTGGTCGAGCGGCATCTGCCAGACCCACAGCCCGAGCGCCAAGGTGATCAACGAGCCGACCAACGTCGCAACCCACGCCGACCAGCGCAACACCGCAAGCATGAACAGCAAAGCGACGACGGGAATCAGCGCGACCAGCCAAGTCACGAACAGATTCCCGGTGGGATCGAGGATTTGCGTAAACATCGGCCGTCGTCTCCCCCAAAACGCGCGCCGGAACCCGTGGCGCCGGCGCTGCTATGCCCTTGCCGCGTGGCCGAACCGCAGGCCTCGCCGATCGCAGGGCTATTTGTCAGGGGTCTTTTAGCACAGGATCAGTTGGCCGGTTACAACGACTTTGCGCCCGCGGCGGCTCGTGCGGGCCCGCCGGCGCTCAGCCGCGCTCCAAGGTTTCGAGCAGGCCATAGAGGGTCGGCCGGCTGATGCCCAGGAGCTTGGCCGCGCGGGTCAGATTGCCGCCGCTTTGCGCCATTGCCATCTGGATCACATCGCGCTCGGCCCGTGCCCGCGCCTCGCGCAGGTCGAGCGTGCCATAAGGCAGATCCGCCGGCGCGAGTTCGAGGTCGGCGGCGGTGATCGAGGCGCCCTCGGCCATCACCACGGCGCGCTTGACCCGGTTCTCGAGCTCGCGGACGTTGCCGCGCCACGCATGGTCCGCCATCGCGGCCAGCGCGTCGGAGGCGAAGCCCTTGACGTTGCGCCCGATCTCCGCATTGAACTTCTTCAGGAGGTAATGGGCGATCAGCATCGCATCGCCGTCGCGCTCGCGCAGCGGCGGCACGACGAGCCGGACTTCATTGAGGCGGTAATAGAGATCCTCGCGGAAGCGGCCGGTGCCGATCATGTGGTCGAGATCTTGATTGGTGGCGCAGATGATGCGGACATCGACCTGGATGGCGCGGCGACCGCCGATGCGCTCGACCATGTGATCCTGCAGGAAGCGCAGGAGCTTCACCTGCATGGCGAGGGGCAGATCGCCGATCTCGTCGAGGAAGAACGTGCCCTCATGCGCCTTCTCGATCTTGCCGATGGTCTGCTTGACGGCGCCGGTGAAGGCGCCCTTCTCGTAGCCGAAGAGCTCGCTCTCGAGCAGCGTCTCGGGAATGGCGGCGCAGTTGATCGCGACGAAGGGCCGGTTCGACCGCCCGCTCAGGCGGTGCAGCGCCTGCGCCAGCAGCTCCTTGCCGGTGCCGCTTTCGCCGAGCAGCAGGACCGCCACGTCGGTCGGCGCGACCTTCTCGATGGTGCGCAGCAAGCGCGCCATTTGCGGACTTGAGCCGATGATGCCGTCGGCGGGCGAGCGCGGCGTCATTTTGAGCAGGCGCCGGTTCTCGGCCTCGAGCTCGTAGAGCCGCGCGGCGCGCTCGATGATGAGGCGCAACGCTTCCGGATCGATCGGCTTGCGGCAAAAATCGTACGCTCCGAGCGCGATGGCGCGGACCGCCGCCTCGCGGCTGTCGCTGCCGCTGCAGATGATGATCTTGGTCTCCGGCGCGAGCGCCAGGATCGCCTCGAGGGTGCTCATGCCCTCGCTCACGCCGTCTTTGTCCGGCGGCAGTCCGAGATCGAGCACGACCACCGCCGGACGCAGGCGGCGGAACTCGCTGATCGCATCCTCGCGGTTGCCGGCGACCGCGAATTCGACCTCCGGCAGCGCCCAGCCGAGCTGCCGGCAGAGGCCGTTGTCATCTTCGACGAGGAGAGCGTTGATCTTGCTTGCCATGGCCTCGAGCTGCGGCGACGGGCCTAACGCGCGCCCTCGCCGAAGAGGATGACGCGCACGGTCTGGATCAGGATGACCAGATCGAGGAAAATCGTGCGGTTCTTCACGTAATAGAGGTCGTAGGCGAGCTTCTGCCGCGCATCGTCGAGCGAGGCGCCGTAGGGATAGTTGACCTGGGCCCAGCCGGTGATGCCCGGCTTCACCGAGTGGCGCTCGCGGTAGAAGGGGATGCTCTGGGCGAGCTGATCGACGAAATAGGGCCGCTCCGGCCGCGGCCCGACGAAGCTCATATCGCCGCGCAGCACGTTCCACAGCTGCGGCAACTCGTCGATGCGGAAGCGGCGCATGAGCGCGCCGACGCGGGTCACGCGCGGATCGCTGTTCTGCGCCCAGCGCGGCGCGCCGTCGCGCTCGGCATCTTGCTGCATGCTGCGGAACTTGAGCAGCGTGAAGGCCCTGGCGTTCCGCCCGACCCGCTCTTGGCAATAGAGCAGCGGTCCGCGACTGTCGAGCTTGACGGCGAGCGCGCCCAAGATGATGAGCGGCAAGGTCAGCAGCAGCAGCAACAGACCGATCGCGATGTCGAAGAGCCGCTTTATGGCGTCGACGAGGAAGCCCTGGCGGAAGCCGTCGGAATAGATGAGCCAGCTCGGCTGCAGCGCCTCGATGTCGATCTTGCCGTTCTCGCGCTCCCAAAAGCTCAGATAATCGACGACGTTGATGCCGGCGATCTTGCAGTGCAGCAACTGTACGATCGGCATGCCGCGGCGGTCGTCGGTGGCGACCACCACCTCCTTGACGCCGACCGCGCGGGCAAAATGGGCCAAGGCATGCTCGTCCTCGGTGCTGTCGAGATCGAGCGGCACGCCGGCGACCAGCTGCAGATCGCCGCAGGCGTGCACGAAGCCCTTAGGTACGAAATAGCGGTTCTTGCGCCGCTGCGCCAATTCGGCGATGCGCGCCGCGCGCCGGCCGGTGCCGATGACGACGACGCGGCGGCGGAACAGGTCGCTATCGGAAAATCCGAGGAAGGCCGTGCGCGTGATCAGCAGGCAAAGGATCCAGGCGAGCGTCGCCTTGAGGAACCAGAGCGGCCAGGAGGCCGCCTCCGCGCCGCTGAAGGCGGACGAGAAGAGGAGCGCCGCGATGGCCGCCGCCGGCGCCACCAGCAGCAGCGCCATCAGGATCTTGATGACCATGGCGCGGGAATCGAGGAAGGCATCGTAATTGTAGAGGCCGACCGAGGACATCGCGACCAGCGCCACGACGGACAGCCCGACCGAGAACTGCGCGGGAACCGCGGCCGGCGGGAATTGCCAGAGTTGCTCGGCGTGGACGGAGGCCGTCACCAGATAGAGGGTGAGCGAAAGCAAGACAATCTCGAAGACGCCGAGCACAATCGCCGGCACGGGCACGAAATGCCCGAAGATGCGCAACATCCTGCACTCACTCGTTCCGTAGCGCCGCCGCGGCTGCCCTGTCCTGGCCAATCCCGCAGTCGATCGGGCGAGCGCCAAACATTATTGTTATCGTACAGATCGGGAGTTTCCAAGATACGAATAACGATAAACGCGGGATTTTGTCTCGAATTACTAATAAATTTGAGGATTCGAGAAGAATAATATAAGTTTATGGTTAATATGTCTTGGCTATTATTGAAAAGATACAAGAATTTGGTTAACGTCGAACTAATTTTGCATGATTCCGGCCCTTGCGCGGCGGCAATTCAACCGGAGGTCGAGTCACGACCTGCCCGGCCGCCGGCAACGAGGCTTCCCGGCGCCGCGGCCTCCGGGATAAGCTGCCCGCCGGCCGGTGAGGCGCGGGAGGGGCGACGATGGAATTCGGGTATTTCACACTCAGCGACAACCACTACACGGACAACGCGCGCAGCGCCAATCGCTTCGTCGCCGACATCCTGGCCGAGGCGATCTATGCCGAAGACCTCAGGATGCATTCGGCCTGGATCGGCGAGCACCATTTCAACTCCCTCGGCGTGCTCTCCTGTCCCGAGCTTGTGCTCGCCAATCTCGCGGCGCGGACCAAGCACATCCGCCTCGCGCCCGCGGTTACGGTGCTGCCGCTGCATCACCCGATCCGCGTCGCCGAACAGTGGGCCAGCCTCGATTTGCTCAGCAACGGCCGCGTCGATTTCGCCGCCGGGCGCGGCTACGACCGCGGCGAATACGGGCCCTTCGGCGTCAGCTTCGAGGACAACCAGGCGATCTTCGAGGAGGGGATGGAAGTGGTCCGGCGGCTGTGGAGCACCGACCAGCGCATCTCGCACCAGGGCAAGCATTATGCCTTCGAGAATGTCGCCATCACGCCGCAGCCGGTGCAGCGGCCGATCCCGGCTTACGTCGCGTCATTCTCCAAGCCTTCGATCGAGCTTGCCGCCCGGCTCGGCTGCGGCCTCATCGTCGCCCCTTTCGCCGCCGCCATGAGCTTCGGCGGGCTGACGCAAGTGGCGCGCCTGTACAACGAGACCTGCGCCGCCCGCGGCACCAGGCCGGGCCGGCTGATGTGCAGCTATTTCACTCATTTCTACGACGACAAGATTGGGGAGGCGGCGGCGCGCGAGCGCCAGGTGCGCTACTACAAGGAATGCGTCATCCCGGCGCTGCCCGGCGATCCCAAGACGGCGCCGCCGAGCTATCGCTATTTCATCGACATGGTGGCGAAGCTGCAGAAGACGCGGCCGGAGGATCTGACCGAGAACGCAGTGCTGCTCGGCAATTCCGCGCAGATCACCGACACCTTGAAAAAGGTCGAGGCCGCCGGCTTCGACGAGGTCATCCTCTATTTCAACGTCGGTTTGAAGCCGCACGGCCAGGTCAAGGACGAGATGGCCCGCTTCATGGCGGAAGTAGCGCCCAATTTCGCCGGCGCGCACAAGGCGAAGCGAACGTAGGCGGAGCGTGGCCTCAGGCGAGCTTGTCGAGCGCCTGCAGCACCCGGTCGCCCATTGCCGTGGTCGAAACCTTTGTCGCGCCGGCCTCGAAGATGTCGGCAGTGCGCGCCCCGCCCGCGAGCGCATCCTTGACCGCACGGTCGAGGAGATCGGCCTCCTCGGCAAGATCGAAGGAATAGCGCAGCATCATCGCCAGCGACAGGATCGAGGCGAGCGGGTTGGCGACATCCTTGCCGGCGATGTCCGGCGCGCTGCCATGCACGGGCTCATAGAGCGCCTTGCGCCGGCCGCTCGAATCGGCGGCGCCCAATGAGGCCGAGGGCAGCATGCCCAACGAGCCCGTCAGCATCGCCGCGCAATCCGAGAGCAGATCGCCGAACAGATTGTCGGTGACGATGACGTCGAACTGCTTGGGGTTGCGCACCAGCTGCATGGCGCAGTTGTCGGCATACATATGCGAAAGCTCGACATCAGGGAATTCGGCATCGTGCAGCTTCTGCACTTCCTCGCGCCAGAGCACGCCCGATTCCATGACGTTCGCCTTCTCCACCGAGCACAGGCGCCCGCCCCGCTTGCGCGCCAGCTCGAAAGCAACGCGGGCGACGCGGATAATCTCGGGCGTGGTGTAGACCTGCGTGTTGACGCCGCGGCGGGTGCCGTCGGGCAAGGTCTCGATGCCGCGGGGCTCGCCGAAATAAACGCCGCCCGTGAGTTCCCGCACGATCATGAGATCGAGCCCCTCGATCACCTCGGGCTTCAAGGTCGAGGCGCCGATCAACGGCCCGAAGACGATGGCGGGGCGCAGATTGGCGAAGAGCTCCATCTCCTTGCGCAGGCGCAAGAGGCCGCGCTCGGGCTTCTGGGCGAAGGGCAGCGAATCCCATTTCGGGCCGCCGACCGCGCCCAGCAGCACCGCATCGGCGGCGAGCGCGCGGCGCATCGTCTCGTTCGACACGGGCGCGCCTTCGGCGTCAATCGCGGCGCCGCCGACCAGCCCTTCGCTCACCTCGAAGCTGGCGATGCGGCGGCGGTCGTACCAATGGACGACGCGCTCGACCTGGCGCATCACCTCGGGACCGATGCCGTCGCCCGGCAAGAGAAGGATTTTTCGGTTCGCCGCCATTTGTCCGCCTAGAGCCAGGGCTGGCTCTGCTTGCGCTTCGCTTCGAAGCCCGCGATGGCCTTGTCCTTCTGCAGGGTTAGACCGATGTCGTCGAGCCCGTTCAGGAGGCAATGCTTGCGGAAGCCGTCGATGTCGAAGCGCACAATCGTGCCGTCGGGGCGCGTGATCGTCTGCTTGTCGAGATCGATGGTGAGGCGCGCATTGGCGCCCTTCTTCGCGTCCGCCATGAGTTCCGCCACCACCGCATGCGGCAGCTTGATCGGCAGGACCCCGTTCTGGAAGCAGTTGTTGTGGAAGATGTCGGCGAAGCTCGGTGCGATGACGCAGCGGATGCCGAAATCCAAAAGCGCCCAGGGCGCATGCTCGCGCGAGGAACCGCAGCCGAAATTCTCGCCGGCGACGAGGATCGTGGCCTTGCGATAGGCCGGCTGGTTCAGCACGAAATCCGGATTCTCCGACCCGTCCGGGCGATAGCGCAGCTCGCTGAAGAGCGCGATGCCCAGCCCGGTGCGCGCGATGGTCTTGAGATAGCGCGCCGGGATGATCTTGTCGGTATCGACATTGATCATCGGCAGCGGCGCGGCGATGCCGGTCAGTACGGTGAATTTGTCCATGGGCGGTCCTGTCGGGCGAGAGGCGGCGCGATGGTTAGCCGAGCCAGCGGATCAAGGCAAGCCCGGTCGCGCCGGTTGCGCCGGGGACCGCGCCACCTCACATAAGGCGCATGCCTGACCGTTCCGATGACGAAGCGCGCCCGCCGCGCGCCGAGCCTGAGATCCTGCCGCCCGAACACACCGACCCGCGCCGCCGCCGCGGCGAGCCTGAGGTCTGGGTCTCGAGCCACCGCATGTCCTTCGCCGCGCCGGGACCGTTCGCCTTGATCCTTGGGCTCTTGGGCCTGGGCGCGTTGGCGGCTATGGGTCTGGTGCTCTTTGTCGGGCTCTTCCTGTTCTGGCTCCCGATCCTCGGCGCGGTGGCTTTGGGCCTCTTCCTGGCGGCGCTGCTGCGCGGGCCGCGCTAGGCGAGATCGCGCACGTCGGCCAAATGGCCGGTGACGGCGGCGGCGGCGGCCATGGCCGGGCTTAAAAGGTGCGTGCGCCCGCCCTTGCCCTGCCTTCCCTCGAAATTACGGTTCGAGGTCGAGGCGCAGCGCTCGCCCGGCTCGAGCTTGTCCGGGTTCATGGCGAGGCACATCGAGCAGCCGGCTTCACGCCACTCGAAGCCCGCTTCGATGAAGATCCGGTCGAGCCCCTCTTCTTCGGCCTGGTGCTTAACGAGGCCCGAGCCCGGCACCACCATGGCATTGACGCCCTTCGCCACCTTGCGGCTTTTGGCGACGGCAGCGGCGGCGCGCAGATCCTCGATGCGCGAATTGGTGCAGGAGCCGATGAAGACGCGCTGCACCGGAATCTCCGCGAGCTTCGTGCCCGGCTTGAGGCCCATATAGGCGAGCGAGCGCTGCATCGCCCGGCGGCGATCCTCGTTGGCCTCGTCCGCCGGATCGGGCACGTAGCCGGTAATCGGCAGCACGTCCTGCGGGCTCGTCCCCCAGGTCACTTGCGGGGCCAGCGCGGCGGCGTCGATCGCCACCTCGGTGTCGTAGCGCGCGCCGGGATCGGAGGGCAGCGTCTTCCAATAGGCGATTGCCACCTCCCAAGCGGCGCCCTTGGGCGCCATCGGCCGGCCCTTGAGGTATTCGAAGGTGGTCTCGTCGGGCGCGATGAGGCCGGCGCGGGCGCCCGCCTCGATCGACATGTTGCAGACTGTGAGCCGGCCCTCCATCGACAGCTTGCGGATGGCGCTGCCGCCGTATTCGATGACGTTCCCGGTCCCGCCGGCGGTGCCGATGCGGCCGATGATGCCGAGGATGATGTCCTTGGCGGTGACGCCGAAGCCCAAATCGCCATCGACCCGGATCAGCATGTTCTTGGGGCGGCGCTGAATGAGCGTCTGCGTCGCCAGCACGTGCTCGACCTCGGAGGTGCCGATGCCGAAGGCCAAGGCGCCCATCGCGCCGTGGGTCGCGGTATGGCTGTCGCCACAGACGATGGTCATGCCGGGCTGGCTCGCGCCCTGCTCGGGGCCGATGACGTGGCAGATGCCCTGGCGGATGTCGTCCATGCCGAAATAGGGGATGGCGAAATCCTTGACGTTGCGCTCCAGCGTTTCGACCTGGAGGCGCGATTCCGCCTCTTTGATGCCCTGCAACCGGTCCGCGGTCGTCGGCACGTTGTGGTCGACCACCGCGAGGGTCAAAGCGGGCCGGCGGACTTTGCGCCCGGCCAGGCGCAGCCCCTCGAAGGCCTGCGGGCTCGTCACCTCGTGGACGATGTGGCAGTCGACATAGAGAAGGCAGGTCCCGTCCGGCTGCTGGTCGACCAGATGGCTGTCCCAGATCTTGTCGAAAATCGTGCGCGGTTGAGTCATGACGATGGTCCTAAGCGCTTTCGCCGCCGGTCTCCGGGGCCTCGCTTTCCGGGGCTTCGACGGTTTCGCGGCCGCGTTCGGCGATGCGCGCGGCCTTGCCGGTACGGCCGCGCAAGTAATAGAGCTTGGCCCGCCGGACGGCGCCGCGGCGGACCACCTCGATCGCGGTGATGCGCGGGGAATAGAGCGGGAAGACGCGCTCGACGCCTTCGCCGTACGAGATCTTGCGCAAGGTGAAGCTCGAATTGACGCCGGCGTTCTTGCGGGCGATGCAGACGCCCTCGAAGGCCTGGACGCGCTCGCGCTCGCCTTCCACCACCTTGACGCTGACCTTGACGGTGTCGCCCGGCCGGAACTCCGGCACGGCGCGGCCGGCAAGGAGCCTCTTCAGCTCCTCCTGCTCGAGCCTTTGCAAAAGGTTCATTGCTCACCTCCAACGTCATGCCGCCCGGGCCCGCGCGTCCGGGCGAGGTAGCGTTGCCACAAATCCGGGCGCCGCATCTCGGTCACCCGTTCCGCCTCCGCCCGGCGCCAGCGGCGGATCGCCTCATGATGCCCGGAGAGCAGGACCTCCGGCACGGCGCGCCCCTGCCACAGCTGCGGCCGGGTGTAGTGAGGATATTCCAGCAGCCCCTGCTCGAAGCTCTCCTCGGCATGCGCCGCCGCGTCGCCGATGACACCCGGCAGCAGCCGCACGCACGCATCGATCAACGCCAGCGCCGCCGGCTCGCCGCCCGACAGCAGGAAATCGCCGAGACTCAGCTCTTCGATCTCCCGCGCCGCAATGACGCGGTCGTCGACGCCTTCGAAGCGGCCGCACAACAGCCTCACTCCCGGCCCCGCCGCCAAGGCGTGCACCCGCTCCTGGTCCAAGCGCCGGCCGCGCGGCGTGAGGTAGAGCAGCGGCCCCGGCGCCGGACTTCCTTCGATCGCGGCATCGACGATGTCGGGCCGCATCACCATGCCCGGCCCGCCACCGAAGGGCGCATCATCGACGGAGCGGTGTTTATCGCGCGCGAAGCGGCGGATGTCCACCGATTCGAGACGCCAGAGCCCGGCGGCAAGCGCCTTGCCCGCGAGCGAATGGCCGAGCGGGCCCGGGAACATCTCGGGAAAGATCGTCAGCACGGTTGCCGTCCAAGCTGCCATCTCGGCGCTCACTCGTCGCCGCCCTTGGCCGGCTCCAAGAGACCCGCCGGCGGCTCGACGATGATCCTGCCGCCGGCCAGATCCACGACCGGCACGGCGGCGCGCGTAAAGGGCACGATCACGACGCCGCGCTCGGCGGTCGCGACCTCGATGCTGTCGCCGGCGCCGTAATCGTGGATCGCGCGCACCCGGCCGAGCGTGCTGCCGTCGCTGAGTAAGACGGCGAGGCCGATGAGGTCGGTATGGTAATACTCCTCGTCGCCCGGCGCCGGCAGCGCGGCGCGCGCCAGGTAGAGCCGCGTGCCCTTGAGGCTGTCAGCCGCGTCGCGGTCCGTAATCCCGGCGAGCCGCGCCAGCAGCACGCCCTTGACGGCGCCCGTGAGTTCGAGCGTGAAGCGGCGTTGGCCCGCCTCATCCTCGAGCGGACCGTAGCTCGCGATCGCTTGGGGGTCGGCGGTAAAGCTCTTCACCCGCACCATTCCCTTGACGCCATGCGCGCCGGTGATGACGCCGAGGCAGACGCGCCGCTCCGGCAAGCATCCTCCTTAGGCCTGGGCCCCGCCGCCCGCGGCCGCCGCGGCCGCCGCGGCTTGGGTCTTTTCGCGCTCCTGACGCTTGGCCTTGGGCGCGGACTTCGTCGGCGTCTCGCGGATCTCCGGCTTCGGAGCGAGCCCGGCATCGCCGAGAAAGCGCGCGATGCGGTCGGTCGGCAGCGCCCCGGCCTTGAGCCAATGCTGGATCCGTTCGGTCTTCATGACCAGACGTTCGGCATGGGTCTTCTCGACCATCGGATTGTAGGTGCCGAGCTTCTCGATGAAGCGGCCGTCGCGCGGGCTGCGCGAATCGGCGACGACGATGCTGTAGAACGGCCGCTTCTTGGTGCCGCCGCGCGCCAGTCGAATCTTGAGGGCCATCGGATCTCCTTGCCGTGAGCTTCGCTTACCTAATAGCGGCCATCGCAAATACGTGGTTCGAGAGCGTCATGGCCGTGCTTGTCACGGCCATCCACGTTTTTTGCGACACCGCAAGACGTGGATGGCCGGGCCTCGGCCTTCGGCCGGCCCGGTCATGACGGTTGAGGTGATGCTTCATCCATTTGTAATTCCTTGCTCTACCCGCGGAAGCCGCCGCCGGGCATCAGGCCCTGGATGCCGTGCCGCATCAGGCCTTTCTTGCCGAGCTTGTTCATCCGCTTCATCATTTGCGCCATGTCCTGATACTGCTTCAGGAGGCGGTTGATCTCGGGCACGGTGGTGCCGGAGCCGGCGGCGATGCGGCGGCGGCGCGAGCCGTCCAAGAGCTTGGGGTTACGCCGCTCGGCCTTGGTCATCGAGCCGATGATCGCCTCCTGGCGCTTCAACAGGCTCTCGTCGAGCTTCGCCTCGTCGAGCTGCTTCTTGATCTTGTTGACGCCCGGCAGCATGCCCATGACCCCGCCCATGCCGCCCATCTTGCGCAGCTGCTTCAACTGCGCCGCGAGATCGTCGAGGTCGAAGCCGCCCTTCTGCAGCTTGCGCGCGAGCTTCTCGGCCTCTTCCTGATCGACGGTCTCGGCCGCCTTTTCGACCAGGCCAACGACATCGCCCATGCCGAGGATGCGGCCGGCGACGCGCTCGGCATGGAAGGCCTCGAGCGCGTCGAGTTTCTCGCCCACGCCCATGAACTTGATCGGTTGGCCGGTGACGGCGCGCATCGACAGCGCCGCGCCGCCGCGCGCATCGCCATCGACCCGGGTCAGCACGATGCCGGTGATGCCGACCCGCTCGGCGAAGCTCTTGGCGACATTGACCGCGTCCTGGCCGGTCATGGCGTCGGCGACGAGCAGGCTCTCGGTCGGCGCGACCGCATCGCGCACCGCCGCTACCTCCTGCATCAAGGGCTCGTCGATATGGAGCCGGCCGGCGGTGTCGAGGATGACGACGTCGTAGCCTTCGCGCTTGCCGACATCGACGGCGCGCTTGGCGATGGCGACCGGCCGCTCGCCGGCAACGATGGGCAGGCTCGGCACCTCGATCTGACGGCCGAGCACGGCCAGTTGCTCTTGCGCCGCCGGACGCTGCACGTCGAGCGATGCGAGCAGCACCTTCTTGCGCTCGCGCGTCTTCAGCAGCCGGGCGAGCTTCGCCGCCGTCGTGGTCTTGCCCGAGCCCTGGAGGCCCACCATGAGCACCACGACCGGCGGCACGGCATTGAGATTGAGCGCGCCCGATTGGTCGGCGCCCAAGGTCTCGACGAGATGGTCGTGGACGATCTTGATGACCATCTGCGCCGGCGTGACCGAGCGCAGCACTTCCTGCCCCAACGCCTTCTCGCGCACGGCGTTGACGAAATCCTTGACCACCGGCAGCGCCACATCCGCCTCGAGCAGAGCAATGCGGATCTCGCGCAGCGCCGCGGCCACGTCCTCCTCGCCGAGCGCGCCGCGGCGGCGCAGCCGGTCGAAGACGTCGGAAAGCCGGTTGCTCAAGCTGTCGAACATGGTTTCGTCCAAATCCGAAGGGGCCAGTGCGCGACACTCGCGGACTGGCCGGCCCAAAGGGCATCAGGCACGCTGCTTCGGTTGAAGCGGCGCGAAGCTAGGGCGCGGCGGCCGCCCTGTCAATCGCGGCGGCCACCGTCAGCGCTGGGCCACGGCGAAGCGGCGGTAACCGATGAAGAGAAGCGCGACGAAGCCCAAAAGGAGCGAGACGAAGCGCAGCCAGTCCGGCAGATGCTCCCAATAGGTCCAGTATCCATCGGCCACGGTCAGGACGCCGCCGAGGATCAGCCCGGTGCCGATGTCCTTTTGCGGCAGGTAGGCGCCGATGAGCATGGCCGCGATCCCCAAAGGCGTCGCGACCATGATGAGGATACGCGAAAACGCCTCGGCCCTTAGGTTGAACGCTTTCTGTCGCTCCTGCACCAGATCCGTGCGGGCCTTGCGCTCCTCAGGCGTCGCCTTGAGCGGATCGAGAAAGGGAAGATTGCCGTAGGCGTCCTGGAAGTTCGGCGGAGCGGAGAAGGTGGCGACGCCGTAATAGACGAGCAGCGGAAACACCACGGCGATACCGAAGCCGATGACAATCTGTCTTGCCAGCATGCCACCCTCCCCCAAAGATGGTTAGCGGCGGTATAGCAAACACCGCGTTGCGCCGCAGGCTCGCTCGAGCTTGTCGCTGCCCCAATTCCGCCACGACAATATCACGAGTTGGCCGCGGACGAGGATGGCAAGCGCTGCCGTTGTCGGCGCGTCTCACTTCCGAGACGACAACCGACGAGACCCTTCACATGATCCGCAAATTCTCCCTCCCGGCCTTCGCCGCCGCGTTCGCTCTGGCCGCGCTGCCGGCATTGGCGCAAAGCAACCCGCCCGCCTCGGCCGAAACCAACGGCACGCCAGCGGTCGGCGCGCAGATCGGCAAGGCGAAGACCGACGAGACCATGAAGTCCGGCACGACCGCGAAGACGGACAAATCCACCAAGACCGACAAGAAGGTCGAACAGACGGCACAGCATCCCGAAAGCGCCGGCACCAGCAACACGCCGGCGAAGCCCTAAGCGCCGACGAAATCGCCGCGGGGCGCGGAGCAGAACGCTTCGCGCCCTTGCGGCGCCCTTCAGCCGTTGGACAGGTGCCGGGGTCGCGCCTATATAGCGCGCCATGCGCGGCACGCCTTTCATCAAGATGCACGGGCTCGGCAACGACTTCGTCGTGCTCGACGCGCGCCGGCAGAAGCTCGCGCTCGACGCCGCCGCCGCACGCGCCATCGCCGACCGTCACACCGGCGTCGGCTGCGATCAGCTCATTCTGCTCGAGCCGCCCCAACAGCCCGGCGCCGATTTGTTCATGCGCATCCGCAACGCCGATGGCGGCGAGGTCGAGGCCTGCGGCAACGCCACCCGCTGCATCGCCGATCTCGTCATGCGCGAGACCGGCCGGCGCAGCGCCGTGATCGAGACCGCTTCCGGTCTCCTCACGGCGGAAGCGGCGGATGGCGGCACCGTCACCGTCGATCTCGGGCCGGCACGGCTCGACTGGCGCGACATCCCGCTGGCGCGCGCCTGCGACACACTCCATGTGCCGCTGGCGCTCGGGCCGCTTAAGGATCCTGTCTGCACCAGCATGGGCAATCCGCACGCGACCTTCTTCGTGCCTGATGGGGCGGCGATCGACCTCGCGACGCTCGGCCCCAAGCTCGAGCACGACCCGCTCTTTCCCGAGCGCGCCAATATCGGCGTGGCGCAGCTCCTGGCGCCCGATCGGCTGCGCCTCCGGGTGTGGGAGCGCGGCGCCGGCATCACGCCCGCTTGCGGCACCGGCGCCTGCGCCGCGGTCGTGGCGGCCAATCGCCGCGGCCTCACCGGACGCCGCGTCGAAGTGATCGCCGATGGCGGGCCGTTGCTGATTTACTGGCGTGAAGACGGCCATGTCGTGATGACCGGACCGGCGGCAGTGAGCTTCACCGGCACGCTCGCCCTCTCGCTCGCGGGCTGAGGCGGGCGGTGCCGCTCGAGATCGTGACCTTCGGCTGCCGTCTCAACGCCTTCGAATCCGAAGTGATCCGCCGGAGCGCCGCCGAAGCGGGCCTGGCGGATGCGGTGGTCATCAACACCTGCGCCGTGACATCCGAGGCCGAGCGCCAGGCGCGCCAGGCGATCCGCCGCGCCCGGCGCGAGCGGCCCGCCGCGCGCATCATCGTCACCGGCTGCGCCGCACAGATCGATCCCGCGCGCTTCGCTGCCATGCCCGAGGTCGATCAGGTGCTCGGCAACCGGGAAAAGCTCGAGCCCGCTTCCTATGCCGACGACACCCGCGTGGCCGTCGGCGACATCGCTGCCTTGCGCGAGACCGCGGCGCATTTGATCGACGGCTTCGACGGCCGCGCCCGCGCCTTCGTCGAAGTGCAGCAGGGCTGCGACCACCGCTGCACCTTTTGCATCATTCCTTTGGGCCGGGGCCCGAGCCGTTCGGTGCCGCTGGGCGAGATCGTGCGGCAAGTTCGCGCGCTGATGGCGGCGGGATACCGCGAGGTCGTGCTGACCGGCGTCGATCTCACTTCCTTCGGCGCGGACCTGCCGGGAAAGCCTAATCTCGGCCAGCTCTGCCGGCGGCTGCTGGCCTTGGTGCCGGATCTGCCACGGCTGCGGCTCTCCTCGCTCGATCCCGACGAGATCGACGAGGATCTCTGGCGCCTCCTCGGCGACGAGCCGCGGCTCATGCCGCATCTCCATCTCTCGCTGCAGGCCGGCGACGATTTGGTGCTGAAGCGCATGAAACGCCGGCATTCCCGCGCCGATTCGCTCGCCATCTGCCGCCGGGCGCGCGATCTCAGGCCGGGGATCGCCTTGGGCGCCGATCTCATCGCCGGCTTTCCGACCGAGGACGAAGCGATGTTCGCGAACACGCTGGCGCTCATCGCGGAGGCCGGGCTCGACTACCTCCATGTCTTCCCCTTCAGCCCGCGGCCGGGGACGCCGGCCGCGCGCATGCCGCAGGTGCCGCGCGCGTTGGTTCGCGAGCGCGCCCAGCTTCTGCGTTCGGCGGGCGCGGCGGCGCTCGAGCGTGCGCTTGCTTCGCGGGTCGGCGGCCGCGCCGCCGTACTGGTCGAGCGCGACGGCTTCGGGCGGAGCGAGCATTACGCGCCGGTGCGGCACGCCCTGCCGGCGAATCCCGGCGCGATTGTGACCCTGCGCCTCGCCGAGGCGACGAAAGATACGCTCTGGGGCGAAGCGGCATGAGCGATCAAGGCTGGCTCGGCCGGCTCAAATCCGGGCTGGCGCGGTCCTCGCAGCGGCTCAGCGAAGGCATTACCGCGATCGTCGGCCGGCGCCGGCTCGACGAGCGCGCGCTCGAAGAACTCGAAGAGCTGCTGATCGGCGCCGATCTCGGCGCCCAGATCGCCGGCGAATTCGCGGGAAGGCTGCGCCGCACTCGCTTCAATCAGGAAGTCTCGGCCGCCGAGATCCGTGCCGCGCTGGCCGAGGAGGTGGTGAAGTCGCTGTCGCTCATCGACCGGCCCTTCGTCGTCGATCCCGCGCACAAGCCCTTCGTCGTGCTCGTCATCGGCGTCAACGGCAGCGGCAAGACTACGACCATCGGCAAGCTCGCCAAACACTTCCGCGCGGCGGGAAAGCAGGTGGTGATCGCCGCCTGCGACACCTTCCGCGCCGCCGCGGTCGAGCAGCTCAAGATCTGGGGCGAGCGCAGCGGCGTGCCCGTGCTGGCGCGCGCCACCGGCAGCGATGCGGCCGGGCTCGCCTTCGACGCCTTCGAGGAGGCGAAGAAGCGCGGCGCCGATCTGTTGCTGGTGGACACCGCCGGGCGGCTCCACAACAAGGCCGACCTCATGGCCGAGCTGCAGAAGATCGTGCGCGTCTTAAAGAAGGTCGAGGCAAAGGCGCCGCATGCGGTGCTTTTGGTGCTCGACGCCACGGTCGGCCAGAACGCGCATGCCCAGGCCGAGACGTTCCGCGACATGATCGGCGTCACCGGCATCGTCATGACCAAGCTCGACGGCACGGCAAAGGGCGGCGTCTTGGTCTCGCTCGCCGAGAAATACGGCATCCCCGTCCACTTCATCGGCGTCGGCGAAAGCATCGACGATCTCAAGCCCTTCGAGGCGGCGGCGTTTGCCCGGAGCCTGGTTGGGCTCGAGGGGTAAGGCTATCCGCTCGCCCGGTCGAGCACGCAAGCGGGGTGGAGGGCGGCGCGGCCCAAAGCGTCCTTGATCTGGTGGCGGCAGCTCGTGCCGGAGGCGATGAGGAGAGCCTCGTCCGGCGCGGCGCGCAGCTTCGGCAGCACGCTCAACTCGCCGATCCGCAGCGACATGGCGTGATGCTCGGCCTCGTAGCCGAAGGCGCCGGCCATGCCGCAGCAGGTCGAATCGAAGCTCTCGACCTCGAGATCGGGCACCAGCTTCAAGGCGACGACGGATGAGCCCGCGATGGCGAAGGCCTTCTGATGGCAATGCGTGTGCAGCACCGCCTTGGCCGGCATCGGCTTGAGCGCCAGCGCCAAGCGCCCGGCGGCGTGTTCTTCGGCGATGAACTCCTCGAAGAGCTTGGCGGCCTTGGCAAGCGCGGCGCTCTCGGGCCCCGGCAGCATCGCCGCAAACTCATCGCGCAAGGTCAGCAGACAGGACGGCTCCAGCCCAATCACCGGCACGCTGCGCGCCAGGAAGGGCGCGAGTGCCGCGATGAGCCGCCGCGCCTCTTGCCGTGCTTCCTCGACGAGGCCGACCGCGAGAAAAGTGCGACCGCAGCACAAGGGGCGTTCGCCCGCCGGCGTCGCGCTGCGCACGGCGTAGCCGGCCCGCGTCAGTACCCGCTCGGCGGCACGCGCGTTCTCCGGCTCGAACCAGCGGTTGAAGGTATCGACGAAGAGCACGACTTCGCGCTCGCTCACACCGGTGGGCGCGGAGGGATCGCGATAAGGCTCGGCGTGCCAGCGGGGCAGCGGGCGGCGCGCGCTGAAGCCGGTGAGAAGCTGGCTCAAGCTGGCGAGACCCGGAATGCGGTCACGCAGATTGAGCAGCGGCCCGAGCCGCGACGCCCAAGGCGCATAGCGCGGCAAATAGGCGACGAGCCGATCGCGTGCGCTCAGACGATGCGTCTTGCGGTAATCATGGAGAAATTCGATCTTCATCCGCGCCATGTCGACGCCGACGGGGCATTCGCGCTTGCAGCCCTTGCAGGAAATGCACAGCTCCATGGTCGCGCGCATCGGTTCGGAGACCAAGGCGTCCGGCCCGAGCTGGCCCGAGAGCGCCAAGCGCAGCGTGTTGGCGCGGCCGCGGGTCAGATGCTGCTCGTCCATGGTCGCGCGATAGGACGGGCACATCACGCCCGGCTCGGCCTTGCGGCAGGCGCCGTTGTTGTTGCACATTTCGACGGCGCCGCCGAAGCCGCCCCATTCCGACCAGTCGAGCGCCCATTCTCGCTCCGCGCTGCGATAGCCCGGCGGGTAGCGGAAGAGCGCGCGGTCGTCCATCCTGAGCGGCCGCACGATCTTGCCGGGATTGAGGAGCCCGTCGGGATCGAAACTGTCCTTCACCTCTTCGAAGGCACGGACGATCCGCGCGCCGAACATCGGCTCGTGGAATTCCGAGCGCACGATGCCGTCGCCATGCTCGCCGGAATGCGAGCCCTTGTAGTCCCGCACCATGGCGAAGGCCTCTTCGGCAATGGCGCGCAGCTTCTTGACCTCGATTTCCTGCTTGAGGTTCAAGACCGGCCGCACATGCAAGCAGCCGACCGAGGCATGCGCATACCAGGTGCCGGTGGTGCCGTGCTTTGCGAAGACGGCGGTGAGCCGCGCGGTGTATTCCGCCAGATCCTCGAGCGGCACGGCGCAATCCTCGATGAAGGAGACCGGCTTTCCGTCGCCCTTCATCGACATCATGATGTTGAGGCCGTGCTGGCGCACCTCCCAGACCGCCTGCTGGAAGCCCGGATCGGTGGCAGTGACGACTGCGCCGGGAAAGCCGAGATCGCCCATCAGCTCCTCGAGCTGCTTGAGACGGCGCAGATTCTCGGCCGCATCCTCGCCGGCGAATTCGACCAGCAGCAGCGCCTCGGGCGCGCCCCTGACGAAGCGCTCGACGACCGGGCGGAAGATCGCGATGTCGCGCGCCAGATCGATCATGGTGCGATCGACTAGCTCGACCGCCGTTGGCCCCAGCGCCACGATCGCCTTGGTCGCTTCCATCGCGCGATGGAAGCTCGAAAAATGGCAGATGCCGAGGACGCGATGCGGCGGAATGGGCTGCAGGTCGAGCTCGATCTCCGTGAAGAAGGCGAGCGTGCCTTCCGAGCCCACCAGGAGATGCGCCATGTTGTGGCCGGCATCGGCGATCATGTCGATGTTATAGCCGCCGACGCGGCGCAGGAGCTTCGGCAAGCGCCGCGCGATCTCCTCGGCCTCGCGCCGGTGCAGCGTTCGCATGCGCTGCACCAAATCGCGATAGCGCGCGGGCCCGGCGCTTTCGCCGAAATTGCCGGGCACTTCGGCGAAGCGCGCCGCGGTGCCGTCGGCGAGCAGCGCGTCGATCGCGCGCACGTTATGGACCATGTTGCCGTAGCGCAGGCCGCGCGCGCCGCAGCTGTTGTTGGCGGTCATGCCGCCGATGGTGGCGCGGCTGCCGGTCGAGATGTCCACGGGGAAAAAGAGACCCAGGGGCCGGAGCTGCCGGTTGAGCCGGTCGAGCACCACGCCCGGCTGCACGCGCGCGCGGCGCGCTTCGACATCGACCGCGAGCACCGCGTTCATGTGCTTGCTGCAATCGAGGACCAATGCGCGCCCGACCGTCTGACCGCATTGCGAGGTGCCGCCGCCGCGCGGCAGAACCGGCACGCCCCGGGCGCGCGCAATCGCCAGCACCGCCGCGACATCCTCGGCGTCGTGCGGCACGACGACGCCCAAAGGCTCGATCTGGTAGATCGAGGCGTCGGTGCTGTAGCGGCCGCGCGAGAAGGCGTCGAACAGCACCTCGCCCTTGAGCGCGCGCCTCAACTCCGCCGCAAGCGCCGCCTCACCCGGCTCGGCCGTCATGTCATTTCCTCTTCTTGCCGCCACCCTAGTGCCAACCCCGCCGCGCGAAAAGCCTTTGCCTCGCGCCGCCGCGGCGTGGTTTGCTGCCGCCCCGAGGGTCGAGGAGCAGGGCATGCCGATCATCGGCCGCTTGGTCGAGCTCTACCGCGCCGAGGGCATCGAGATCGCGACCGGGCTTGCGCCCGGGCGCTTTGCCGGCATGGAAGCGGCCAACTTCACCTGGTTCTTCCGCAACGGCGAGAGCGTGACCAACGGGTTGGGCATCGCGCTCCAGGAGGTCTATTTCCTCGAGCATCTCTTCGCCGCCTATCGGCCGCGGCGCCTCTTCGTCATCGGCAATGCGCTCGGCTGGAGCGCGCTGGCGCTGGCGGCGCTGCTGCCCGAAAGCCGCATCGTCGCGATCGATGCCGGCTTCGACCGCAACAGTATCGAGGGGCTGGATCTCACCAACCGCATCGCCGCCGCCGCCGGATTCAATTTGCGCGCGGTGCAAGGCGTCTCGCCGGGCGATGTCGGCGCAATCGTCGATGGTGAGCTCGGCGGGCCCGTCGAATTCGCCTTCATCGACGGGCTCCATACCAACGCGCAGATCGCGCTCGATCACGCGGCGGTCGCGGCCAAGGCAGCGGGCGATGCGGTCTATCTCTTCCACGACGTGGCCGGCTTCGGCCTGAGCCTGGGGCTCGCCGCGATCGAGCGGCGCGCGCAGATCAAGGCGCAGCATCTCGACGCGACGCCCTCCGGCATGGCGCTGCTCTTCGATCCGGCGCAACACCCGGAGATCGCGGCGGCGATTGCGGGCTTCGCGCCATCGCCGCAAGCCGTTGCGGCGCTGACCGAGGCCGGCTGGGAGCATCGCCACCGCCACCTGGCGCGCTGGCGGCGCAGCCTGAGGAAACGCGTGGGTCGCCTGCGCCGCCGCGGCACCGCCTACCCGTGGACGACCAAGGCAACATAAGCCGGGGGAGGAAGCGATGCGGAAAACCGGACATCGAGCAACCAGCATGGTGCTGTTCTTGCTCTGCCTCATGTACCTCATCACCTATATCGATCGGGTCAACATCTCGACCGCAGCGATCGCCTTCCGCAAGGATCTGAATCTCAGCGCCACCGATTACGGCTCGATCTTCGCCGCTTTCGGCATTACCTATGCCTTGTTCCAAATCATCGGCGGCTGGATCGGCGACCGCTTCGGACCGCGCGCGACCTTGGGCGTGTGCGGCTTCATCTGGGCGGCATCGACGATCTTCACCGGCCTCGCCAATGGCTTCTGGGGCCTGATCCTGGCGCGGCTTGCGCTCGGCTTGGGCGAGGGTGCGACCTTTCCCACCTCGACCCGCGCGATGTCGAGCTGGACGCGGGTCGGCTGGCGCGGCTTCGCCCAGGGCATCACCCATTCCTTCTCGCGCTTCGGCAATGCGGTGGCGCCGCCCATCGTCGCCGCTCTGATCTTGGCATGGTCGTGGCGCGGCTCCTTCGTGGCGCTCGGACTCGTCAGCCTGGTCTGGGTCGTCCTTTGGGTCGTCTATTTCCGCGACAATCCGCGCGAGCACCGCGGCATCAGCGAGGCCGAACTGGCGGTGCTCCCGCCCTATCGCGGCGGGCAATACGAGACCAATCCGGTGCCGTGGCGGCGGCTGGTGCCGCGGATGATGCCGACCACCATCGTCTATTTCTGCTATGGCTGGACCTTGTGGCTCTATTTGAGCTGGATGCCGCAATACCTGCAGCACGCCCAGAACCTCGACCTCAAGAACGCCGCCTGGTTCTCGTCCGCGGTCTTCTTCGCCGGCGTCGTCGGCGACACCATGGGCGGCGTGGTCAGCGACCGGATCTATCGCATCACCGGCAACCTCGCGACGGCGCGGCGCAACACCGTCTTGGGCAGCCTGGTGCTGTCGCTCTTGTTCCTGATCCCGGTCCTGTTCGTGCACGACATCGTCGTCCTGGCGGCCTGCCTCGCCGCCGCCTTCTTCTGCCTGGAGCTGACGATCGGGCCGATCTGGTCGGTGCCGATGGACATAGCACCCCTCCATGCGGGGACGGCGAGCGGCATAATGAACACCGGATCGGCCGTCGCCGCCATCGTCTCGCCTTTCGTCTTCGGCGTCGTCATCGACGCGACCGGGAGCTGGAACCTGCCATTCGTCTTCTCCATCGGGCTCTTGCTGGTCGGCGCCGTGCTCACCTTCTGGATGCGGCCCGACCGCACCATCGGCGAGGCGCCGGAAGCGGCGGTCCGGCCGCAGACGGCCTAGCGCAAGCGAGGGTTGCGGCGCAGTCGCGTTGGCGGCACAGTGCCGGCATCATCCCAGGGAGGAGCCCCCATGACCGCCCGCAGCGGCCGGCATTTCCTGCAAATTCCCGGACCGACCAATGTGCCGGACCGGGTTCTGCGCGCGATCGACCGCCCGGTCATCGATCACCGCGGCCCGGAATTCGCCGCCCTGACGCTAGCGGCTGTGGCCGGGCTGAAGCGGGTGCTGCGCACGACGGGACCGGTATTGATCTACCCCTCCTCGGGCACCGGGGCCTGGGAGACGGCGCTGCTCAACACCCTGTCGCCGGGCGACCGCGTGCTGGCCTTCGAGACCGGGCATTTCGCCAATCTGTGGCATGTCATGGCGCGGAAGCATGGGCTCGAGGTCGATTTCGTGCCGGGCGACTGGCGGCACGGCATCGATCCCGGCATCGTCGAGGCGCGGCTTGCCGCCGACAAGGCGCACGCCATCAAGGCGGTGATGGTGGTGCACAGCGAGACTTCGACCGGCATTGCCAGCGATGTCGCGGCCATTCGCAAGGCGATCGATGGAGCCCGCCATCCCGCGCTGCTCTTGGTCGACACCATCTCGTCGCTAGGCATAGTGGATTACCGCCATGACGAATGGGGCGTCGATGTCACGGTCGTGGGCTCGCAGAAGGGCCTGATGCTGCCGCCCGGCCTCGGCGCCAACGCCGTATCGGAGAAGGCGCTTGCCGCCAATGCCAAGGCGAAGCTGCCGCGGGCCTATTTCGACTGGCAGCAGATCCTCGAATCGAACAAGACCGGCTTCTTCCCCTATACACCACCGACCAACCTGCTCTTCGGCCTCAAGGAATCCTGCGCCATGCTCGAGGAGGAGGGCCTCGACAACGTCTTCGCCCGACACGACCGGTTTGCCGAAGCGACAAGGCGCGCGGTGCGCGCCTGGGGGCTCGAGATTCTGTGCCTCGATCCCAAGGGCTATTCGAGCGCGCTCACCGCCGTGCTGCTGCCGGAGGGCCATGATGCCGACGCGCTCCGCCGCGTCATCCTCGAGCGCTACGACATGTCGCTCGGGGCCGGGCTCGGCAAGGTCGCGGGCAAGGTGTTCCGCATTGGCCATTTGGGCTGGTTCAACGATCTCATGCTCATGGGAGCCTTGTCGGGCGTGGAGATGGGCTTGCGGGCGGGCGGCGTGCCGCACCGCCGCGGCGGCGTCGAAGCGGCGCTCGATTACCTCAGCGGCAACCGCGGCTGACCCGGCTTCGCTCGGGCGCAGGGGGCGAGTCGCGGGCGGCCCCGCGCGTCCGGCGCCGACCGCGCCGAGTCGCGAGGTCGAAAAGCCGCGCGCCGAGGTTAGTGCTAACGAATTCTTAATAAGTCCTCTGGTAATGCTTAATCGGCGCTTAATCGGCGCTTGCCGGCCGCAGCGGCGCCGCGGATAGTATGGTTCACGAGACGTTTGCGGGCGTCACGTTCAAGCGAGCCGGAGTTGAGCCTGAAACGCCAGACCATCGCGATCGTCGATGATCGCCTGACCAATCTCAAGATCCTCGAACGCTTGGCGCGGTCGCTTGAGGAGGAGGTCGAGGTCAGGACCTTCGACCAACCGCAAATGGCGCTCGACGCCGCGCGCCTGGAGCCGCCCGATCTCGTCATCACCGATATGAAGATGCCCGAGCTCGACGGCGCGGCGCTGATCACGCGATTCCGCGCGCTGCCGGGCTGCGCCGACGTTCCGGTGATGGTGATCACCGCGTACGAGGACCGCGACCTGCGCCTCCAGGCGCTCGAATCCGGCGCCACCGACTTCCTCTTGAGCCCGGTCGATCACCACGAATTCCGCGTCCGCTCGCGCAATCTCCTGACCTTGCGCCGCCAACAGCTGCAATTGAAGGAGCGCGCCTCCGCGCTCGAGGAGCAGATGATCGCCAAGGAGCGGCGCCACAAGGATCTGCTGCGCGAAAGCCACGACCTCCTGATGCGCGTCATCGGCGCCATCCCGGTGATGGTCGGCGCCACCGACCGCGACGGCCGCTTCGTCTTCGTCAACGATTCCTATGCCCGCCGCCTCGGCAAGACCGCATCCGACATCATCGGCCTTACGCCCGTCGGCGTGCGCGACGATCTTCAGGCACGCGCCGCCATGGAGCGCGACCGCCGCATTGTCGCCGGCCTCGATGCGCCCGGCTCCTACGAGGAGACGCTGGCCGATGGCGAAGGCGAACGGCGCGTGCTGCTCACCAACAAGACGCTGCTGCACGATCAGTCGGGCCGCCCGTCGCTGGTGGTAACGGCCTCGCTCGACATCACCGACCGCAAGGAGGCCGAGCTGGCCTTGGTCGCCGCCAAGGAGGAGGCCGAGCTCGCGAGCCGCACCAAGACCGAGTTCCTCGCCAATATGAGCCACGAGCTGCGCACGCCCTTGAACGCCATCATCGGCTTCTCGCAGGTCATGGCGGAGGAGGTGATGGGTCCCTTGGGCAGCGCCCGCTACACCGGCTACGCCCGCGACATCTGCAGCAGCGCCCAGCATCTCCTGGGCATCATCAGCGACATCCTCGATGTCTCCAAGCTCGAGGCCGGCAAGGTCGACCTCGAGGAGCAGGACGCCGAGATCGCCCAGATCGTCCAGGACGTGGTGCAGCTTGTGGGCGAGCGCGCCCGGGCGCTCGAAGTCACCATCGACACCGCGCTCGACTCCGACCTGCCGCAGCTTCGCGCCGATGCGCTCAAGCTCAAGCAGGTCCTGCTCAATCTCGTCACCAACGCGATCAAATTCAGCCACGCCGGCGGCCATGTGCTGCTGCGCGCCGGCTTCACGCCGCAGGGCCTGACCTTGGCCGTCGTCGATCACGGCATCGGCATGGACGAAGGCGAGGTCGAAACCGCGGTGACCCGCTTCGGCCAAGTCGCCAGCACCTGGAGCCGCAAGCATCCCGGCACCGGGCTCGGCCTGCCGCTCGCCATCGGTTTGGTCGAGCTGCATGGCGGCCGGCTCAGCATCGAGAGCCAGAAGGGCGTCGGCACCACCGTCACGGTCGTCCTGCCGCTCGATCGGGTCATCCGCCAGGACGCCACCGCCTCGGCCTGACCGGTCCGCGGAATCAATATTTCGAGTTAAAACCCCGGCCGACCACCAAACTGTAGATTTTTTTGTCAATTCCCGGCACTATCCCTGGGTGGAGTCAAGCTCGCGCCCGAGGGTGCGGCGGCAGCCGGGCAACGGTCGCCGAGACCCCGCGGGGAAGAGCCGAAAGCAACGCCGCATGAGCCAAGCGCAAGAGGCTGCGGGCCCACAAGGCGTCCGAGGCCTCGGGCGCAAGGAGCGAGCCGTTGCCGCGAGTCTGGCGATCTACGCCGTCATCGCGCCGCTCGGGACTTCGGCGATCACCGGACTCGGCAGCGGACCGCTGCCGCCCTTCGTCGGCACGGTGGCGCTGGGCCTGAGCCTGCTCGGTCCCGGCCTCGCCGCCATCGTCGTGGCGCTCAGGGGGCTCGGCACGGTCGGGGAGGAGATCGCGGCGCGCACCGATCGCGAGCCGCAGCAGGCGATCAGCCGCATCTTCATCAGCGGCGCCGTGCTCGCCTATATCGGCATCCTGGCGGCGACCGGCACGCCGTTCGAGCGGTTCCTGCCGCTCCTGGCCGTCAACGTGCCGGGCATCCTCGGCGCCTGGCTGCTCTTCGTGCATCTGCTCGGCTGGCCCGACGCGGCGCGGCCGCGGCGGGTCGCGGCGATGGCAAGCGACATCGCCTTCATCTCGCTGTTTCTGCATTTCGGCGGCGATCTCGCGGCGCCCTGGGTTTCGGCCTATCTCTGGGTGATCTTCGGCTTCGGCTTCCGCTTCGGCGTCGCGCCGCTGCTTGCTGCGACGCTGTTGAGCGCGCTGGCCTTCGCCGGGGTCTTCCTCACCACGCCGTTCTGGCGCGGCGCGCCGGCGATCGCCGCCGGCATCGGCATCGCGCTCATCGTCCTGCCCGGCTATGCCGCCGCCCTCATCCGCCGCCTCGCCGACGCCAAGGTCGAGGCCGACGAGGCCTCCGCCGCCAAGAGCCGCTTCCTCGCAGTCATGGGCCACGAGCTGCGCACGCCGCTCAACACGCTCGTCGGCATGGCCGCGCTCTTCGGCCGCACCGCTCTCGACGACGAGCAGCGCAGCATGCTGTCGACGATGGATCTGTCGGTGCGCACCCTGCACGCCCTCATCAGCGACTTGCTCGATCTCTCGAAGCTCGAAGCGGGGAAGCTCAAGCCGGCGGCAGAGGGCTTCGTGCTGCACGAGGTCCTCGGCGGCGCGGCGGCCATCTTGCGCCCGCAGGCCGAAGCCAAGGGGCTCGCCCTCACCCTCCACCTCGATCCGCGCCTGCCGCATGCCTATCGCGGCTTGCCGCTGCAGCTCCGGCAGGTGGCGATGAATCTGATCGCCAACGCCATCAAATTCACCGAGCACGGCCGCGTTTCCGTCTCGGCGTCGGTTGCGAGGCGCGCGGGGCGGATTGTCACCTTACGCCTGGCGGTGCGCGATGAAGGCGTCGGCATCCCGCCCGAGGCGCGCGACCGCATCTTCGACATCTTCACCCAGGCAGACGAGACGGTGACGCGCCGCTTCGGCGGCACCGGCCTCGGCCTTTCCATCGCCAAGCAGCTCGTCGAGCTGATGGGCGGGACGATCGGCGTGCAGAGCGCGGTCGGCAAGGGCAGCACCTTTACCGTCGAAATTCCCTTGGAGCACGACCCCGACAGCATGGTCCGGCCGCCCGATCTCTTGGGCCGCCGCATCATCGTCGTGACATCCGACGGCGAGTACGCCGCCACGCTCCAGGCTTGGCTGAAATCGTGGCGCGGCGAGCCGCAATGGGAGGCCGACGACGAGGCGGCGCTCATCGCCCTCGCCAGCGAGCAGGATGCGGCGCAGCCGACCATCCTGGTGCTCGATGGGCGCGCCAACCAGCTCGCCGCCTTGAGCCTGGCGCACGGCTTGAAGAGCGTGACGGCGCGCTACCCCACGATCGTCTTCATCGCGCCGCCGCAAGGCGGCGACGCCATTGCCGAGCTGGGCGCAACCCAGCTCGCGGCGGTGATCGAGGCGCCGGTGAGCGAGGTCGCGCTGGCGAGCGGGATTCTGGGAGCGCTCGCCGCCGAGCAGCATGTCGCCGCTGCCGGCGCGGCCGAGCCGGCGCCGCCCGCCCCGACGCCGGCGGTCCAGCCCGCCGAGCGGCCGTTGCGCGTCCTCGTCGCCGACGACAACGCCGCCAACTGCAAGATCCTCAAGAACGTGCTGGAAATGGCCGGCCACAAGGTCGAAGTGGCGACCACCGGCGAGGCGGCGCTGGCGACGCTCGAAAAGAGCCGCTTCGATCTCGCCCTGCTCGACGTCAACATGGCCGAGGTGAGCGGCTACGACGTGGCCAAGCTCCACCGCATGAGCCATATGGGCGAGTGGCGCATGCCGATCCTGGCCTTGACCGCGGACGCCACCAGCGAGACCGAGCGGCTGTGCCGCGAGGCCGGCATGGACGCGGTGCTGACCAAGCCGGTCGAGACGGCGGAACTCTTGGCCGCCATCGACGACATTTATGCCAAGCTCGCGGCGCCCGACCGCGCCGCGGCGAACGCGCCGCCGGTGGTGACGCCGATCAGCGCGCATCCGCGCTTTCTCGCCGAGACCACCGAGGCGGTCGATGCCGAGACCGTTTCCGCGCTACGCAGCTTAGGCGGCAATGATTTCGTCGAGGAGATCGTCGATACCTTCCGCCGCGATGCCGGGCGGCTCTTGGAGCATCTGCGGCAAGCGGTGGCGCGCGGCGATCTGCGCGATTTCCGCGAATTGGTCCATTCGCTCCGGAGCGGCGCCGCCAATGTCGGCGGCGTGCGGCTGTGCCAGAACCTGACCGCGCTGCGCGACGTCACCGCCAAGGATTTGCGGCAGATGGGGCCGGGCTATCTCGAAACGATCGAGAGCGAACTCGCCCGCCTCGAGAACGCGCTCGAGCAGGCCATGCTGCAGGCCCGGCGCGGCTGAGCCCGCTTGACCGGCCGCGACGGCGGGAGCGAAGATGGCGCCGCCGCGCCGGCCCGCGCGGCGTAATGCCAAGAGGATTTGCGAATGGACGAGGTCAAGGGGTCGGTCAAGGGCCCGCTGGTTTATCTCGACTACGATCAGGCAGAGCTCGACGCGGCCTATGACCAGGCCCGCTATGCCGCGAACCGCGACCAGCTGCTCGAACGCATCGCCATCCTGAGCGATGAGATGCGCCAACGCCGCGGGCCGCCCGAGCGCGTGGCGTACGGCCCGAGCGAGGCCGAGAAGCTCGACATCTACCGCGCCAAGCGCGCCGGCGCGCCGGTCGCAATCTTCGTCCATGGCGGCGCTTGGCTGCGCGGCAAGGCGCAGGATTACGGCTTCCCGGCCGAAATGTTCAATGACTCGGGCGCACACTATGTGGCGCTCGATTTCGTCCTGGTGGGGGACGCCGGCGGCAGCCTCATGCCGATGATCGAGCAGGTGCGCCGTGGCGTCGCCTGGGTGTGCAAGAATGCCCAGCGCTTCGACGGCGACCCGAACCGCGTCTTTCTCACCGGCCAGTCCTCGGGCGCGCACCTCGCGAGCTGCGCGCTCATCGCCGATTGGCGCGCCTATGGCCTGCCGGCCGATGCCGTGAAGGGCGGGCTTTTGGTCAGCGGCATGTATGATCTGAAGCCGGTGCGCCTCTCGGCGCGCAGCCGCTATGTGAAGTTCGACGACGCGACCGAGGATGCCGGGAGCGCGATCCGCCATATCGACCGGATCAACGCGCCCCTGATCGTCGCCTACGGCACCTACGAGACGCCTGAGTTCCAGCGCCAAGCCCGCGACTTCGCCGCCGCGGTAAAGGCTGCGGGCAAGCAAGTCGAACTCATCGTCGCCCGCAACTACAACCATTTCGAGATGACGGAGTCGATGGGCAATCCTTACGCCCTCGGCGGCCGCGCCGCCTTGCGCATGATGAATTTGGCCCCTGCCGGCGGCCCTTGATCTCCGCCGCCGGGCGCGCTAGAGCCGCTTGCCGCAATGCGGAAACGGCAAAAGCCGTCGTCAGATCGCGGGCGCGAGACCAATCGTGGATGGCCGGACCAAGCCCGGCCATGACATAGTCTTTTCCGTCATGACCGGGCTCGTCCCGGTCATCCACGCAAGTGCAGCGAGTTCCGATGACGATGGCCGCCTGAACCCGCGTTGGCCACAGCACCGCGCGTCCGCTCGCTACCACGGAGGTCGTATCGTGTCCGTCACCGGTCAGGATTCGCTGAAGGCCCGCCGTTCGCTCAGCGTCGGCAGCAAGCAGTACGACTATTTCAGCCTCGAGGCGGCGGCGAGCGCGGCCGGGCTCGGCGATCTCTCGCGCCTGCCCTTCTCGCTCAAGGTGCTGCTCGAGAATCTGCTGCGGCTGGAAAACGGGCGCACCGTCACCGTCGAGGACATCAAGGCGGTGGCGCAATGGCTCGAGCGCCGCACTTCCGACCGCGAGATCGCCTTCCGGCCGGCGCGCGTGCTGATGCAGGATCTGACCGGGGTGCCGGCGGTGGTCGATCTCGCGGCGATGCGCGAGGCGATGACGAAATTGGGCGGCGATCCCAAGCGGATCAATCCGCTGTCGCCGGTCGATCTGGTCATCGATCATTCGGTGATGGTCGATAATTTCGGCTCGGCCGACGCCTTCCGCCGCAACGTCAAGATCGAGTTCGAGCGCAACGGCGAGCGCTATGCCTTCCTGCGTTGGGGCCAGAGCACCTTCGACAATTTCCGCGTCGTGCCGCCCGGCACCGGCATCTGCCATCAAGTCAATCTCGAATATCTGGCGCAGGTGGTGTGGACCACCGAGGAGAACGGCCGCACCATCGCCTATCCCGACACGCTCGTGGGCACCGACAGCCACACCACCATGATCAACGGCCTCTCGGTTCTGGGCTGGGGCGTCGGCGGCATCGAGGCCGAGGCGGCGATGCTGGGCCAGCCCATTTCGATGCTGCTGCCGGAGGTCGTGGGACTCCGTCTTTCGGGCGCGCTCAAGGAGGGCGCGACGGCGACCGATCTGGTGCTGACCGTGACGCAGATGCTGCGCAAGAAGGGCGTGGTCGGCCGCTTCGTCGAGTTCTATGGGCCGGGCATTGCGAGCCTGGCGCTCGCCGACCGCGCCACCATCGGCAACATGGCGCCAGAATACGGCGCCACCTGCGGCTTCTTCCCGATCGACGCCGAGACATTGCGCTATCTCGCGCTCACCGGGCGCGAGTCGCAGCGCATCAAGCTGGTCGAGGCCTATGCCAAGGCGCAGGGGCTGTGGCATGACGAGCGCTCGCCCGAGCCCGCCTTCACCGATACGCTCGAGCTCGATCTCGCCGCGGTCGAGCCGTCATTGGCCGGGCCGCGCCGGCCGCAGGACCGCGTCGCGCTCTCGGGTGTGCCGCAATCCTTCGCGACCGAGCTGCCCAAGCTCGCCGCCAACCGCGCGCCGGCGAAGAAGGGCGGCCCGATCAAGGTCAAGGGCAGCAATTACGAGATCAAGGACGGCGACGTCGTCATCGCCGCCATCACCTCTTGCACGAATACGTCCAATCCGAGCGTCATGCTCGGCGCCGGCCTGCTCGCGCGCAACGCGCTCCGGCGCGGCCTCAAGGTCAAGCCCTGGGTCAAGACCTCGCTCGCGCCGGGCAGCCAGGTGGTCTCAGACTACTACGCCGCCTCGGGGCTGCAGCAGGATTTGGACGCGTTGGGCTTCAACCTCGTGGGCTATGGCTGCACCACCTGCATCGGCAATTCCGGGCCGCTGCCTGATCCCATCACCGAGGCGATCGAGGAGGGCGATCTCGTGGCGGCGGCGGTGCTGTCGGGCAACCGCAACTTCGAGGGGCGCATTCATCCCTATGTGCGCGCCAATTACCTGGCCTCGCCGCCGCTCGTCGTCGCCTATGCGCTGGCCGGATCGATGAGCGTCGATATCGCCCGCGACGCCATCGCCAAGGATCCGGACGGCAAGCCGGTCTATCTCCGCGACATCTGGCCCTCGAACCGCGAGATCAAGGAGACCGTCGCGAAGTCGGTGACGCCCGACATGTTCCGCAAGCGCTATGCCAATGTCTTCGACGGGCCGGAGGAGTGGAAGAAGGTGAAGCTCATCTCCGGCATGACCTTCGCCTGGGACCCGGGCTCGACCTATATCGCGAACCCGCCTTATTTCGACGCCATGCCGAAGGAGCCGCGGCCGCTCGCCGACATCACGGGAGCGCGGGTCTTGGCGCTCTTCGGCGACAGCATCACCACCGACCACATCTCGCCCGCTGGCTCGATCAAGAAGGAGAGCCCCGCGGGCGAATACCTGCTCGAGCATCAGGTGCGGCCCCCTGAGTTCAATTCCTATGGCGCGCGCCGCGGCCATCACCAGGTGATGATGCGCGGCACCTTCGCCAACATCCGCATCCGCAACGAGATGGTGCCGGGCGTCGAGGGCGGCATGACCAAGCATCTGCCCGACGGCAAGGTCATGGCGATCTATGACGCGGCGATGGGCTATCAGCGCGAGGGCGTGCCGCTCGTCGTCATCGGCGGCAAGGAATACGGTACCGGCTCGTCGCGCGACTGGGCGGCCAAGGGCACGCTGCTTTTGGGCGTCAAGGCGGTGATCGTCGAGAGCTTCGAGCGCATCCACCGCTCCAATCTCGTCGGCATGGGCGTGC
>DATNIY010000015.1:0-35982 GCA_035604195.1 Allostellaceae bacterium
TTCGGCGGCTCCGGCTTCGGCGGCGGCGGGGCGGGCGGCTGATCCTGCGCCACCTCGTCCGGCTTCTTCGGCACGGGTGGCGTCTTGTTGACCTTGGTGGCGCGCGTCTCGGGCGCGATGTTGACCAGCTCGACCGCGATCGGCGTGTCTTCGGGCAAGGGCCGGGCAAACAGATTCGGCAGGCCCAGCACCATCGTCGCCAACACCACGACGTGCAGCACCGCAGAGAGGATGAGGCCGCGACGCTCGATCATCGTTCAATGCTGCGCCGCCTTGCTGGCGTTGGGCGGCGGCGCGCCCGGCGGCTCGGCGATCAGCGAGACCTTGGTGAAGCCGGCGGTGCTGATCAGTCCCATGACTTCGAGCACGCGGCCGTAATTCACCGAGCGGTCGCCGCGCACGTAAATGCTGGCGTCGGGATTATTGCCCGTGATCGCCTGAAGCCGCGGGACGACCTGGCCGACATTGTCCACGACGGTGTTCTGGAGATAGATCTGCCCCTGCGCGTCGATCGAGATGACCAACGGCTCCTTGGGCTCGCTGATGGTCGGCGCCTTGGTTTGCGGCAAGTCGACCGGCACGCCCACGGTCAAGAGCGGCGCCGTCACCATGAAGACGACGAGCAGCACCAGCATCACATCGACCATCGGCGTGACGTTAATCTCGCTCATCGGCCGGTAATGGCCGGCCCGGCCGTTGCCGTTGCCGTAGCGGTAGGCGCCGCCCGGAAGATTGAGCGCCATTGCTCAGGCCTTCTCGTCGAGCTGGCGCGACAGGATGGCGCTGAACTCGCTGGCGAAGCCTCCGAGTCGGCCGGCATAGCGCCCGAAATCGGTCGAGAACTTGTTGTAGGCGACGACCGCCGGAATCGCCGCGACGAGGCCCAATGCAGTCGCGAACAGCGCGTCGGCGATGCCCGGCGCCACCACCGCGAGGCTGGTGTTCTTTGCCGCGGCGATCGCATTGAAGCTGTTCATGATGCCCCAGACGGTGCCGAACAGGCCGACGAAGGGCGCGGTCGAGCCGACGGTGGCGAGAAACGGCATGAAGCGCTCGAGCCGCTCCATTTCGCGGCCCACCGTCACGCTCATGACGCGCTCGATGCGCTCCTGCAGGCTCGCCTTAATCGAGCTGCTGCCGAGCAGGCCCTTGGCGACGCTGCGCCGCCATTCGCGCATCGCGGCGGCGAACACCGCCGACATCGGATCGGCCGGCCGCGTGCCGACGCGGTCATAGAGATCGTCGAGCGAGCCGCCGGACCAGAAGCTCTCCTCGAAATGCTCGGCGTCGCGGCGCAGCCGGCGCAGCTTGGCGAGCTTGTCGAAAATCACCGCCCACGACCAGAAAGAGGCGGCGAGCAGCAAGAACAGCACGGCCTTGACGAGAATGTCGGCTTGCAGGAACAGCGTGATGATGGAGAGATCGTGCGGCGCGGCGATGGCGCCGAGCGCCACCGGGTCGAGTACATTACCTTGCATGGGCGGTGACCATCCGATCGTTTGACGGGTTGAGGGTTTGAAGCGCCGCCCTGAGAGCGGGCGGGATTCGGGTCGGCCGGCCGGCCGGACCGACGCAGGCGATCGCTATATCGACGCGCACGAGCGGCACATCCTCGCGCCGCACTTCCTGCACCAGGTCGAGCGCGGCGCCGGTGCAGCCGACGACGCGGGTGACGACGACGAGCGCATCGTCGAGCCGCGCCGGCGCCAGATACTCCGCGCTCAGCCGCCGCACGACGAAGGCGAGGCCCGCCTCGGCGCGCTCGCGCGAATGCTCGACGCCCAAAAGACGCATCATCTCGGTGCGCCCGCGCTCGATGAATTTGAGGTAATTGGCGTAGTAGACGATGCCGGCGGCGTCGGTGTCCTCGTAATAGACGCGGACGGGATAGCGGTGGACGCCCTCGGCGATGAGGCCGGCGCGCGGCAACTCGGCGCTCACGGCCGCACCTCTTCGTTGTCGCCTTCCGCGAGAAGGTCGAGTTGCGCCGCCTTCGGGCGCAGCGCTTCGAGGCCGAGATAGCCATAGACCTGCTCGGTCACGAGCCGCCCGCGCGGCGTGCGCTGCACGAAGCCTTGCTGGATGAGATAGGGCTCGATCACCTCCTCGATGACGTCGCGCTGCTCGCCCAGCGCCGCCGACACGGTCTCGACGCCGACGGGTCCGCCGCCGTAGTTCTGCGCGATGCACAGGAGATAGCGGCGGTCGATGGCATCGAGGCCCTTGCTGTCGACCTCGAGGCGGTGGAGCGCATCGTCGGCGATGCGGGCGTCGATGCGCGTCACCCCGGCGACGGCGGCGAAATCCCGCACCCGTCGCAGCAGCCGCGTCGCCACGCGGGGCGTGCCGCGCGAACGGCGCGCGATCTCGGCGGCGCCGCCGGCATCGAGATCCATGGCGAGGACGCGCGCGCCGCGGGCGACGATCTCCAAAAGCTCGGCCGGCTCGTAGAAGATCAGGCGCAGCGGAATGCCGAAGCGCTCGCGCAGCGGCCGCGTGATGAGGCCCGAGCGCGTCGTCGCGCCGATCAAGGTGAAGGGCGGCAGATCGATGCGCACCGAGCGCGCCGCCGGCCCCTCGCCGATGATGAGATCCAATTGGAAATCCTCCATCGCGGGATAGAGAATCTCTTCGACCGCCGGGGTCAGGCGGTGGATCTCGTCGATGAAGAGCACGTCGCGCGGCTCGAGATTGGTGAGGAGCGCCGCCAAATCGCCGGCGCGCTGGATGACCGGGCCGGAGGTCGCGCGGAAGCCGGCGCCCAGCTCGCGCGCGACGATCTGCGCCAAGGTCGTCTTGCCCAGGCCCGGCGGCCCCGACAGCAGCACATGATCGAGCGCCTCGCCGCGCGACTGCGCCGCGCGGATGAAGATGCGCAAATTCTCCCGCACCGGCAGCTGGCCGATGAAATCGTCGAGCACCGAGGGCCGCAGCGAAATCTCGGCATCGTCCGTGCGCGGCTCGGCGGCGAGGATGCGCGGCGCGTTCACCGGCCGAGCTCCCGCAATCCCGCCTTGATCAGCGCGTCGAGCCGCGCCGCCGGCCCGAGCCGGCGCGCAGCGGCGCTGACGGCGCCGAAGGCATCGCTGCGCTGGTAGCCGAGATTGACCAGCGCCGAGATGGCATCGGAAGCGGCGACGTCGGACGGGGCCGGCGCGCTCGCCGCCGGGCCGAGGACGATGCCGCCGACCTTGTCCTTGAGCTCATTGACAATGCGCTGGGCGAGCTTGGGGCCGACGCCATCGGCCCGCGCCAGCGCCGCCTTGTCCTGCGCCATGATCGCCCGCGCCAGCGCCTCCGGCGCGAGCGCGCCGAGCACCGCGAGAGCCAGCCGCGCGCCGACGCCCTGCACCGTCGTGAGCATGCGGAACCAGTCGCGCTCCGCCTCGTCCGCAAAGCCATAGAGATGAATGTGATCCTCGCGCACATGGGTCTCGATGAGGAGGCGCAAGGGCTCGCCCCGCCCGGGCAGCCGCGCCAAGGTGCGGCTCGAGCCGAACACCAGATAGCCGACGCCGTTGACGTCGAGCACGACGCTGTCGGCTGCCACCTGATCGACCTGGCCGGCGAGCATGGCGATCATCGCGCTGCCCTCGCCGCAGGGGACAGGGTTGTTGGATGCGACCACGCCCTCAGCGTCGCGGCATGATGCGCATGGCAGATGGCGACGGCGAGGGCGTCAGCGGCATCGGCGCTGTCGAGCGCGCAGCCCGGCAAGAGGCGCCGCACCATCATCTGGATCTGCGGCTTATCGGCATGGCCGACGCCGACCACCGATTTCTTGATGAGGTTGGCGGAGTACTCGTGGACGGGAATGCCGCGCTCGGCCGGCGCGAGCAGCACGACGCCGCGCGCCACGCCGAGTTTCAAGGTCGAGGCGGGGTTCTTGTTGACGAAACTCTCCTCGACCGCCGCCGCGTCGGGACGGTAGGCGTCGAGCACGGCGTTGAGGGCGCGGAAGAGATCGCTCAGGCGCTCGGCGAGCGGCCGGCCCTGGCGCGAATGCGCCACCCCCGCGGCGACATAGGACAAGCGGTTCCCGACGGCATCGATGACGCCCCAGCCGGTGTGACGCAAACCCGGATCGAGTCCCAGCAAGCGCATCGCGAATCTTCAGGCGGAGAGTCGCGCCATGATTTCGTCGGAAACCTCGAAATTGGCAAAGACGTTCTGCACGTCGTCGCTGTCTTCCAGAGACTCCAGGAGTTTGAACAGCGCCTCGGCGGTCTCGCCATCGACCGGCGTGAGGCTGCGCGGCCGCCAGACGAGCCGCGCCGAGGCCGGTGCCCCGAAGCGCCCCTCGAGCGCGTCGCGCACCGCGTTGAGCGCCTCGGGCGCACAGCTCACGACATGCTCCTCGGCGCCGCTCTCGACGTCGTCGGCGCCGGCCTCGACCGCCGCATCGAACATCGCCTCGGCCGAGGCCGCCGCCACGGGATAAGTCACCTGCCCGCGCCGATCGAAGAGGAAGCTCACGCTGTTGCTCTCGCCGAGATTGCCGCCCGCCTTGGTCAGCGCGGCGCGCACATCGCTCGCGGTCCGGTTGCGGTTGTCGGTCAGCGCCTCGACGATGATGGCGATGCCGCCGGGGCCATAGCCTTCGTAGCGCACCTCCTCGTAATTCTCGCCGTCGGCGCCGCCGGCGCCGCGCTTGATCGCGCGCTCGACCGTATCCTTGGGCATGTTCGCCTGGCGCGCCGCCAGCACCGCGGCACGCAAGCGCGGGTTGGCGTTGGCATCGGGCAGCCCGGTCCGCGCCGCCGTCGTCAATTCCCGGATGATCTTGGTGAAGATCTTGGCGCGCTTTTTGTCCTGCGCGCCCTTCCGGTACATGATGTTCTTGAATTGGGAATGACCCGACATGGCCGATCGGCAATCCGTGTGATCCGGGCCCGGACCATACCACATCGTGTGGAATCGCGGCCATCGGGCTCGCGGCGACGCGCTGGAAAACCGTGATAATCCGCCAATATGGCAGCATTGCGGCGGTCGCATCGGCGCCGCGTGCCGGGAAATTGCGCTCAGCGCGCGGCGAGTCGCGGACCGGCGCAGCGCTCCGTCATTTCGCCATGACCGGCGCCAGCATCTCAGCCGGCCAATGCGGCGCGAGCCGGCCGCCCAGGCGCAAGGGCGCGATGCGGCGCGCGAGCCCGGTCGCATCGTCGGTCTCGACGACGACCCCGCACAAGGTGGCATCGCCGTCGGCGACCTCGAGACGCTCGCCCGGCATCTTGCTGACGAAGCGCTGGATCGCCGCCTCCTTGCGCATGCCGATGACCGAATCGTAATCGCCGCACATGCCGGCATCGGTCATATAGGCCGTGCCCTGCGCCAGGATGCGATGGTCGGCGGTGGGCACGTGACTATGGCTGCCGATCACTGCCGAGGCGCGGCCGTCGCAGAAATGGCCCATTGACCCCTTCTCCGACGTTGCCTCGCCGTGGAAGTCGACAAGAATCGCGGCGACCGCGCCGAGCGGATGCGCGCCGAGCAGCCGGTCGATTGCGGCGAAGGGATCGTCGATCGCGTCCATGAAGAGCCGCGCCATGGCGTTGACGACCAAAATCTTGCGGCCATCGGCGAGCGCGTAGATGCCGTGCCCCGCGCCCGGCGTTCCCGCCGGAAAGTTGACCGGGCGCAGCAGGCGCGGATCGCCGTCGATATAGGCGATGATCTCGCGCCGGTCCCAGACATGGTTGCCGGTGGTGATGACATCGACGCCGCTGCCGTAAAGCTCGGCGCAGATCTTGTCGGTGATGCCGAAGCCATGCGCCGCGTTCTCGCCATTGGCAACGACGAAATCGAGGGCAAGCTCGCGGCGCAGGCGCGGCACATGCGCGACGACGACATCGCGTCCGGCGCGCCCGACCACATCGCCGCAGAACAAAAGCCTCATTGCGCGATCGTCATCCGAGGAAGCAGAAGAGAGGATGGAGCCGCCTCGGCCGTCGGTATGTGCTGAACCCTCGTGGCCCGCTAACGCAGGTGGGAGCCGTAATATCGAAGCCAAGGCTTCGACAGGGACAGCCCCCGAGGTGTCGATATCGGCCCCGGGGTATCGTGCGACCTAACGCACCGCGCAGCCCCATCCTCGCGGCTAAATCTGGGGTGTTTCGAGGCGCGATGCAACCGCCTCGATGCGCTGGGCCAGCCGCTCGATCCCGGCGGCGACCGCGGAACCGTCGCCAGCGGGCGGCGTCGGCGCCGGCCGCGACCCGCGCCGCGCCGCCTCGTTGGCCTCGGCCAGCTCGTCCGCCAGCGTGAGCGCCACGAGCACAAGCAGCCGCGCCTCGCCGGCCTGAGCGAATTGCTGGGCGAAGCCCGCGATCCTGCCATCGATGAGCCGCGCCAGCTCGCGAATGCGCTGCTCCTGCCCGGTATCGCAGGCCACGGCATAGGGGTGGCCGTTGATGGTGATCGTGACCTGAGGCATCAGCCCTCCAGCACCCGGTTGAGGCGCCCGATCACGGCATCGAGCCGCGACGCGACGCCCTGTGTCGTGTCGGCGAGCGCGGCGTAATCGGCCTTGACCGCAGTCTCGCCGTCGGCGGCCCGGCGCGCCGCCTGTTCGAGCCGCCCCACCGCCTGCTCCAGCCGGCGTATCGCCTGTTCCATCTTGGTCATTGCTCCCCCAAGCCTCCGCCCGCCCACCATAAGGTCGTCGTAAACGAATCGTCAACGCGTGCCGGAGAAGATAGGGATTGGTAACCATGTTGGACGCATGGTTGCGGCAACGGCGAAAGAGGAGGCGCTGGCGATGTCCCTATCCGCAGCCACCTGGGAGCTCGATCGGCCGACGCTCGCCCCGCGCACGACCGGCGATGCGACGGCCCAGCTATCGGAGCGATCGCCCGCCATGGCGCAGCCGGCGCGTGAGCCGCATTCACCCTCCGGCACGGCCCTCCGCGCTTCGCGCCCGACGCAACGTAAGTTCGCGCCCTGGCCGCCGTCGAAAGAAACTCCGCCGCAGCAAGCGCCGCAGAATCCGGCGCGGCCGGCACGCGCCCGTTCTTACGCGCCGGGGTTCATCTATCGCTCGCCGCGCTATGCCATCGCCGCTGCCGCGGTTGCGCTCGTCGTCGCGCTCGGCACCATGACTGCTCATCTCCTGACGCCTCGCGACGATACGGCCAGCGTACGCCAGGCGAAGTTTTCGGCAGCGCCAACCACCGTCCCGCCCGAGATCGCTTCGCCCGCGCCGCCGAGCGATGCCGTCGCGACCGCCTCTCCGGCCAAGCCGGAGCCGCCGGCAGCCGCACGCGCGCGGGACAGCGCAACCGCGCCATCGCCGCCCGCTGCTCCCGCCGCCGTGCCGTCGAATCCTGCGACAACGCCCGCGCCGGCACTGCCCACGGCATTGCCGCAGATCGACAAGATTGCGGCCGCCGAGGACCACGTTCCGGCCGCTTTTGTTCCTAACGCGGCACCGGCGCAGCCCGCCGCAGCCACGCCCGGCGACACCCCCACGCCAGCTTCACCAGCCGCCGCTACGCCGACGCCGCAGACGCTTCCTGCGTCGATCGCGGATGCCGCCCCGGCGAGCGCGGCCGCTCCCTCTATCACCGCCAAGCCATCGTCGGTGCCCGCTTCGCCCGCGCCTGCCGCGGTGACGCCGGATGCCGCCGCGGGCGCGCCCGCGGCACCGGTAATCGCGGCCAAGCCATCGGCTCCGGAAGCGGCCAAGCAATCCGCGATCACCGCCGCGCCGCTGCCGCCGCCTGCGTCGAAGGAAGCGGCGAGCGCGAATGACGATGCCGCACCTTCCGTCGTGCCGGTCGAGCCGGCGAAGAAACCCGCGGTCTTGCCGCGCAAGCTGGTGATGACGAAGCCGCCGGCCGTGCCGGCGCCAATGCTGACGCCGCCGCGGACTCTGTCGCCGGCCGTCCCGAGCCCAGCCTTGCCGCCGCTCGTCGCCGCGCTCTCGCGGCAAGCCGATGCGGGCGATGCGGTGGCGCAGTATCGCCTGGGCGTGATCTATGCCTTGGGCCAGGACGTGCCCAAGGATGATCGGCATGCCGCCGCCCTGTTCCGGGCCGCCGCCGAATCCGGCATCGCCGAGGCGCAGTACAATATCGGCCTGCTCTATGCCGACGGCCAAGGCGTGCCGCGCGACGCCAGCGAGGCGGTCCGTTGGTATCGCCGCGCGGCGGCACAGGGAAATCCGAACGCGGCCTTCAATCTGGGCGTCGCCTATGGCAACGGCAGCGGCGTCGCCAAGAGCATGACCGACGCGGCGCAGTGGTTCCACATCGCCGCCGGCGCCGGCGTCGTCAACGCGCAATTCAATCTCGCCTTGCTTTACGAGCACGGCGAGGGGCTGCAGGAATCGCCCATCGAGGCCTTTGCGTGGTATGCCGCCGCTGCGAGCCGCGGCGACCAGATCGCGGCCCAACGTCGCAATGTGCTTGCCGCCGGCATGTCGCCCGATCAGCGCAAGCAGGCCGCTTCCCGCGCCGCCGAACTCGACCGCATGATCGGCACCGCCGGCGCGAGCAAGCCCTAGGCTAGGTCAGCCGTCCCGCCGCGACCCACCAGCGCGGTTCTTCCCGACGCAATCGGGCCGCGGCGGCGGCGGCGGTCGCGGCGGTGGCGAACAGCGCGAAGCAAGTGGCGCCGCTGCCGCTCATGCGCGCAATGCATGCGCCCTCGGCCGCCGCAAGCCGCGCCAGAACGACGCCGATCTCTGGCACCAGCGCGATGGCGGCTGCAGTCAAATCATTCCGTCGCTCGGCCAGGAGCGCGGCCAGATGCGCCGCATCGGCAGGCATGGCGAAGCGAGCCGGCGCGGAAAAATCGCCGCGGCGGCTTTGATAGACCGCCGGGGTCGGCAAGGCGATCCCGGGATTGGCGAGCACGACATGGGTCGCGGGCAAGGGCGGCGCCGGCTCGACCGCATCGCCGATGCCGCCGAGCCATGCGGCGCGGGCGTCGAGACAAACCGGCACATCGGCGCCGAGCCGCGCCGCCAGCGCGGCGAGCGTGCCGCGATCGAGCGCCCCGCCCCACAAAGCGAGCAGCGCCCTGAGCGCCGCCGCCGCATCGCTCGAGCCGCCGCCGATGCCGGAGGCGACCGGCAGGTTCTTGACCAAGGTCAGCGCCGCGCCGGGCGAGCGCCCGAGATGGCGAGCGAGCAGCAATGCGGCGTGCCAGACCAGATTGTCCTCGGGCTTCCGAGGCAAGCCTTCGGCGAAAGGGCCGGCCAGCGCGAGCCCGAGCGCCGCTGCCGGCGCCGCGCGGATTTCGTCGCCGATATCGGCGAAGGCGACCAGGCTATCGAGCAGATGGTAGCCGTCGGGCCGGCGCCCGATCACATGCAGATAAAGATTGAGCTTCGCCGGCGCCCGCTCAGCGACAATCATCGCCGCGCGGCTCAGCCGCCGCTCACCGTCGCGGGCTCGCCCAAGCCGCGGTTGAGCTTGAGCTCGATGTTCTTCCCTTCTTGCGCCTCGGGGCCAAAGAGCAGGGCGCGCCGCCATTGATAGCGGGCCTCGACGGGGCGGCCGGTGCGCCAATAAACGTCGCCGAGATGATCGTTGATGGTCGGATCTTCCGGCAGCAGCTCGATCGCGTGCTCGAGAAGCTCCGTCGCCTTCGACATATTGCCCAGTCGATAGAAGGCCCAGCCGAGGCTGTCGACGATGTAGCCGTCCCTCGGACGAAGCTGGACCGCGCGTTCGATCATCTTCAGCGCTTCGGACAAATTCTCGCCCTTGTCGATCCAGGAATAGCCGAGATAGTTCAGCACCAGCGGCTGATCGGGCTCGAGCTCGAGCGCGCGCTTCAGATCGGCCTCGGCACGCGCCCATTGGTTCGAGCGCTCGAGCGCGACGCCGCGGGCGTAGAGGATGCGCCAGGAACTCTTGTCGATGGTGGCGAGCCGCGCTACGGCGGCATCATAGGCGCGCACTGCCTCGGCGAACTGATTGTGGCCGCGCAGGATGTCGCCGAGCTCGACGAGCGGCTCGGGCCGCATCGGCCGCTCGTCTGCCATTTTCTGCAGCTCCGCCTTCGCTTCATCGGTTTGGTCGAGCGCGTCGAGCGCGAGCGCGACGCGGAGCCGCGACGCCCAGTAGAGCGGCGAGGCCGGATCGACCGAGCGGTAAAGCGCCAGCGCCTCGGGCGTGCGGTTCTGCTCCTCGCGGATCTCGCCGGCAAGGAGCTGAGCAAGCGCGAAACGCGGCTCGAGCTCGAGACAAAGCCGCACGTAGATCAGCGCTGCATCGATCGTCTCGCGGCGATTGAGCAGGCTCGCGAGATCGAACAGCGCCTCCGCGGCGCCCTGGCGCGGCGTAGCGATGATGCGCGGCGGCACGGTGCCGGCGGCGATGCGCTGGAGCCCGGTAGCCGCCGCGTCCGTCTCCGTGTCGGAAGCGGCGTAGCGCTCATACAAGCGCCCGGCTTCCGCGCTGCCGCCGTGACGCTCGAAAAAATTGCCGGCGACCTCGATGACCCGCCATGTCGGCTGCGCCTCGCCGGCGACCAGCCGCTTGTAGGCGGAAGCGGCTTCCTCGACGCGATCGGCGTAATCGTCGATGAGCGCCAGGTGAAGATCGCGCAACTGCTCGAGCCCGCGCAGGCTGCCGATCTGATCGAGCGACTTTTGCGCGGCTTCGGGATTCTGCCGTCCCAGCGCGATCCAAGCGTCGAGCAGCGGCATGGCAAAGCGCTCGGCGCCCTCGCGCGGCATCGCCGCGGCGAGCCGGGCCGCCTCGTCGAACTTGTCGTCCTTGATCGCCTCGGTGAGCAGCACGAGCCCGGCGAGCCCGGATTTCGGTTCGATTTCGATGAGGCGGCGCGCCAGCGGCACCGCCTCGCTGATCTGGCCTTCGGAAACGCGCAGCACGAAGGTGCGGCGCGCCAGCTCGAGATTGTCGGGATCGCCGACCAATGCCCGGTCCATGAAGCGCGCGGCGTCGGTGTAGTCGTGCTGATCTTGGGCGTGGCGCGCGGCCAAATAGCTGCCGAGCGCGCTCATCGGCTTGCTCGCGGCATCGGCGCTGTCCGGAGCGCGCCCGGCATCGGCGCATGCGGCCAGGCCCGCCAGCACCGCCGCCAGCGCCAACCCGCGCCGAACCGCCATCCCGAATCTCATCTCTCCCGCCTCACCATCGCCCGCTCGCTCCTGCGAGCGTCCAGTCTATCACGATCACTTTACATATTCGGATAATTGGGACCGCCGCCGCCTTCCGGCACGACCCAAGTGATGTTCTGCGTCGGGTCCTTAATGTCGCAGGTTTTGCAGTGGACGCAATTGGGCGCGTTGATCTGCAGTCGCGGCGTCCCGTTGGCGTCCTTGACGATCTCGTAAACGCCGGCCGGGCAATAGCGTTGCTCCGGGGCATCGTAAAGCGCGAGGTTGACGTCGATCGCCCGCTCCGGCACGGCGAGCCGCAGATGCGGCGGCTGGTTCTCCTCGTGGTTGGTGTTCGAGATGAACACCGAGGAGAGGCGGTCGAAACTGACGACCCCGTCGGGCTTGGGATAGGCGATCGGCTCGGACTCGCTGGCGGGCTTCAGCGCGAGATGATCGGGCCGCTGGCGAAAGGTCCAGGGCGCCCGGCCGCGCAACAGCAAAGTGTCGAAGGCGGCATAGGCGAGGCCCACCCACAAGCCTCGGCGGAAGCCCGGTCGGATGTTCCGCGCGGCGCGCAGCTCGGGCCAGATCCAGGATTGCTCGAGCGCGCGGCGATAGTCGGCGCCGAGGTCGCCGGCGAGCCGCCGGGCGACGATCTCCGCCGCCAGCATGCCGGATTTCATCGCGGTGTGGCTGCCCTTGATCTTGGGCACGTTGAGGAATCCGGCGGCGCAGCCGATGAGCAGCCCGCCCGGAAAGTCGAGCCGGGGAATCGCCTGGAGCCCGCCTTCGTTGAGGGCGCGCGCGCCGTAGGCGATGCGCCGCCCGCCGGCGAATGTCGGGCGGATCGCGGGGTGCGTCTTGAGGCGCTGGAATTCCTCGAAGGGATTGAGGAAGGGATTCTCATAGTCGAGACCGACGACGATGCCGACCGCGACCTGATTGTTCTCGAAGTGATAGACGAAAGAGCCGCCATAGGTCTTGGCATCGAGCGGCCAGCCGACGCTGTGCAGAACGAGGCCCGGCCGGTGCTGGGCCGGATCGACTTCCCACAACTCCTTGAGGCCGATGCCATAGGTCTGCGGCCCGACCCCATCGCGCAAGCGGAACCGTTCCATAATCATTTTCGCGAGCGAGCCGCGGCAGCCCTCCGCGATCAGCGTCTCCTTGGCGCGAAGCTCGACGCCGGGCTGGAAATTGGCGGTCTCGGCGCCGTCCTTGCCGATCCCGACCGCGCCGGTGGCGACGCCGCAGACCCGGCCCGCTCCGTCGTACAGCACTTCGGCGCCGCCGAAGCCGGGATAGATCTCGACCCCAAGCGCCTCGGCCTGGCGGGCGAGCCAGCGACAGAGATTGCCAAGGCTGATGACATAGTTGCCGTGATTGCGCATTTGCGCCGGCGTCGGCAGCTTGAGCGCTCGGGTTTTGCCGAGCAACAGGAAGCGGTCCTCGGCCGCCGGCGTGACCAGGGGCGCGCCGTCCTCGCGCCAACGCGGCAGCAGCTCCGCGAGCGCGCGTGGATCGAACACCGCGCCCGAAAGGATGTGGGCGCCGACCTCGGAGCCTTTCTCGATGACGCAGACGGAAATCTCGCGCGCGCTCTCGGCCGCGAGCTGCTTCAGGCGAATGGCTGCCGCCAAACCCGCCGGCCCCGCGCCGACTACGAGCACGTCGTACTCCATCCGCTCGCGTTCCATGATGCGTCCTTGAGATCCGCCGCCGAAATTCGCACTATAGTTAATGAGCACCAAAGAGCCAGGGGGCGTGGCGCATAGCTCCAAAGCCGCGACCGAGCTGCTGCGCTGGTACGCCGCCATGGGCGTCGACGAGGCAATCGCCGACCGTCCGCAGGACCGGCTTGCCCCGCCCGTCGCCGCGCCGGCGGCACCGGCGGCGCCCCGGCCCGCTCCGCCGCCGTCGCCTGCGCCGTCGGGAGGCGCGCGCGCCGCCGCGCAAGCCGCGCAAACGCTCGCCGAGCTGGAGCTGGCGGTGGCCGGTTTCGAAGGCTGCGCCTTGAAACGCACGGCCACCCATACGGTCTTCGCCGACGGTATCGCCGGCGCGCCGCTGATGATCATCGGCGAGGCGCCGGGCGCCGACGAGGATCGGCTCGGGCGGCCCTTCGTCGGCCGCAGCGGGCAACTTCTCGACCGCATGCTCGCGGCGATCGGCTTCGATCGCCGGCGCAACGCCTACATCACCAACGTCCTGTTCTGGCGTCCGCCCGGCAACCGAAAGCCCACCAACGAGGAGATCGCGACCTGTCTGCCCTTCGTGTGGCGCCATATGGAGCTGCTGCGGCCGCGGGTGGTTTTGCTGTGCGGCGGCACCGCCACCGCCGCGCTGCTCGGCCGCGCCGACGGGATCACCCGGCTCCGTGGCCGCTGGTTCGAGCTCGCGGTCCCCGGCCTCGACGCAGCCGTGCCGGCGCTCGCCACCTATCATCCGTCGTTTCTGCTGCGCGCCCCCGCACGCAAGGGCGAGGCCTGGCGGGACCTCCTCGCGGTGCAGGCCAAGCTCGAATGCCTGGAATAATCCACAAAATATCCACAAGAATTATTCGAGCACTGACAACGAGATAGCAAATCCTCGGGAATCTCGATCAAATTTTACCTTGCCCGGGCCGGCCGGATCGCCTATTGCCGTGCTTATGCGGGGACAGGGAGGGGTAACCCGGTCTGGCACGAACTGGTCGCAGCGCTGCGCGATTATTGCAGTTGCTGCGGGAATGCTGGGCCCGACGCCTGTTGCGGCGACCGATGAGCTGCACGTTGCTGCGCTCACTCCGGATCGCCCAAGCCTCACCGAGGCCGAACTGCCGAGCGTATTAAGCGCGCCGGATATCGCGCGCTATCGCCGCATCTTTGCACTTCAGGACCGTCATTTGTGGCGCGAGGCGGATGGCGAGATCGCCACGCTCGGCGACACGCTGCTGCTCGGCCCCGTCCTGGCCCTGCGCTACGCCGACCGGCACTACCGGGCGAGCTATGGCGAACTCGCGAGCTGGCTCGCGCATTATCCCGATGAGCCCGAGGCGAGGACATTCCACGCCCTGGCCCTGACGCGGCGGCCCGAGGGCGCTGCCCCGCCGACCAAGCCGGTGGCAGCGGTCCGGCCCCACCTAAGCGAGACCCGCGAGGCGCCGGCCGCGAGCGGCGGCCGTTTGGCGGATCTCGCTATCGAAATCCGCACCGTCGCCCGGAGTGAGCCGCGGCGGGCGGAGCTGATGCTCGATGGCCCGGCGGCGCAGCAGCGGCTCGACGGCCGCAACCGCGCCGCGCTCAAGATCGACATCGCCGCCGGCTATCTCGCCGCTGGCGAGGTGCACAAGGCGCTCGACATGAGCGACGCCGCGCAGGGCGAAGCCGACGAGGCGACCGATCATTGGCAGGCCGGGCTCGCGGCGTGGCAGGCGAAACGGCTCAATGAGGCACGGCAGCATTTCGAAGCTCTGGCGCATAGCGGCCAGTCCTCGTGGACCACCTCGGCCGGCGCGTTTTGGGCGGCGCGGGTCGAGCTCAGGGCGCACCGCGCCGAGCATGCGGCCTATTGGCTCGGCATCGCCGCGGAACAGCCGCGGACATTTTATGGCTTGCTCGCGCGCCGTCTCCTCGGCGTCGATCCCTATCTCAATTTCGCCGCCGACCCCTTCACCGAGTTCGACGCGCGCATCGTGCTGGGGACCGAGGCCGGGCGCCGGGCGCTTGCGCTCCTCGCCGTCGGCCAGCGCAGCCGCGCCGCCACCGAACTGCGCCTGCTCGCGGCGCGCTCCGACACTTCGGTCGTCGAATCGATCGAGGCGCTCGCGGACCGCGCCAATCTGCCCGGCCTCAGCCTGCAGCTCGCGGGCGTGCTCGCCGACAGCGACGGCCGCAATCACGATTACGCGCTTTATCCCGTGCCGCGCTGGCAGCCGCATGGCGGCTTCTCGGTCGACCGCGCCCTGCTGTTCGCGCTGATGCGCCAGGAATCGCTGTTCCTGCCGCGGGTCAAGAGCAATGCCGGCGCTTATGGGCTGATGCAGCTCATGCCGGCGACGGCGCGCTCGATGGCGGAGCAGACCGGCGAGAGCCTGGGCGACCGCCGCCGCCGCGTCGAGGAGCAGGTTGCGCTCGGCGACCCCGAGCTCAATCTGACGCTGGCGCAGAAATACGTGGAAATCTTGCTCGCCGACCAGCGCATCCGCGGCAATCTCCTGATCTTCGCCTGCGCCTACAACAGCGGCCCGGGCACGGCGCTGCACTGGCGATCGGCGGAACCCGAATACGGCAGCGATCCACTCCTCTTCCTCGAGAGCATCCCCTCGCCGGAGGCCCGCATCTTCAGCAAGCGCGTGCTCACCAACTACTGGATCTATCGGCAGCGGCTGGAGCAGCCGACGCCCGATCTGGACGCGCTTGCCGCCGGCCATTGGCCGACCTATACCGCGCTCGACGGTTTTCCCGAGCCGGATCGTCGCCATGCCGAAAATCGATGAGTCTCGTGCGTTCCTCCCGGTCAATATCGCGGTCCTCACGGTTTCCGACACGCGGAGCGAGGCCGACGACAAATCCGGCAGAACGCTCGTCGAGCTGATCGGCGCCGCCGGCCACCGCGTCGCCGCGCGCCGCATCGTGCGCGACGACCAGGACGCGATCGTCGCTCAGCTCCGCGCCTGGATCGCCGATCCCGCGATCGATGTCGTGATCTCGACGGGCGGCACCGGCGTGACCGGCCGCGACACGACGCCCGAGGCCTTCCATGCCGTCTATGAGAAGGAGATCGCCGGTTTCGGCGAGCTCTTCCGCTGGCTCAGCTATCAGAAGATCGGCACGTCCACGATCCAGAGCCGCGCCACCGCCGGCGTCGCTGGCGGGACCTATCTCTTCGCCCTTCCCGGCTCGCCCGGCGCCTGCCGCGACGGCTGGGAGGACATCATCAAGCACCAACTCGACAACCGCCACCGTCCCTGCAATTTGGTCGAGCTGATGCCGCGGCTTCAGGAGCATCTGGCGGCCGGCGAGTGAACCACCGTCCGCGCCCGGCGAATAGTTCTTGATTTGTTCCTGGGGATCGTCCATTGTCTGATGATGGACGAGGTGCTTGCGGATCGGCCGCGCAAGGGCCGCGGCGCCCTAAGCAATGCGAGCGGGCGGTTCGAGCCGGAGATCAAGGTTCGGATCGATGACGGCTGGGGCAGCGAGGACCCGCCGGCGCATCCGCTCGACACGATCCTGGCGCGCGACAGCGCCAAGACCATCATCACGCGCAACGATTCCCCCGACGTTCCCTTCGAGCAGTCGATCAACCCCTATCGCGGCTGCGAGCATGGCTGCATCTATTGCTTCGCGCGGCCGACGCACGCTTTTCTCGGCCTGTCGCCCGGCCTCGACTTCGAGAGCCGCATCTTCGTCAAGGAGGACGCGCCAGCGCTGTTGGCGGCGGAACTGTCGCGGCCGGGCTATCGCTGCAAGACCATCACGCTCGGCGCCAACACCGATCCCTATCAGCCGGCCGAGCGCAAGCTCCAGTTGACGCGGCGCATCCTCGCGGTGCTCCGAGAATTCCAGCATCCCCTCTGCATCGTCACCAAATCGGCGCTGGTCCAACGCGACATCGATTTGCTCGCGCCGATGGCGGCGGATCGGCTCGCCGGGGTCGCGGTGTCGTTGACGACGCTCGACCGCAAGCTCGCGCGCAAGATGGAGCCGCGCGCCGCGACGCCGGAGCGCCGGCTCGAGACCATCGCGGCGTTAAGCAAAGTCGGCATTCCCGTTGCGGTGTTGGCCTCGCCGATGATCCCCGCGCTCAACGACATGGAACTCGAGCGCATCCTCGAGGCGGCGGCGGCGGCGGGCGCCAGCAATGCCGGCACCATTCTGCTGCGCCTGCCGCTGGAGCTCGCGGGACTCTTCGAGGAATGGCTCGAGACCCATGTGCCCGATCGGGCCAAGCATGTGATGTCCTTGATCCGCCAGAGCCGCGGCGGCAAGGCCTATCAGTCGCAATGGGGCACGCGCATGACCGGCACCGGGCCTTACGCCGAGATGCTGCGCATCCGCTTCGATCGCGCCATCCGCCGGCTTGGCCTCAACCGCGGCCGCGTCTGGCAGCTCGACACCACGCGCTTTCGCCCGCCGCCGAAGCAGGGCGATCAGCTCAGACTGTTTTGATTTAAGTTCGAGCGGCGTCGCGGTCGAGGTGTGATGCCGCGGTGGAAACCGTGGAACATTCGCGCGCGCCGAGAAATCGCCCTTGCCTTGGTGCTGTCGCGCGTGTCTTCTGCGGGCCATGCCGGATTTCGCCCTCGAGCGACGCTGCGACGGGTTGGTCTGCGGCATCGACGAGGCGGGGCGCGGGCCGCTCGCCGGGCCGGTGGTCGCGGCCGCCGTCATTCTCGACCGGCGGCGGCTGCCGCGAATCTTGCGCGACGAACTCGATGATTCGAAGAAGCTCGCGCGCGAGCAGCGCGAAGAATACGCGGCGATCCTGCGGCGCAGCGCGCCCTTCATCGGCATCGGCGCCGCCAGCGTCGAGGAGATCGAACGGCTCAACATTCTGCGTGCGACGCTCATCGCCATGCGGCGGGCCGTGGCGCGGCTCGGCGTCGCGCCTGCAATCGCGCTCGTCGACGGCGACGTGCCGCCGCCGCTCGCCTGCGCGGTGCGCATGGTGATCGGCGGCGACGGGCTGTCGCTGTCGATCGCGGCGGCTTCGGTCATCGCCAAAGTGACGCGTGACCGGCTGATGCGACAGCTTGCCCAGCGCTACGTCGGCTACGGCTGGGAGACCAATGTCGGCTACCCCACCGAGGCGCACCGCGCGGCCATCGCGCGGCTCGGCCTCACGCCGCATCATCGTCGCGGTTTCGGCAGCTGCCAGCTTTCTCTTGAATTCGAGTCGAGCCAATCCCTATAAGATCCTGACTCGAAAGATGATTTTATTGACATCACGACTCGGGCCCGGCATACTGTCGCGTTACACCCGGCGGAGACGGCATGGGGGATGCCAACGGGTTTGGCGGGGAGGTGCTGGTCGGCGATTGCGTCGAGCTGATGGCGCGGCTGCCGGCGGCATCCGTCGACCTCGTCTTCGCCGATCCGCCCTACAACCTCCAGCTCAACGGCGAGTTGACGCGCCCCGACAACAGCCGGGTCGATGGCGTCGATGACGAATGGGACAAGTTCGCCGGCTTCGACGATTATGACGGCTTCACCCGCGCCTGGCTCGAGGCGGCGCGCCGGCTGTTGAAGCCGAACGGCACGCTGTGGGTGATCGGCAGCTATCACAACATCTACCGCGTCGGCGCCATTCTCCAGGACCTCGGCTATTGGGTCTTGAACGACATCGTCTGGCGCAAGGTCAATCCGATGCCGAACTTCCGCGGCCGGCGCTTCACCAACGCGCATGAGACGCTGTTGTGGTGCGCGCGCTCGCGCGAGGGCCGCTACACCTTCAATTACCAGGCGATGAAGTCGCTCAACGAAGGCGTGCAGATGCGCAGCGACTGGTTCATCCCACTGTGCGGCGGCGCCGAGCGGCTCAAGCGCGAGGACGGCCGCAAGGCGCATCCGACGCAGAAGCCGGAGGCGCTGCTGCATCGCATCCTCATGTCCTCGACCAATCCGGGCGATCTCATCCTCGACCCGTTCTTCGGCACCGGCACGACGGGCGCGGTGGCCAAGCGGCTCGGGCGGCGCTGCGTCGGCATCGAGCGCGACGCCGACTACGCGCAGCTGGCGCAGGAGCGCATCGCTGCAATCGTGCCCGCCGCCACCGATCTCGTGATCAGCGAAGCGCGGCGCGAGGAGCCGCGCATTCCCTTCGGCGCGCTCATCGAGCGCGGGTTGCTGCAGCCGGGCGAAGTGCTCTTCGACCAGCGCCAACGCTGGACCGCGCGGGTGCGCGCCGACGGCACGGTGATTTCTGCGGGTTCGCGCGGCTCGATCCACAAGGTCGGCGCCGAGGTGCAGGGCGCGCCCGCCTGCAATGGTTGGACCTTCTGGTATGTCGAACGGAAAGGCCAGGCGATTCCGATCGACCTCTTGCGCCAGCAGGTGCGCGGCGAGATGGGGTGAGCTGGCAGCGCCCGGCGCGGGACCAGCTCATCGTGCTGGCGAGCATCGCCGGAATTCTTGCCCTTGCTTGGATCTATCTCGTCGAGACCGCCCAGGACATGACGGAAATGGCCGAGATGCTCGATGTCATGCCGGAAATGGCGGGCATGCCCGGGATGGCCATGATGATGACGCCGCAGAGCGCCTTCGGCGCGCCCCAGCTCATCCTCAACGCGACCATGTGGGTCATGATGATGCTGGGCATGATGCTGCCGAGCGCGGCGCCGCTCATTCTGCTGTTCGCGGCGGTCGAGCGGCGCCAGCCGGCCGGACCGTCGCTTTACCGAACCGCGGTTTTCACCGCCGGATACCTCCTGGTATGGAGCGGCTTCGCCGTGGCGGCGACCACGGCCCAGGCATTCCTCGCCAAGATGTCGCTGCTCGCCAACGACATGTCGATCTCGAACGCGCTTTTGGGTGGAATCCTCTTCGTCGCCGCCGGGATCTATGAATGGTCGCCGCTCAAGCGCCGCTGCCTCACCCACTGCCAGAGCCCGATGGCCTTCCTCCTCGGCCGTTGGCAGCCGGGCGCCCTCGGCGCCTTGCTCATGGGCGTCGAGCACGGGGTTTATTGCCTCGGCTGCTGCTGGGTGCTGATGCTGCTGCTCTTTGCGGTCGGCGTGATGAATCTTTTATGGGTCGCAGCGCTCACTGTGCTCGTGCTGCTGCAGAAGCTGGCACCGGGCGGCATGATCTCCGCCGCCGCGACCGGCGCCGTCATGGCCCTATTCGGGCTCTTCCTGATCGGGCAGGCGTTGGTCTCGTAGCGCTCGTCGCGTGGGCGATCACCTTCTTCATCAGGCTCGGCAAGGCCTGGTCCGGGAGCGCCTCGGGCGCGATCCATGACAAGCCGCGCACCGCTCCCCGCCGCGCCGCGCCGGCGAGCACGACGAGTTCCAAATGGAAATGGGTGAAGCTGTGGCGCACCACGCCGGGCAGGAGCCGCCAGCGCGCCGCCACCGGCGCTTGCGCCACCGCTTCTTCGGCGCGCCACGGCACGGCGCGCCAGTCGGTCGAGGGCACCTCCATCATGCCGCCCAAAAGTCCATTCTCCGGCCGCCGGCGCAGCAGCACCGCGCCGTCGGCGCGCACTGCCCAGAAGGCGACGCCATGCCGCAGCGGTTTCGCCTGGGCGGCGCGCCGACGCGGCAGGGTTTCGGCAATCCCGGCGATCCTGCCGCGGCAGGCGCGGCGCCAGGGACAAAGCATGCATTTCGGCTGCTTGGGCGTGCACAGCGTGGCGCCGAGATCCATCACCGCTTGGGCGTAATCGCCGCTCCGCGCGGCCGGAACGAGGCTCGCCGCGAGTCGCCGCAACTCGGGCTTGGCCTGCGGCAGCGGCGTTACGATCGCAAAGAGCCGCGCCATCACCCGCTCGACATTGCCGTCGACCGCCGCCGCCGGCTCATCGAAGGCGATCGCCGCGATCGCCGCGGCGGTGTAGTCGCCGATGCCCGGCAGCGCGCGCAGCAGCGCCGCGCGATCGGGGAAGCGCCCGCCGTGACGCTCGGCGACGGCGCGGGCGCAAGCGTGCAGGTTGCGCGCCCGCGCGTAATAGCCGAGGCCCTGCCAAGCGTGCAGCACATCATCGAGCGGCGCCCGCGCCAGCGCAGCGAGATCGGGCCAGCGCGCGATGAAGCGGGCGAAATAGGGTGCGGCGGCCGCGACCGTGGTCTGCTGCAGCATCACCTCGCTGAGCCAGATGCGATAGGGATCGGGCCGCTCGCCCGGCCGCGCGCGCCACGGCAGATCACGGCGGTGCCGGTCGTACCAGGCGAGCAGCTCGGCGGCGCGCGGCTTGCGCGCGCGCACCACGGCAGGACGGGAGGCAGCGGACATTCGACGGCCGGCGCGATCGCCGCTACCATGACACGCATACGCCGCACAGGCGAGGAGCAGATTGGTGGAAAAGCGACGCGGCAGCCTCCGCGCGATTGCCGCCGAAGTTCCGCGGATCGCGGCGCCGGTGCTGGGCAAGCGCGGCTTCGCCGAGGGGCAGCTCGTGGCGCAATGGCCGGACATCGTCGGCGCCGATCTCGCCAGCCGGGCGGCGCCGGACAAGCTGAGCTTTCCCCGCGGCGACCGGCGCGACGGGACCTTGCGGCTGCGCGTCGTCTCGGGCGCAGCGACCGAGGTGCAGCATCGCAGCCCCCGCATCCTCGAGCGCATCAACGCCTTTTTCGGCTACCGCGCGGTGGCGCGCCTGGCCCTGGTGCAGGGCCCGCCGATGCGGCCGGCCCCGGCGGGTCCGCCGCCGCCGCGGCCGCTCGCCCCGCCGGAGCGCCAGGCGCTTGACCGGCGCCTCGCCGCCATCGAGGATCCCGCGCTCCGCGAGGCGCTGCGCGCCTTGGGCGAGGCGGTCATCGGCACGGCAAAAGGGTGACGCCCAGGCCCCGCCGCGCCGGCAAACCGGCGACCTTGCATTACCGGAGAACTGGTCCTAGCATCAACATCTGGTGGGTTGGAGAGCGAGGATGCGTAAGATATTGTTGGCGGCGGCAGCCTTGGTCTGGGCGCTCCCGATCCTCTCGGCGTCCGCCGCCGCCGGCTCGGTGCCGAGCATCGCGCCGGACGATCAGATTTTGGGCCAGCCCAACGCGCCGGTGACGATCTTCGAATACGCCTCGCTCACTTGTCCGCACTGCGCCGAGTTCGATGCCGAGACCCTGCCCAAGATCAAGGCCAACTGGATCGACACCGGCAAGGCGAAGCTGGTCTTTCGCGACTATCCGCTCGACCAAGTGGCGCTGCGCGCGGCGATACTCGCCCGCTGCGCCCCGCCCGAGCGCTACTTCGCCTTCATCGACGCGCTTTTCCAGAGCCAGGCGAATTGGGCGTCCGCCCGCGATACGCGCGAGGCCCTGGCGCACATCGCCCGCCTCGGCGGCATCGGGCCCGACCAGTTCGACCAGTGCATGACCGACCAAAAGGCGGCGGACCGCGTCGTCGCCGAGCGGCTGGTGGCACAGGATCAGTATGGCGTCGATTCGACGCCGACCTTCTTCGTCAACGGCACCAAGGTGGTCGGCGCGCAGCCTTATGACGCCTTCGCGCAGTCGCTGGCCGCGGCCGCGGGCGAGCCCGCGCCAAGCGCCAGTGCGACGCCGCCGGCACCAGCCGCCGCGATGCCGGCGACGCCGCAGATTCCCGCTGCCCCTGCCCCGGCGCCGGCACCATCAACGGCGGCCGGCTCCGGCGGCCTGTGGGACACGATCGTAGCGAAAGTGAAGAGTTGGTTCGGCTCGCATTGAGTTTCGCCCTCTTGCCCATCGAGTGAGGCGCCGTGCATTTTTCCAAACTTCGGCTCGTCGGCTTCAAATCCTTCGTCGATCCGACCGACCTTCCCATCGCCGCCGGGGTCACCGGAATCGTCGGACCGAACGGCTGCGGCAAATCCAATCTCGTCGACGCGCTGATCTGGGCGATGGGCGAGACCTCGGTCAAGCGCATGCGCGGCGGCGAGATGGACGACGTCATTTTCGGCGGCACGACTCAGCGGCCGGCGCGCAACCTCGCCGAGGTCGTGCTGTCGCTCGACAATCGCGGACGCGGCGCGCCCAAGCCCTATGACGATTGCGACGAGATCGAGATCGTCCGCCGCATCGAGCGCACCGCCGGCTCGGCCTATCGCGTCAACGGCCGCGAGGTCCGCGCCCGCGACGTGCAGTTGCTTTTCGCCGACGCCGCATCCGGCTCGCATTCGGCGGCGCTGGTGAGCCAAGGCAGGGTCAGCACGATCATCGGCCAGAAGCCGAGCGAGCGCCGCGGCCTGCTTGAGGAGGCCGCGGGCATCACCGGGCTGCACTCGCGGCGGCACGAGGCCGAGCTTCGCCTCAAGGCGGCCGAAGCCAATCTGCTCCGGCTCGACGACGTGCTGACGGCGCTCAATGTGCAGCTCGAGGGCTTGAAGAAGCAGGCGCGCCAGGCGCAGCGCTATCGCCGCCTGTCCGACCACATTCGCCGAGCCGAGGCGGTGGTACTGCATCTGCGCTGGCAAGCGGCGAGCGCCGAGCTCGATCTGGCGATCGAGCGGCTGCACGCAGCCGAACGCGCCGTCGCCGACCGCACTGCCGCCGCGCTCGCTGCCGAGCGCGCCCGCGAAGCCGCTTCCGGCGAGCTGCCCGCGCTGCGCCAGGCCGAGGCCGCGACCGCGGCCGAGCTGCAACGCCTGACCCTGGCACGCCAAGCCCTCGAAGAGGAGGAGCGCCGCGTCGCCAGTGCGCGCGCCGCAGCCGAGGCCCGCCTCGTCCAACTCGCCGCCGACACGGCGCGCGAGGACGAGCTTGCCGCCGATGCGAGAGCCGCCCTCGCCCGTCTCGAGGACGAGCGCGCCACGCTCATCTCGGCGCAGGACCAGGAGGCGGCAGCGCAAAGCGATGCGGCGGCGGCGCTCGCCTTGGCTCTTCAAGACGTCGCCGCGCTCGACGCCGAGCTCACCGCCCTCACCGAACGGATCGCTGCCGAGGATGCGCGGCGCAATGCTCTCATGACGCGCCGGCGCGACGCCGCGGAGCGCGAAGCCCGTCTCGCCGAGCGGCAGCAGGAATTGGCGCGGCAGCGCGCCGCGCTCGACGCCGAGTCCGTCTCGGCCGAGCGCGTCGCGGCTCATGCCGAAGCCGTCGAAGCGGCCGAGGCCGCGGTCGAGGACAGCCGCATCGCCGCCGAAGCGGCGGAGACGGCGCTCAGAGAGGCACAGGCGGCCGAGGCCGCGGCGCGGGCGCCGCTCGAGGCCGCCGAGACGCGGCGCGCCAAGCTCAGCGCCGAGGCGCAGGCCCTGACGGAATTGCTCACTGCGGCCGGCGACCGGCGCTGGCCGCCGATCCTCGACAGCTTGCAGGTCGAGCCCGGTCTCGAGGCCGCGCTCGGCGCGGCGCTCGGCGACGATTTGACCGCGCCCCTCGACCGCGCGGCGCCGACGCATTGGCATGCGCTCGAGGATTACGCCGAGGCCCCGAAACTGCCCGAAGGCTCGTCGCCGCTTGCGGCGCACGTCTTGGCGCCCGCGGCGCTGGCGCGGCGGCTGGCGCAGATCGGGATCGTCGAGGACGCCGCTGCCGCTGAACGTCTCCAGCCCGAGTTGCGGCCGGGCCAGCGTCTGGTCAGCCGCGACGGGGGCTTGTGGCGCTGGGACGGGCTGCGCCGCGCCGCGGGCACGCCGACCTCGGCCGGGCAGCGGCTGCGCCAGCGCAACCGGCTGAGCCAAGTCGAAGACGCGCTGCGGACCGCCGAGGCCGAAGCGCAAAGCCTCATCGCCGCCTTCGAAGAGGCGCAGTCGCTGAGCCGCCGATGCGGCGAGATGGAGCGTGCCGCGCGCGAGACCGCGCGCGCCGCCGTCGGCGCCTTGGCCGAAGCGCGCGACCGCGAGACCACCTTGGCGCGGCAGGCCGCCGCCATTGCCTCGCGCTTCGCCGCGCTCGACGAGGCAGCGGCGCGGCTCGCCGGCGATTTCGCCGAGACGAGAGCCGAAGGCGAGGCTGCCCGCGTAGCGCTTGCCGATCTGCCTGACCCGGCCGCGGCGCGCGAGGCGGCGGTTTCCGTCCGCACACGGCTCGCCGAATGCCGGACATTTCACTTGACCTGCCAGAGCGAGCACGACCGGCTCTTGCGCGAGGGCGCGGCGCGGCGGCAGCGGATCGCCACGATCGCCGCGGAATTCGACTCGTGGCAGGCGCGCGCCGAGGCGGCGGCGCGGCAACGCGCCGCGCTCGAGGCACGGCGCTTCGACCTCGAAGCCGAGATCGCGGCGTTGAGCCGGCGGCCGGCCGAGATCGCCGCGCAGCGCGAGGCGCTGGCCGAAACCATCGCCCAATCGACCTTACGCCGCAATGCCGCCGCCGACGCGCTCGCCGCCGGCGAGACTCGTCTCGCCGAGGCCGAACGCACGCAGAAGGCGGCCGATGCCGCGCTCGCCAGCGAACGCGAGGACCGCGTCCGCTGCGAGGGCCATCGCGACCAGGCGCTGGAATCCCGGCGCACGCTCGCGGCGCTCATCGCCGAGCGGCTCGATTGCGCGCCCGAGACCATCCTCTCTGCGGTCGGCATCGAGCCCGACGAGACCTTGCCGGCGCTCGCCGACGCCACGGCGCGGTTCGAGCGGCTGACGCGCGAGCGCGACAATATGGGGCCGGTCAATCTGGTGGCCGAGGCCGAGGCGGCCGAAATCGAGGAGCGGCTCGGCGTGCTCACCCGCGAGCGCGAGGATCTGACCGGGGCGATCGCGCGGCTGCGCCAGGGCATCGCGGCCTTGAACCGCGAGGGGCGGGAGCGCCTCTTGGCCGCCTTCGCCGAGGTCAACGATCATTTCAGCAAGCTCTTCGTGCGGCTCTTCGGCGGCGGGCATGCCCATCTGCAACTCGATTACGGCGAGAGCGAAGATCCGCTCGAGGCCGGGCTCGAGATCATGGCGAGCCCGCCCGGGAAGAAGCTCCAGGTGCTGTCGCTGCTCTCGGGCGGCGAGCAGGCGCTCACCGCGCTCGCGCTGCTCTTCGCCGTCTTCCTCACCAATCCCGCGCCGATCTGCGTCCTCGACGAGGTCGACGCGCCCTTGGACGACGCCAATGTCGACCGCTTCTGCCGCCTGGTGCAGGAGATCGCGGCGGCCTGCGAGACGCGCTTCCTCATCATCACGCACCATCGCCTGACCATGGCGCGGGTCGATCGGCTGTTCGGCGTCACCATGGCCGAGCAGGGCGTCTCGCAACTGGTCTCGGTCGATCTGCAGCAGGCGGAGCAGTTGCGCCGCACGGCGTGAGCCCGCTCGGCTGCCGCGCACGCGCCGCGGCCTTCGGTCGCTTGACACACCATTGACCCGCGCTTAAGGTGCGCGCCGTTTCGCGGGGGATTTCTCAATCTTTGCGAGCGGTTCGCCGATGAGCGACGGCGGCGCGAAAGAGCCTCTGCGGGATCTCGGGCGGCGCATCGACAAGGCGCGGCAGGCCCATCCGGAGAAGGCGTCCCAAGGCGCGGGGCCGGACGGCCCGCAGACGTTCGGCACGGCCTTGGCGTTTGCCTGGCGCATCGGCCTCGAGCTGGTGATCGCGGTGATCGTCGGCACGGGCATCGGCTGGGCAATCGACCGCGTGCTCGGGACCCGGCCGTGGGCGATGATCGCGCTGTTCTTCCTGGGCGTCGCCGCGGGCATGCTGAACGTGTGGCGGACGGTCGTGGGAATGGGCATGGCGGTGGGCTATCGCCGGCGCGACGAGAGCGGCGGCGCCGGCGGCGGCCTGGCGCCGAAGGACGAATGGGACGACGAGGACTGACGTGGCGATCGAGCTTCATCCCCTGCAGCAATTCACCATCGACCGCATCATCCCCTTGCACATCGGCGGGATCGACGCCTCCTATACGAATTCGGCGCTGCTGATGACCATCGCCGTGGTGCTGGTCACGGCGCTATTGGTCCTCGGCACGCGGGGCGCCGCGCTGGTGCCGAGCCGCTGGCAATCCATCGCCGAGATGAGCTACGAGTTCATTGCCGGCATGATCGAACAGAACGTCGGCAAGGAAGGGATGGCGTATTTCCCCTTCGTCTTCACGCTCTTCATGTTCGTTCTGTTCGGCAATCTCTTGGGGCTCGTCCCCTACAGCTTCACCTATACGAGCCACATCATCGTCACCTTCGCGCTGGCGGCGACGGTGTTCATCGGTGTCACCCTCATCGGCATCATCCGCCACGGCTGGCATTTCCTCAGCCTGTTCGTGCCGCACGGCGTGCCCAAGGTGCTGCTGCTGCTGCTCGTGCCGATCGAGCTGCTGTCCTATTGCATCCGGCCCTTCACCCTATCGATCCGGCTCTTCGCCAACATGCTGGCCGGGCACACCATGCTCGCGATCTTCGGCGGCTTCGTCGCGGCCTTGGGCCTCCTCGGCATCGTGCCCTTGGGCGTCGATGTGCTGCTCATTTTCTTGGAGCTGCTCGTCGCGGTGCTGCAGGCCTATGTCTTCACCATCCTGACCTGTCTCTATCTGGCCGACGCCATCAAACTCCACTGAGCCCCCTGCAACATCCATCGAGGGACAAAGACATGGATCTCCAATCCGCCAAAATGATCGGTGCCGGTCTCGCCTGCATCGCGCTCGTCGGCGCCGGAATCGGCATCGGCAACGTGTTCTCGGCGCTCATCAACGCACTCGCCCGCAATCCGGCGGCGCAGGTGACGCCGTTTGCGTTCCTGGGCTTCGCGCTCGCCGAGGCGACCGGCCTCTTCGGCCTGGCCATCGCCTTCCTCATCCTCTTCGTGTTCTGAGTCCGTGCCGCAGCTCGACGCCCACACTTTCGCGCCGCAGCTAATCTGGCTCGCCATCACCTTCATCGCGCTCTATCTGCTGATGGCGAAGGTGGGACTGCCGCGCGTCGGCCGTATCATCGCCCGGCGACGCGAGCGGATCGAAGGCGACATCGCCAAGGCGGGCCAGCTCAAATCCGAGGCCGAGGCGGTCATCGCCGCCTATGAGCGGGCGCTCGCCGAAGCCCGGGAAGAGGCGCAACGGACGATGCGCGAGACGATCGAGCGGCTCAACGCCGCCGCCGCCGAGCGGCAGAGCAAACTCGCCGGGCAGCTCGCCGCCGAGACCACCACGGCCGAGCGGCGCATCAACGAGGCGAGGACGGCGGCGCTCGCCAATCTCGGCGAAATGGCGGCCGAGGTGGCGCGCGCCACGGCCGTGAAGCTCACCGGCGCCGAGATCGATCCCGCGCGCGCGCGCGTCGCGGTCGATGCGGTGCTGCGGGAGCGGGGCTGATGGAAATCTTCGCCGACGCCGAATTCTGGGTGCTCGTCGCCTTCGTTGTGGCCATCGCGTACCTCGTCCGCAAGGCGACGCCGCCGATCACCGGCGCGCTCGACAGCCGCGCGGCCAAGATCAAGGCCGAGCTCGACGAGGCGCAGCGGCTGCGCGAAGAGGCGCAGCGCCTGCTCGCGGAATATCAGCGCAAGCAGCGTGACGCGCTCAGCGAGGCGGAGGCGATCATCGCCCATGCCCGCGCCGAGGCCGAGCGCGCGGGCGAGCGCGCGGCGCGCGATCTCGAAGCCTTGCTCGAGCGGCGCCATCGTCTGGCCATGGAGAGAATCACGCTCGAGGAGCAGAAGGCGGTCGCGCAGGTACGCAACGCCGCGGTCGACATCGCCATCGCGGCGACGCGCCAGATGCTGGCGCAGGAACTCGGGGCGGAGCGCCGCAGCGCACTCATCGACCAGGCGATCGCCGCCCTGCCGCAAGCGCTGCACTGAGCCTTTCTCCCCGCGCGCTCTGGCTCACCCCTGGCCGAGCGCCTCTTCCGGCGCGACATAAGCGAGGCCGAGATCGCGGGCGACGGCGGCGTGGGTGATGTGGCCGTGATGGACGTTGAGCCCGGCGCGCAGATGCGGGTCATCCAAAAGCGCGCGGCGCCAGCCCTTCTCGGCCAGCGCGAGCATGAAGGGCAAGGTCGCATTGTTGAGCGCGAAGGTCGAGGTGCGCGCCACCGCGCCCGGCATGTTGGTGACGCAGTAGTGGATGACGCCCTCCTCGACATATGTGGGATCGGCATGCGTCGTCGGCCGGCTGGTCGCGAAGCAGCCGCCCTGGTCGATCGAGATGTCGACGAGCACCGCGCCTGCTTTCATCCCGTGCACCATCTCGCGGCTGACCAATTTCGGCGCGGCGGCGCCGGGCACCAGGACGGCGCCGATGACGAGATCCGCCGCCAGCACCTCGCGCTCGATGTTCTCCATGGTGGCGAAGAGCGTGTGCAGCTGCGAGCCGAACTGCATGTCGAGCGCGTAGAGCCGGGCGAGCGACTTGTCGATGACCGTGACATAGGCCTCCATGCCCATCGCCACTCGCGCGGCATTGGTGCCGGCGACGCCGCCGCCGAGGATCACCACTTTCGCCGCAGCAACGCCGGGCACGCCGCCCAGGAGAATGCCGAGCCCGCCCTGCTCCTTCTCGAGGCAGTGGGCGCCCACTTGAATCGACATGCGGCCGGCGACCTCGCTCATCGGCGCGAGCAAGGGCAGACCGCCGCGTGAATCCGTCACCGTCTCATAGGCGATGCAGGTGGCGCCGCTCTTTAGGAGCCCGTCCGTTTGCGCACGGTCGGCGGCGAGGTGAAGATAGGTGAAGAGCACTTGGCCCGGCCTGAGGCGCTTGATCTCCTGGGGCTGCGGCTCCTTCACCTTGGCGATAAGCTCGGCCGCGGCGAACACCTCCTCGGCCGAGCCGAGCCGCGCGCCCGCCGCCGCATAGGCCGCATCCTCGAAGCCGATGCCCGCGCCGGCGCCGCGCTCGACGATGATCTCATGACCGTGATGAGTGAGCTCGCGCACGCTCCCCGGCACCAGCCCAACGCGGTACTCCTGCGTCTTCACCTCTTTGGGAACGCCGATGAGCATCGCTCAGGCCGCGGCCTTCAGCACCTCGCCGAGCGTGCCGAAGATCGTGTCGATATGCGACTTCTCGGCGATGAGCGGCGGCGACAGCGCGATGATGTCGGCGGTGGTGCGGATCAAGAGGCCGCGCTCGTAGCATTTGAGGAAGACATCGAAGGCGCGCGCGCCGGGCTTGCCGGCGAGGGAGTCGAGCTCGATGCCCGCGACCAGGCCGAAATTGCGCAGATCGATGACATGCGGCAGCCCCTTGAGGCTGTGCACCGCATCCTCCCAATAGGATTCGAGCCCTTTGGCGCGGGCGAAGAGATTCTCGCGCGCATAGATCTCGAGCGTCGCGAGCGCGGCCGCCGCGGCCAAGGGATGGCCGGAATAGGTGTAGCCGTGCGGCAGCTCGATCGCGTTCTCGGGGCCGGTCATGAAGGCGTCGTAAATGCCGCGCCGCGCGACCACCGCGCCCATCGGCACCGTGCCGTTGGTGAGGCCTTTGGCGCACGTGACCATGTCCGGGATGATGCCGAAGCGCTCGACGGCGAAGCTCGCGCCCAGGCGCCCGAAGCCGGTGATGACCTCGTCGAAGATGAGGAGAATGCCGTGCTTGTCGCAGATCTGCCGCAGCCGCTCGAGATAGCCCTTGGGCGGCACGAGCACACCGGTCGAGCCCGCGACCGGCTCGACGATCACCGCGGCGATGGTCGAGGCGTCGTGGAGGGTGACCAAGCGCTCCAGCTCGTCGGCGAGATCCGCGCCCCATTCGGGCTGGCCGCGCGAGAAGGCCTGCTTCGCGCGGTCGTGGGTGTGCGGCAGATGATCGACGCCGGCGAGCAGGGTGCCGAAGAGCTTGCGGTTGGCGGCGATGCCGCCGACGGAAATGCCGCCGAAGCCGACGCCGTGATAGCCGCGCTCGCGCCCGATGAGGCGGGTGCGCGCGCCCTCGCCGCGAACGCGGTGATAGGCGATGGCGATCTTGAGCGCGGTATCGACCGCTTCCGAGCCGGAATTGCCGAAGAAGACGTGATCGAGATCGCCGGGCAACAAGGCCGCGACTCGCGCCGCCAGCTCGAAGATTGCGGGATGGCCCATCTGGAAGGCGGGCGCGTAGTCGAGCTGCAGCGCCTGGCGGTGCACCGCCTCGGCGATCTCGCGCCGCGCATGGCCGCAATTGACGCACCATAAGCCCGCCGTGCCGTCGAGGATGCGGCGCCCGTCGGCGCTGGTGTAATGCATGCCTTCCGCCGCCACCAAGAGACGCGGATGCGCCTTGAACTGCCGATTGGCGGTGAACGGCATCCAGTAGGCTTCGAGATTATTGGGCACGGCCGCCCGAGGCGCGTTGTCATCCATCATCGCTGCCATCCACTCCTTCGCTGCGGCAAGCCTAACACGCCCTAAGGCGTGACGGCAGAGGACTCGACCGGCGTCTTGGCGTCGAGCGCGCGCACCACCGCATCGGCGAGCTCGAGCGAGGCGGTGAGGCCCGGCGATTCGATGCCATAGAGGTTGACCAGTCCGGGCACGCCATGCTGCGCCGGACCCTGCACCAAGAAATCGGCGGAAGGCTCGGCGGGACCGCTGATCTTGGGCCTGATGCCGGCATAGCCCGGCTGCAGCACGCCGTCCTTGAGCGCCGGCCAATAGCGGCGGATGGCGGCATAGAAGCGGTCGCCGCGCTTTGGCTCGACGGTATAGTCGATGCCGTCGATCCATTCGGTGTCGGGGCCGAAGCGCGCCTGCCCCGCGAGGTCGAGCGTCAAATGCACGCCCAGCCCCGCCGCCTCCGGCACGGGATAGACGAGATGCTGGAACGGCGCGCGGCCCGAAAGGGTGAAATAGACGCCGCGGCAGAAATAAGCGGGTGGAATGGTGTGCTCGGGAACGCCCGCGAGCGAGCGCGCCAGCGCCGGCGCCTCGAGCCCGGCGCTGTTGACGAGCAGCGCGCAGTCGAGCGTCATCGATTCGGCGCCGCCGACCGCCAGGGTGAAACCGTGTCGCGCGACCCGGCCGCCCAGGACCGGCGCGCGCAGCACGATGACCGCGCCCGCCGCCGTGGCATCGGCCTCGTAGGCGAGCATCAGCGCATGGCTGTCGATGATGCCGGTCGCCGGCGACAAGAAGGCGGCGAGGCAGGCGAGATTGGGCTCGAGCGCCCGCGCCTCGGCGCCCGCGAGCCAGGCGAGATCCTCGACCCCGTTGGCGCTCGCTTTCGCCATGACGGCGCGGAGCGCGGAGATCTCTTCCTCGGTGACCGCGACGATCAGCTTGCCGATGCGGCGATGCGGCACGCCGCGCTCCGCGCAATACTCATAGAGCCGCTTGCGCCCGACGACGCAGGAGCGCGCCTTGAGGCTGCCTTGCGGATAATAGAGTCCGGCATGGATCACTTCGCTGTTGCGCGACGAGGTATGGGAGCCGATCCAGCGCTCCTTCTCGAGCAGCAGCACGTCGCGGCCGGCCAAAGCCAAGGCCCGCGCCACCGCCAATCCGATGACGCCGCCGCCCACCACCACGCATTCGACCGCTTCGGTCATCCACCGTTCCGCTTGCCGGCGCGCAATCCTCCCCGATCATGCGGCGCGAGACAAGCGCCGGGATTGCCAGGGTTGCGCGGTTGCGCCACATTCCGCAACGCCATGAAAGCGGCCGAGCACATCCTGGTCGTGGACGATGAGCAGGTGGGGCGGCTGTGCCGCAGGATCGAGCTCGATCCGGAGAAGCCGATACTGATCGAGACGGGGCGCGGCGCCGGCGATATTTTCACGCCGCCTGTCGAAGTCCTCTGATCCGCGAGCCGCAGCGCCGCGGCAGTCAAGGAAGCCATGGTCGCATCGCCACGTTCGGACGGCGGCCGCATCGCGCGGCGCGAAGCCATCTATCCCTATCTCCTGCTCGCGCTCTGCATGCTCTTCTGGGCGGGGAATTGGATCGTCGGACGCGCCGTCCGCGACACCATCCCGCCGGTGGCGCTGACCTTTTGGCGCTGGGTCGTGGCGGCGCTGGTCTTGGCGCCCTTCGCCTTGCCGCGGCTCAAGAACAGGGGCGCGGCGATCCGGCGCGGCTGGGTCCCGCTGTTGCTGCTCGGCTTCGTCGGCGCCGGCTTGTTCCAGGTGCTGATGTATCTGGGGCTGCATTACACCGAGGCGGTCAACGCCACCCTGATGAACTCGGCCGCGCCGCTCTCCATCATCGCGGTGGCTTGGCTCATGGAGGGCGAGCGGGTGACGTGGCGCCAGCTTGCCGGCATGATCGTGTCGTTCTGCGGCATCATCGTCATTCTCAACCGCGGCGACCTCACCCGGCTCGCGCGCTTCCACTTCAATCCGGGCGACCTCATGATTCTGGGCGCGATGGCGATCTGGGGCGTCTATGCCGTGCTGCTGCGGCGCCGGCCCCCGGGAATCGATTCGCTCGGCTTCATCTTCATCATGGCGGTGCTCGGGATCGTCGTCCTCGCGCCGGCCTATCTCGTCGAGAGCGCGTTCGTCAGCCCGTTGCGCCTGAGCTGGGCGATGGTCGGTGCCATCCTCTATACCGGCTGCGTCGCCTCGGTCTTGGGATATATCTGCTGGAACCGCGGGGTCGAGCTGGTCGGGGCGAATCGCGCCGGCTTCACCATGCACCTGATCCCGGCTTTCTCCACCATTCTCGCCGTCGTCATCCTCGGCGAAAAGGTGCATCTCTTTCACGGCGTCGGCATCGCCATGATTCTCTTCGGCTTGTGGCTTGCGACCAGCGCCAAGGGGCCGGCGCCGCGCCTCACGGCAGAATCGCGAAGACCCGCGCCGGAAAGCCGGATCCGTCCTTGATGTCGGGCCAGGAGACCGAGACCAGCGCGCCCTGTTCCGGCACCTGGTCGAGATTGGCCAAGAGCTCGATCTGATAATGACCCTGGCCGAGGATGTAGCTCTCGAGCGAATAATCATCCTTGGTCGTGGCGATGCCGGGGTCGGTGTCGGTGGTCTCGTGGCCCGAGGCCGTGATCTTGCGGGTCTCGTAGAGGAATTTGAGGGCCAAATAGCCCCAGCCGGGATAATGCGCGACGCCCTGGGCATCGACGTTCTGCATCGCCGCCTGGTCGGGCCAGCGCTTCGACCAATCCGTGCGCATCGCCACGAAGGCGCCCCTGGGAATGCGCCCATGCTTTGATTCCCACGCCCTGAGGTCGGCGAGCGTCAGGGTGTAGTCGGGGTTCTTCGCGGCCTTGTCGTGCACGTCGATGACGACCAACGGCAGCAGCATCTGCTTCACCGGAATCCGGTCGGCCGTCGCCATGCCCTGGTGGAAATGCGCGGGCGGATCGACATGCGTTCCCCATTGCCCGACATGGCAGAAGAGTTCGGCGCGGAATCCGTCCTTGTCATAGTCGTAGAGCACCTGGCGCGTCATCGGCTTGAAGCCCTTCCAATGCGGAATCTCCGCATCGAAGGGGTGGGTGAGATCGACCCACGGCTTCGCCTTGAGCGTGTCGTAGATCCGCCACAGACTCTCGGCCCGCGCCGAAGGCGCCACAATCACGCTCGCCGCCAGCACGACGAGCACGCCCAGCCTCGCCCTCATCAGCCCCTCCCTAATTTCACGCCTTGCCGTAGCCGCCGCCGCCCGGCGTCTCGATGACGAAGACGTCGCCGGGCCCGACCGCGACCGCGTGCGTCGCGCCGAAATGCTCGATGCCGCCGTCGGCGCGCTCGACCCAGTTGCGCCCGACGGCGCCCGCCGCGCCGCCGGCGAGGCCAAAGGGCGGCACGCGCCGGCGGTTCGACAGGATGGCCGCGGTCATCGCCTCGCGGAAGCGGATGCGCCGGACGACGCCGGCGCCGCCGTGCCAGCGCCCGCGCCCGCCCGAGCCGCGGCGGATGGCGAAGCTCTCGAGCAGCACGGGGAAGCGCCATTCCAGCACCTCGGGATCGGTCAGCCGCGTGTTGGTCATGTTGGTGTGCACGGCATCGGTGCCGTCGAAGCCGGGCCCCGCGCCCGAGCCGCCGCAGATCGTCTCGTAATATTGGCTGCGCTCGTTGCCGAAGGTGAAGTTGTTCATCGTGCCCTGCGCCGCCGCCATCGCGCCCAAGGCGCCGTAGAGCGCGTCGGTGATGCATTGCGAGGTCTCGACATTGCCCGCCACCACCGCCGCCGGATAGCACGGGCTCAGCATCGAGTGCTCGGGGATGATGATGTCGAGCGGCTCGAGACAGCCGCCATTCAAAGGTATCTCGTCCTCGACGAGCGTGCGGAAGACATAGAGCACCGCCGATCGGCATACCGCGGTCGGCGCATTGAAGTTGGTCGGGCGTTGGGGGCTCGTGCCGGTGAAGTCGATGGTGGCGCGGCGCGCTCCCTTGTCGATGGCGACGCGGACGCGGATGACCGCGCCGTCATCCATCTCATAGGCGAAGCTGCCGTCGCCGAGCCGGTCGATGGCGCGGCGCACCTGCTCGGCGGCATTGTCCTGGACGTGCCGCATATAGGCCTCGACGGCGGCCAGCCCGAACTGCCGGACCATGCGGTGCAGCTCTTCCTTGCCCTTGACGCACGCCGCTACCTGCGCCTTGAGATCGGCGACGTTCTGCGCCGAATTGCGCGAGGGGTAGCGGCCGCTCTCGAGCAGCGCCACGGTCTCGGCCTCGCGAAAGCGGCCGGCATCGACGAGCAGGAAATCGTCGATCAGCACGCCCTCTTCCTCGACGCTGCGGCTTTCGGGCGGCATCGAGCCGGGCGTGATCCCGCCGATATCCGCATGATGGCCGCGCGCCGCGACATAGAAAAGAACCGCGGCCGCTTCATCGTCCTCGGCGAAGACCGGCATGATGACGGTGACGTCGGGAAGGTGCGTGCCGCCATTGTAGGGCGCATTCAGCACATAGACGTCGCCCGGCTTCATGCCGCGCCCGTCCGCGCCCCCGCCGCGCGTGCGGATGACGGTCTCGACGCTCTCGCCCATCGAGCCCAGATGCACTGGGATGTGCGGCGCGTTGGCGATGAGCGATCCGGTGCGGTCGAAGAGCGCGCAGGAGAAGTCGAGGCGCTCCTTGATGTTGACGGAATAGGCGGTGTTCTGCAGCGCGACGCCCATCTGCTCGGCGATCGCCATGAACAGGTTGTTGAAGACTTCGAGCATCACCGGATCGACCGCGGTGCCGATTGCGGTGCGGCCGGGCAGGGGGACGACGCGCTCCAATACGAGGTAGCGCCGCCGGTCGAGAAGCGCGCGCCAGCCCGGCTCGACCACCGTCGTCGCAGTCTGCTCGCGGACGATGGCGGGGCCATCGATCTCTTGTCCCGGCACCAGCGCGTCGCGGTCGAAGACCGGCGCCTGATGCTCCCCGCCCACGGTGAAAAGCAGAACATGCGCCAAAGGCGCGGGCTTGCCGGGCGATGGCGGCGCCGGCTCGATGCAATCCTCGGCCGCGTCCGTCGCGCCCACGGCCTCGACCGACACGGCCTCGACGAT
>DATNIY010000016.1:0-28826 GCA_035604195.1 Allostellaceae bacterium
CCTCCCCGAGCTCTGGCGCGCTTGCGCGCCGCAACAGTTCCGCTTTTTTCGCGGCCCGGCAACCCCGCCGCCGGCCGGCGCCGCAGAGAAACGGTTTCCCGTCCCCGCCGCGGTCGAGTAGTATTCCGGTCCACGGGACAAAACGCTAGGGAGGGACCAACATGAATTGGCGATTGATCGCGCTCGCGCCGGCGATGAGCTTGTTCGCGGCGCAGGCCTTGGCGGCCGACAATCTCAAGATCGGCTTCGTCGTCACGCTCAGCGGCCCCGCCGGCGTCATCGGCAAGCACATGCAGGACGCCGCCAATCTCGCGCTCGAAATGCTCGGCGGCAAGGTCGGGAACCGGCCCGCCGAGATACTGTTTCGCGACGACCAGTTCAAGCCCGATGTCGGCCGCCAGGAATCCGAGGAGCTGCTCAAGAAGGACAAGGTCGACTTCATGTCCGGCTTCATCTGGTCGAACGTGCTGCTGGCCTCATACCAGCCGATCATCAAGTCCGGGACGATTCTGGTCGATGCCAACGCCGGGCCGCACGAGATCGCGGGCGAGATGTGCGCGCCCAATTTCTTCTCCGTCTCTTGGCAGAACGACGAGACGCCCGAAGCGCTGGGCAAATTCATGGACGACGAGAAGATGTCCAACGTCTATGTCATGGCGCCCAACTACGCCGCCGGCAAGGACATGATCTCGGGCTTCAAGCGCTATTTCCACGGCACCATCGCTGCCGAGGTCTACACCAAGTTCGGCCAGGAAGACTATCAGGTCGAGATCAGCCAGATCCGCGCCGCCAATCCCTCGGCGGTCTTCGTCTTCTATCCCGGCGGCATGGGCATTCAGTTCGTCAAGCAATACGCCCAGTCCGGCCTGCGCGAGAAGATCCCGCTCTACTCGGTCTTCACCGTCGACGAGACCACGCTCCCCGCCCTGGGCGATGCTGCGGCCGGCAATTACGAGGCGGGCATCTGGAGCGCCGATCTCAAGAATCCGCGGAACCAGGAGTTCGTTGCCGCCTTCCGCAAGAAATTCGGCTATATGCCATCGTTTTACGCGGCGCAGAGCTTCGATGCGATCTACCTGATCGACAGCGCGGTCAAGGCGGTGAAGGGCGATCTCAGCAACAAGCAAGGCATGATCGCCGCGATGGACAAGGCCGATTTCCCTTCGGTGCGCGGCCCCTTCACTTACAACATCAATCATTTCCCGATCGAGAACTTCTATCTGTTCAAGATCGTCAAGGACGCGGACGGCGCCTACATCCGCAAGGTCCAGAGCACGGTGTTCACCGCGCACAAGGACGCCTATTACGAGGAATGCAAGATGAAGTAAGCGCCGCGTCGGCGCTCTCCTCCGCGCCTTGCGCTGGCTCCGGCATGCGGCTTTGAGCGAGGAGGATACCCCGGCGAAGGGCGGCGGCGGCGCCGGCGGGCTCGGCCTGGCGCAGCTCTTTGTCTTGTTCTTCAAGGCCGGCTGCGCCTTCGGCGGCGGCCTCGGTATTCTCGCCGTGCTCGAGGATGAGCTGGTGATCCGGCGCCGGCTGATCTCGCGTCAGGACCTCTTGAGCCTGTGGGGCATCGGCCGGGTCGTACCGTGCGGCACCATGACCGCGGTAACGGTGGCGCTGGCGCACCGCTTTTGCGGCCACCTCGGCGTCATCGCCGCGCTTGTCGCCGTGATCCTGCCGGGCTTTGTCTGCACCGTCGCGCTCACGGCGGCTTACGGCCTCTTCGCGCACGGGCCGGTGCTCGACTATATCGGCGCGACGCTGCTGCCCTCGGCGCTCGCCTTTATCGTCATCGCCGGGGTGCGGCTCGGGCGCGAGATCTTTCGCCCGTCGCTCGAGCTGGTCCTTGCCGTCGCGGCCTTTCTCGCCGCCGTGCTCTTCGATCTCAGCCCGACGCTCCTGATGATTCTCGGCGGCGTCATCGGCGCCGTTTTTCTGCGCCAGCCGAAGGCGGCGCCATGACCCTCGGTCGCCTCGCGCTGCTGGTGCTCTCCTTCAACCTGCTGACCTTCGGCAACGGGCCGACGATGATTCCGCTGCTGCAGCGCCATCTCGTCATCGATACGGGAGTCTTGTCGCTCGACCAGTTCCTTTATGCCTTCGCCGTCGGCCGGGTGACGCCGGGGCAGGCCAACCTCTACGTCGCCGCGATCGGCTACATGACCTACGGGCTCTTGGGCGCCGCGGCAATGATGGCGGCGATCCAGCTTCCGGGTTACCTCATGCTGCCGCTCGCCAAGAGCTATGAACGCTACCGACGCATTCGCGCCGTGCAAGGGCTGACCCGCGGGTTGACGGCAAGCTCGGTCGGCGTCGTGCTCTATGCTGCCTTCGCGATCGGCCGCGAGACGCTTACCAGCGGCGTCGCCTGGCTGGTTTTCGCGCTGACGCTCGGATTCATTCTTGGGTGGCGCTGGAATCCGCTCGCGGCGATCCTGGCGGCGGGGTCGATCGGCGGCATCGTCAAGCTCGGGACCGGCTAGGATTGATGCCTAAACAGATTCGCAGGGCGCATGCCTCAGGCCGGCGCGCCGGTCCATTCGCGCACGAAGCTTGCGGGATCGGGCTCGTCCGGCGGAATCAGCGGCCGGCCCGCCGGCGTGCCGAGATAGAGGTAGCCGACGATGGCGTCGCCCGGCGCCAGTCCCAGCGCCTCCTTGACCCGGTCGTCATACGCCGAATCCCCGGTCCGCCACATGCCGCCGTAGCCCAGGGCATGCGCCGCGACCAGCACGTTCTGCGCCGCGGCGCCGCCGGCGAGGATCTGCTCGATGACGGGGATCTTGTGTCCTTCCTGCACGGTAGCGGCGACGACGACGATCACCGGCGCGCGCAACGGCTTTTGCTTTTCGCGCTGGAGGACTTCGGCGGGAACATCGGGCGCGCGCGCCTTGAGCCTTTCCGCCATCAACTCGCCGAACCGCTCACGCGCGGCGCCGCGCAGAACGATGAAGCGCCAGGGCCTGAGCCGCCCATGATCGGGCGCCCGCGCACCGGCGCGCAGCATCAGCCGGAGCTGCTCGTCCGGCGGCGCCGGCTCGACGAGTTTGGCAGGGCTGCGGCGAGTGGTGAGAGCTTCGATGGCATCCATGCTTTGCCTGCTGCGAATGATGTCCGACAGGGGCGGCGGCGGAGTTGGCGGGGCGGCCGGCGGCGGCACGATGTCTTAGACCATGCGCCGACCCGCTTCCAGCCATGCTTTGCCGCCGCCCGATCCGTCACCGCCTAAGCGCGGCCAAAAAGGCTTCAGGCTAGCCGATTACGGGCGAACGCTCCTGGAGCGAATAAAGAACCATTATTAATCACGTTGAGTTATAACGAAAAAGCCGGCAATCTGGCGTCCTGCGACGGACGGGCGATCGCGCCGGCCCGGGCGGAGAGTCGGCATGAAGGGCCCGCCACGCTTCATCGATCTCGTGCAGGATCGCAACGCGCCGCCCGCCGCGGCGCCGCGGGACGATCCCGCGCCGATGGAACCTGTCGCGGCGGCGCTGGCGCGGCAGCATTTCGCCGAATTCGATCTCGAATTCGACGCCGCCGAGCGCATCCTGTTCTGCCGCTTCGCCCATCGCGGCGGCCAATGCCTGACCGAGGAATTGCTGCGCGAGGGCCAGGAGATGCAGCGGCTGGTGCGCGGTCTCCTCGGCGACGGCCGCGAGCAAGAGCCGCCGGTCTGCTTTCTCGTGCTCGCCTCGCGCGCGCCGCGGGTGTGGAATTTGGGCGCGGATCTCAAACTCTTCGCCGGGCTCATCCGGAGCCGCGACCGGGCCAATCTGCGGCGCTATGCCCATTCCTGCTGCGGCTTCGCCTTCGCCAATGCGACCGGCCTCGGCTTCGATCTGCCGGTCGTCTCGGTGGCGCTGATCCAAGGCGACGCCCTGGGCGCGGGTTTCGAGCTGGCGCTCTCGAGCAATCTCATCGTGGCCGAGCGCAGCGCCAAATTCGGCCTGCCGGAGATACTGTTCAACCTGTTTCCGGGCATGGGAGCGGTGAGTTTCCTCTCGCGCCGCATCCCCGCGGGCCTGGCCGAGCGGTTGATCCTGAGCGGCGAGATCTATGGCGCCGAGCAGCTGCACGCGCTGGGGGCCGTCGACGTGCTGGCCCCGGACGGGCAGGGCGTCGCCGCCCTCCATGAGTTCATCGGCCGCCGGGGCACCCGCTACCCGGCCTTGCGCGCGCTCTACCGCGCCCGCCGACTGGTCAATCCCGTGACGCTCGAGGAGTTGACGCGGATCGCCGATTTGTGGGTCGAGGCGGCATTCAAACTCGACGAATCGGATCTGCGCAAAATGCTGCATCTCGATGCGGCGCAGGCGCGCCGGCGCGCCGGAGAAAATCATCATTTCGCCACGATTCGATCGAACTAGTGTCGCATTCCCTCGTTTATATAGACGCTAGGGTGAGAGATCGGATGGTTCCGGTCTCGCATCGCTGCAGCGGTCCTCCCCCGACCGCTTCCTTAGACGGCCTCGGTTGTCCCCCCCTCCGAGGCCGTCTTTCTTTGGGCCGGCTCGCTTTCGTGGCATGATCCGCCCGATTTCGCCCGGCCTGACCGTATGCCCCCTCCGCCACTTTCCGCAGCTCCGCCGGCCTTCGCCGGAAGCGGCCTCGCCTGCCGGCGGGGCGAGCGGCTGGTCTTTGCTGGGCTCGATTTCGCGATTGCCGCCGGGGAGACCCTGTTGCTGACCGGCCCCAATGGCAGCGGCAAGTCGAGCCTGTTGCGGCTGATGGCCGGGCTGACGCCGCCCGAATTGGGCAGCCTCGCCTGGGATGGCGGCGCGATCGCCGAGGATCCGGGCGCGCATCGGGCGCGCCTCCATTTCATCGGCCATCAGGATGCGCTCAAGCCGGGGCTGACCGCGGCGGAGATGCTCGGATTCTGGGCCGGGATGCGGGGGGCGACCAATGTCTTGCCGGCGCTCCAGCGCTTCCGCCTCGCCGGCCTCGCCGATTGGCCATGCCGGTTGCTGTCCGCCGGCCAGCGGCGGCGCCTGGCCCTGGCGCGGCTCACTGCGAGCGCGGCGCCGCTCTGGCTCCTGGACGAGCCCATCAGCGGCCTCGATGCCGAGGCGACGGCGACGCTGATCGCGGTGATCGCGGAGCATCGCGCCGGCGGTGGCCGCATCGCGGTGTCGACCCATGTGCCGCTGCCCCTGGCCGGCACCGCCACGCTCTCGCTCGCCGATTTCCAGCCGCGGAGAGGCGGGTGACGGCCTTCAGCCGGCTGGTTGCGCGCGATCTGCGGCTGGCGCTGCGGCAGGGCGGCGATGCGGCAACGGTGATCGCGTTCTTCGTGCTGACCGTGATCCTCTTCCCCTTCGGCGTCGGGCCCGAGCCCGAGATCCTGCGCCGCATCGCGCCGGGCGTTCTTTGGGTCACGGCATTGCTCGCCGCGCTCCTGTCGCTCGAGCGCATCTTTCATGTCGATTACGAGGACGGCAGTCTCGAGGCGCTGGCCTTGATGCCGCTGCCGCTCGAGGCGCAAGTGCTGGCGAAATGCCTGGCGCATTGGCTTCTGACCGGCCTGCCGTTGACCATTATCGCGCCGTTGCTCGCGCTCTTTCTCCACCTCGAGCGCGAGGCCTATCCGGTGCTGGTCTTGGGCATGCTGCTGGGGACGCCGAGCCTGACGCTCATCGGCGCCATTGGCGCGGCGCTGACCCTGGGCGCGCGCCGCGGCGGCGTGCTGCTGTCGCTCCTGGTCCTGCCGCTATACATTCCCGTGCTGATTTTCGGCGCCGCGGCCTGCGAGGCGGCGGTTGCCGGGCTCACGCCACGACCCCATCTGCTGTTATTGGCAGCGCTCCTGGTGCTGGCCGTGCCGCTGACGCCTTTTGCCGCAGCGGCGGCCGTGCGCCAGGCCCTCGAATAACCGGCGAAGATGCGCTAGAACCACGGCGATGTTGCGTTTTGCCAATCCCGCCCGCTTCATGCGGCTTTCGGCCGCAATCTTGCCGTGGTGCGCGGGCGCGGCAGCGGCGGCGGTCGCGGCGGGTCTCTTCCTCGCGCTCTTCGTCGCGCCGCCGGATTACCAGCAGGGCGAGGCGGTTCGCATCATGTACGTGCACGTGCCCGCGGCGTGGATGGCGAGTTTCGTCTATGTGGTGATGGCGGTGGCAAGCGCCGTCGCGCTGATCTGGCGGCATCCGCTGGCGGAGATCGCGACCCGCGCGGCCGCGCCGCTGGGCGCGGGCTTCACGCTCGTCTGCCTCGTCACGGGCTCGCTTTGGGGCGAGCCGATGTGGGGGACGTGGTGGGTGTGGGATGCGCGGCTCACTTCGGTGCTCGTGCTCTTTTTCCTCTATCTCGGCTATCTTGCGCTGGTGAACGCCTTCGACGAGCCGACGCGCGGCGCGCGCGCGGGCTCGATTCTGGTGCTGGTCGGAGTGATCAATTTGCCGATCATAAAATTCTCGGTCGATTGGTGGAATACGCTGCATCAGCCGGCGAGCGTCTTCCGCCTGGGCGGACCGACCATCGCCGCCTCGCTGCTGTGGCCGCTCCTGGTCATGGCGCTGGGCTTCACGCTGCTCTTCGCCAGCTTGCTGATGCTGCGCATGCGCACCGCGCTCATCGCCGCCAAGGTTCGCGCGGTCAGGCTCGTCGCGGGCGAGGACGAGGCGCCGTTCGTCTCCGCCTCCAGCGCGAAGCTGGGCTCGGTCCGATGACGGATCAGATGGCGCATTTCCTCGCCATGGGCGGCTACGCCATTTACGTCTGGCCGGCCTATGGCGTGGCGACGGCCGTGCTTGGCTTCCTCGTCGTTCAAAGCGTCCTCGCCTATCGCCGAACGCAGCGCGAGTTTACGGCGCTGGAGCGCCGCCGTCGATGACGCGCAAGCGCCGGCGTCTCTATATCGTCCTGGGCGGCCTCGCTACGCTCGGCGTGGTGAGCACGCTGGTGCTCAACGCCCTCAGCGACAATCTCGTGTTCTTCTACAGCCCGACCGAGCTGCAGCAGAAGGCCATTCCCGAGGGACGGCGCGTCCGCATCGGTGGCCTCGTCGAGAATCACAGCGTCATCCACGAGGCCGACGGCAAGACGATCGATTTCCGCGTTACCGACGGCGCGAACCAGGTGGCTGTGACGTACGATGGCGGGCTGCCCGATCTCTTCCGCGAAGGTCAAGGCGTCGTCGTCGAGGGCGCGCTCGCCCAGGGCGGCGTCTTCCGCGCGGCGAGCGTGCTGGCGAAGCACGACGAGCGCTACATGCCGCCCGAGGTCGAGGCGGCGTTGAAGAAATCGGGGCACTGGCAGGGCGAGCAGCCGGCCCCTATGGGAGCATCGCGATGATCGTCGAGATCGGGCATTTCGCGCTTATCCTCGCGCTGTTCGTGTCGCTCATACAATCGACCGTGCCGCTCTGGGGTGCCGCGCGCGGTGATATCGCACTCATGGCGGCCGGGCGCGGCGCCGCGATCGCCGCCTTCGTCCTGGTGGCCGTGGCCTTCGCGGCGCTGATCAACGCCTACGTCACTTCCGATTTCTCGGTGCTGAACGTCGCCGAGAACAGCAATTCGTTGAAGCCGCTGCTCTACCAGTTCACCGGCGTGTGGGGGAACCATGAAGGCTCGATGGTGCTGTGGGTCTCCATCCTGACCTTGTTCGGCGCGGCGGTGGCATGGTTCGGCGACAATTTGCCGCCGGCGCTCCAGGCGCGCGTCCTCGCCGTGCAGGGCATGATCGGCACCGGCTTCCTCCTCTTCATTCTCGTCACCTCGAACCCGTTCCTGCGGGTCACTCCAGCGCCCTTGGACGGGCAGGGACTCAATCCCGTGCTGCAGGATCCGGGTCTCGCCTTCCATCCGCCGTTCCTTTATCTGGGCTATGTCGGCTTTTCCGTGGCCTTCGCCTTCGCCGTGGCGGCGCTCATCGAAGGTCGCGTCGATGCCGCCTGGGCGCGCTGGGTCCGGCCCTGGACCTTGGCGGCGTGGTGCGTGCTCACCATCGGCATCGCGTCGGGAAGCTGGTGGGCCTATTACACCTTGGGCTGGGGCGGCTGGTGGTTTTGGGACCCGGTGGAGAATGCCTCGCTCATGCCCTGGCTCGCCGGCACGGCGCTGCTGCATTCGGCGATCGTCGTCGAGAAGCGCGACACGCTCAAGAGCTGGACCATCCTGCTCGCCATCCTCACTTTCTCGCTGTCGCTCGTCGGCACGTTCCTGGTGCGCTCGGGCGTGCTCACTTCGGTCCATGCCTTCGCGGTCGATCCGCGGCGCGGCGCCTTCATCCTGCTGCTGCTCTTCGTCGCCATCGGCGGCTCGCTCCTGCTCTATGCGGTGCGCGCGCCGGCCTTGCGCAGCGGCGGCGTCTTCGCGCCGATCTCGCGCGAATCGGCGCTCGTCCTCAACAACCTGCTGCTCGCTTGCGCCGCGGCGACGGTGGTTCTGGGCACGCTCTATCCGCTGTTTCTCGATGCGGTGGGCGGACCCAAGGTGTCCGTGGGCTTTCCTTTCTTCAACCGCACCTTCGTGCCGCTGATGGTGCCGGCGCTCATCGCCGTCGCGGTGGGGCCGCTGCTGGCGTGGAAGCGCGGCGATCTCTTGGGCGCGCTGCAGCGGCTCTGGGTCGCCTTCGCCGCGGCGATCGTGGTCGTGCTCGGCGCGCTTTACCTGACGCATGGCGGGCCGGTGCTGGCGGTGCTCGGCTTTGGGCTGGCCGCCTGGGTCGGCATCGGCGCGCTGGTCGAATTGGGCGACCGCCTGCGGCTCTTCCGTGCGCCCTTGGCCGAGAGTTGGCGGCGCGCGCGCAATCTGCCGCGCTCGGCCTATGGCATGAGCTTGGCGCATCTGGGATTGGGCGTCGTGGTGGTCGGACTCTCGGCCTCGGCCTTCGAGGAAGAGCGTATCGTCTCGGTGCATCCCGGCGACACCATCGCGCTGGCCGGCTACACCCTCGATTTCGCCGGCGTCGTCAAGCTCGATGGACCGAACTACACGGCGCAGCAGGCGACGCTGACGCTCAAGCGCGGCGATCGCGTGATCGAGGAGATGCACCCCGAGCAGCGCTTCTTCCCATTGCAGCAACAGACCACGGGCAAGACCGCGATCCGCACCAATTTGCTCTCCGACCTCTATGTCGCGCTCGGCGACAGCGACGGCAAGGGCGGCTGGACGGTGCGCGCCTATTGGAAGCCCTTCGTGCCCTGGATCTGGATCGGCGCGGTGATCATGGCCTTCGGCGGCGCCGTCAGCCTCAGCGACCGGCGCTGGCGCGTCGGCGTGGCGGCGCGCACCCGGCGCCAAGCGGCGCTGCCCGTCGCCGCGGCCGAGTGAGGCCGCGTGCGCCGCGCACTCTATCTTCTGCCGATGCTGCTGTTCCTGGCGCTCGCCGGCTATTTCACGCTGGCGCTGACGTCGGGCCGCGATCCTTCGGTGCTCCCTTCGGCGCTCATTGACAAGCCGGCGCCCACCTTCGCCCTTGCCGGCCTCGATGGCGCGCCGGGGCTCGACCGCGCGGCGCTCGCCGGCCAAGTGACGCTGGTCAATTTCTTCGCCTCCTGGTGCGTGCCCTGCCGGGTCGAGCAGCCCCTGCTGCTGCGCCTCGCCCGCGACAAAGCGGTGTCCCTCTACGGCATCGCCTACAAGGACAAGCCGGAGGACACCGAAGGCTACTTGAAGGAACTCGGCGATCCCTATCGCCGGATCGGCTTGGACGAGAGCGGCGAAGTCGGGATCGATTTCGGGGTCTATGGTGTGCCCGAGACCTATGTCATCGACAAATCCGGCCGCATCCGCCTGCGCCATGTCGGCCCGCTTACCGCCGAGGATGTCGAGCAGAAGATTCTCCCGCTCCTCCAGGAGCTAGGCCGGTCGTGAAGCGCGCGCTCCTGTCGTTTCTCCTGCTGCTGGCCTTTGCCGCCGCGGCGCATGCGGTGACGCCGAGCGAGCAGCTTGCCGATCCCAAGCTCGAAGCGCGGGCGCGGGCGATCAGCGGGGAGTTGCGCTGTCTCGTCTGCCAAAACGAATCGATCGACGATTCGAATGCCGATCTCGCCCATGATCTGCGCGTGCTGTTGCGGCAGCGGCTGGTCGCAGGCGACAGCGACAAGCAGGCGGTGCAGTACATCGTCGACCGCTACGGCCAGTTCGTCCTGCTGAGGCCGCCGGTGGAGCCCGCCACTTACGCGCTGTGGTTCGGGCCGCCGGCGTTGCTCGTCCTGGCCGCGCTGTGCACCGTGCTCTATCTGCGCCGGCGCTCCGCCTCGGGTGCGGGCGAGCCGCCGCCCCTGAGCGAGGCCGAACGCCGGCGCCTCGGCGAGATTCTGCGCGAGGGCGAAGGCTGATGCTGCTCGGCTTGGTGCTCGCCGCGATGCTTGCGGCGGTGCTCGCGGGCGTGATTTGGCCGCTGCTCACGGCGTGGCGCGCCCTGCCCGAACGCGGCGAGTTCGATCGCGCCGTCTATCGCGACCAGCTCAAGGAGCTGGAGCGCGATGCCGCGCGCGGGCTCATCGGTGCCGATGAGGCGGCGGGCGCGCGGCTCGAGATCGAGCGCCGGCTGCTCGCCGCCGACCGCGCCGCGCCGCCGCCGCAGCGTCTTGGGCGGAGCCCACTCCTGGCCGCGGCGGTGGCGCTCTTGGTGTCCGGCGGCGCCGTCGCACTTTATCTCGTGCTCGGCGCGCCGGGGCTGCCTGATCTGCCCTATGCCGAGCGCGGACCGGAGCGAGCGCTGACCGCGGCGCATGGTCCGACCGATCTCGCGAAGACCGCGGCCGCGCTGGCGGCAAAGCTCGCGGCGCAGCCCGACGATGCCGAAGGCTGGCTGCTCTATGCCCGGACCTCGGCGGCGCTGCGCAATTGGCAGAACGCGGCCGACGCCTATCATCACGCGCTGCAGCTCAGCAACAGCCGGCCCGACGTCGCCGCCGCCTATGGCGAGATGCTGGTGATGGCGGCGGACGGGATCGTGACGCCGACGGCGCATGACGCCTTCGCCGCGGCGCTCGCCAAGGATCCGAAGAACGCCGCGGCGCGCTACTACCTGGCGCTCGGCGATGCCCAAGCCGGCAACGTCGACGCCGCGATCGCAGCCTGGCAGAAGCTCGCCGCCGAGGCGCCGGAGAACGCGCCGATCCGCGCCGAGCTAAAGCAACGGATTGCCGCCGCCGCGGCCGCGGTCGGCAAGGAGCCGCCGCCGCTCGCGCCGCCGGCGCCGAGCGAGGGACCGAGCCAGGATGAGATGGCGGCGATGGCGAAGCTCCCGCCCGAGCAGCGCGAGGCGACGATCCGCAGCATGGTCGCCAATCTGGAGGCGCGGCTCAAATCCGCGCCGGACGATCTGCCGGGCTGGCTCAGGCTGGCGCGCTCCTACGCGGTGCTGGGCGAGGGCGCGAGGGCGGCCGAGGCCTATGAGCAAGCGGCGAAGCTCGCGCCCGACGATGCGCAAATTCCCTTGGGCGAGGCGGAAGCGCTGCTCGCCGGCCATGATCTGCGCGATCCGATTTCGGAGCGTGTCGTGGCGCTGCTCCACCGCGTCGAGACGCTCGCGCCGGGCGAGCCGGCAGCGCTCTGGTATCTCGGCCTCGCCGCGGCGCAGGCGCGGCGGTTCGACGAGGCCGCCCAATATTGGCAGAGGCTGGTGGCGGCGCTGCCGTCCGACAGCGCCGAGCGCAAGACCGTGGCCGCGGCCTTGGACGCGATCGAGAAGAAGTAGCGGGTTGCGGAGGCAGCGATGGCATGTCGGTTGCGGCGCGGCCTAGCCGCGGGCGTGATTGCGGCGGGGATGCTCCTCGCGGCGGGAGCGCGCGCCGCGGAAAGCGAGCTTCACGTCGTCATCTTCCAGGGGATTTCGTCCCTGCCGCTGCTGGCGGCGCAGCAGCAGGGCTTCTTCGCGGCGCGAGGTCTCAAGGTCGATGTCGCGATCACGCCGAGCTCGGAGGCGCTGCGCACCGGCCTCGCCGCGGGACGGTTTGAGATCGCGCATGCCGCGGTCGACAACGCCATCGCCATGGTCGAGGTCGCGCATGCCGAAATCGCCATCGTGCTGGGCGGCGACGACGGCTTCACCAGCGTCATGGCGCAGCCCGAGATCGCCTCCTATGAGGCGCTCAAGGGCAGGACCGTGGTCGTCGATGCGCCCGATACGGCCTATGCGCTGATGCTCTACCGCATCCTCGAGTTGCACGGGCTGAAGCGCGGCGACTACGCGGTGAAGCCGCTGGGCGCGACCTATCTGCGGCTTAAGGCGATGCAGGAGGACAAGGCGAACGCGGCGAGCATCCTCACCCCGCCCTTCACCTTCGTCGCTGCGGCGGCGGGGCTAAAAGATCTGGGCCAGGCAGTCGCGTCGATCGGCGCCTATCAGGCGAACGGCGCTTTCGTGCTGCGCACCTGGGCGCGGCAGAACCGCGACGCGCTCGTCCGTTACATCGCGGCCTATGTCGAGGGCTTGCGCTGGGCCCTCAACCCCGCCCACAAGGACGCGGCGGAAGCGCTCATCGCGAGCGCGCTCAAGGTCTCGCCGGAAATCGCGGCGCGCTGCTATGCGCTGGCCGCGGCGCGGAAAGGCGGCTTCGATCGGGACGCGGCCATCAACCTCGCGGGCATGCGCAACGTCCTGCGCCTCAGGGCCGAGTTCGAAGGCCAATGGGGCGGCAAGCTGCCGCCCGCCGGCCGCTATCTCGACCTCTCCTACTACCGGAGTGCGCTGAAGGCGATGTGAGCGGGGCTCATCCCAGCACGGGCGCGAGCCGCGCGAGCGCCTCTTCGAGCCGCTCCGGCGCATTGGCGAAGCAAAGCCGAAGATAGCCTTCGCCGGCGGGTCCGAAGGCGCAGCCGGGGGCGAGGCCGACCTTGACCCGCGCGAGAATCTCCTTGGCGAAGGCCAGGCTGTCGGACACGCCCTCGACCCGGAAGAAGGCATAGAAGGCGCCGGCCGGCGCAGCGAAGCGCACGCGGGAGAAGCGCGCGAGCCCCTGGACCATGATGTCGCGGCCGCGGCGGCAGCGCTCGCGCATCGCCGCGACGACGGGCTCGCCCTGCTCCAAGGCGGCGATGCCGGCACGCTGCAGAAAGGGCGGGGCGCAACTCGTGTTGAACTCGACGAGCTTGTCCGCGACATCCTGGATCTCGCGCGGCGCCACCATCCAGCCCAAGCGCCAGCCCGTCATCGCCCAGGCCTTGGAGAAGCTATTGATGACGATGACGCGGTCTTCCGGCTCGGCAAGATCGAGCAGCGAGGGCGCGGCCGCGCTCCCGTCATAGACCAGACGCGAATAGACCTCGTCGGCGACGAGCCAGATGCCGCGCTCGCGCGCAAAGGAGAGGAGCGCCCGGGCCTCGTCACGGCTCATCGTCCAGCCCGTGGGATTGCCGGGCGAGTTGACGAAGAGCGCGCGCGTCATGGCATCGACGGCGGCAAAGAGGCGGTCCAAGTCGAGCCGCCAGCCGCCCGCCTCGGTCGCGGCCAGCGCTATGAGGCGCGGCGCGCCGCCCATCACCGTCACTGCATCGGCGATGTTGGGCCAGATCGGCGCGATGATCACGGCATTGTCGCCCGGCTCGATCAACGCCTGCGCCAGCAGCATCACCGCGCTCATGCCGGAGGAAGTGACAATCACCCGCTCTGCCGTCACCGGCCGCGCGTGGAGCCGCGTGAGGTACGCGGCGATCGCCTGACGCAGCTCCGGGATGCCGCGCTTGAAGGTGTAGAAGGTCTCGCCCGCGCGCAAGGCGGCGGCTGCGGCCTCGCAGATGAAGGCCGGCGTCGGCACGTCGCTCTCGCCATACCACAGCGGCACCACCGTGGGATCGCCCATGCCGGCCATGGCGAGCTGGCCGATCGGCGTGAAGGGCAGCGCCGCGACGATGGGCCGGACGCCCGCGGGGCGGCCGGGGATTTTCATCCTGCGGTGAAGCCCGCCTCGGTCTTGGCGCGGAGCTCGTCGAGGCTGACGCCGGGCGCTTGCTCGATGAGGCGCATGCCGCCCTTCTTCTTGTCGATGGTGAAGACCGCGAGGTCGGTGATTACCAGATCGACGACGCCGGCGCCGGTCAAGGGCAGGGTGCAGCGCTTCAGGAGCTTCGGCTCGTTCTTGGCGGTGTGCTCCATCACCACGACGACCTTCTTGACGCCGGCGACCAGATCCATGGCGCCGCCCATGCCCTTCACCACCTTGCCCGGGATCATCCAGTTGGCGAGGTCGCCGCGTTCGGAGACCTGCATCGCGCCGAGGATGGCGAGATCGATGTGGCCGCCGCGGATCATGGCGAAGCTGTCGGCGCTCGAGAAATAACTGGTGGTCGGCAGCTCGGTCACGGTCTGCTTGCCGGCGTTGATGAGGTCGGGGTCCTCCTCGCCCTCATAGGGGAAGGGTCCCATGCCGAGCATGCCGTTCTCGCTGTGGAGCTGCACCTTCATGCCCGGCGGAATGAAGTTCGAAACCAAGGTCGGGATGCCGATGCCGAGATTGACGTAGAAACCGTCGCGCAGCTCCATAGCCGCGCGCGCCGCCATCTCTTCGCGTGTCCAGGGCATGGCTCGCCTCCTCTCAGCTTCGTGGCCGCGTGGTGCGCTGCTCGATGCGCTTCTGCGGGTTCTTGATCTGCACGATGCGCTGCACGAAGATCCCGGGCGTCACGATGTGGTCGGGGTCGATCTCGCCGGCCGGGACGAGATGCTCGACCTCGGCGACCGTGACCTTGGCGGCGGTCGCCATCACCGGATTGAAGTTCCGCGCCGTCTTGCGATAGGCGAGATTCCCTTCCGTGTCGCCCCTCCAGGCATGGACGATGGCGAGATCGCCGGTGAGGCCGCGCTCCATCACGTATTTCTCGCCCTCGAATTCGCGAACCTCTTTGCCCTCGGCGATCATCGTGCCGACGCCGGTCTTGGTGAAGAAGGCGGGAATGCCGGCGCCGCCGGCGCGGACGCGCTCGGCGAGCGTGCCCTGCGGGTTGAACTCGAGATCGAGCTCGCCGGCCAGATATTGCTGGGCGAAGAGCTTGTTCTCGCCGACATAGGAGGCGATCATCTTGCGGATCTGCCTGGTCTCGAGCAGCACGCCGAGGCCGGCTCCGTCGATGCCGGCGTTGTTGGAGACCACGGTCAGATTCTTGATCCCGGATTTGCAGATCGCCTCGATCAGCGCCTCGGGAATGCCGCACAGACCGAAGCCGCCGGCCAGGATCATCATGCCGTCGCGCAACAGCCCGCCGAGCGCCGCCTCCGCGTCGGGATAGATTTTACTCGCCATCGCCGCCACTCCTGCTGCGCCGTCGCCGGCGCAGGCCGGGAAATAGCACGGGCGGGCGGGCTGCGCCATCCTCGCCCATGCCGCGGCGATCTGGTATGGATCGGCGGATTAACAGGGAGGTTTCCATGCTCGTCAACGGTCATGCGGCGCTGGTCACCGGCGGCGCGTCTGGATTGGGCGCCGCAACGGCGCGCGCGCTCGCCAAAGCCGGCGCCAAGGTCGCGGTGCTCGATATCGACGAGGCCAGGGCGAAGGCTGTGGCGGCCGAGATCGGCGGGCTGGCGCTGCGCTGCGACGTCGCCGATGGACCGAGCGCCGAGGCGGCGGTCAAGGCGGCCAAGGCGGCGCAGGGGGCGGCGCGGGTGCTGGTCAACTGCGCCGGCATCGGCCCGCCCGCGCGCATCGTCGGCCGCGACGGTCCGCTGCCCTTGGCGGATTTCCGCCGCGTCATCGAGATCAACCTGATTGGCAGCTTCAATCTCATGCGGCTCGCCGCGGCCGAGATGATGGCGCTCCAGCCCCTCGATGAAGGCGAGCGCGGCGTCATCATCTCGACCGCTTCGGTCGCCGCCTTCGAGGGGCAGATCGGCCAGGCCGCCTATTCGGCCTCGAAGGGCGGCATCGTCGCGCTCACCCTGCCGGCGGCGCGCGAATTCGCCCGCTCCGGCATCCGCGTCAACACGATTGCGCCGGGTCTCTTCAGCACGCCGATGATGGCGAGCCTGCCGCAGGCAGCGCAGGATAGTCTCGCCGCCAGCGTGCCGTTTCCCGCGCGACTCGGCCGGCCCGAGGAATATGCGCGGCTCGCGCTCGACATCATCGGGAACGCGATGCTCAACGGCGCGACCATCCGCCTCGACGGCGCGCTCCGCATGGCGCCGCGCTAGGCGGCGCGCCCGGCTGTAGCGTCGCCACAAATCGCGGCCCGAACTGGCGGCCGCCCCTCGCCGTGAACGGCATCAGGCCCGTTCATACCAACGGCGGGAGCGCAAGACGATGCGGACGACCGAAAGCATGACCGGAACTTCGATCAACACGCCGACGACCGTGGCGAGTGCCGCCCCGGAATTCAGACCGAACAGCGCGATGGCGGTTGCGACCGCGAGCTCGAAGAAGTTGCTCGCGCCGATCAGCGCCGAAGGCCCAGCCACGCAAAATTCCGACCCGAGCCGGCGATTGAGCCAATAGGCCAATCCGGCGTTGAAGTAGACTTGAATAAGGATCGGAACGGCCAGCATCAGGATGATCAGCGGCTGCGCAAGGATCTGCTCACCTTGGAAACCGAAGAGCAGAACCAGGGTCAAGAGCAGCGCGCCGAGCGACACTGGTCCGAGCCGCCTTAGCGTCGCGGTCAAGCGCGCCTCGCCGCCGCGGGATAGAAGCCGGCGGCGCCAGAGCTGCGCGACGATAACCGGCACGACAAGGTAGAGGACGACCGAGAGCAGCAGCGTCTGCCAGGGTACGGTGATTGACGAGAGCCCGAGGAGGAGGCCGACGATCGGGGCGAAGGCGAATACCATGATCACATCGTTGACGGCGACTTGGCTCAGGGTGAAGTGAGGTTCTCCGTCCAGGAGATTGCTCCACACGAACACCATCGCCGTGCATGGTGCCGCGGCCAATAGAATCAAGCCGGCGACGTAGGATGGAATTTGGTCGGTCGGCAATAGTGGCGCGAAGACATGGTTGATAAAGACCCAAGCCAGCACGGCCATCGAGAATGGCTTGATCGCCCAGTTGACGAAGAGCGTTACGCCGATACCGCGCCAATGCTCGCGAACCTGATGAAGCGCGCCAAAATCGATCTTGAGCAGCATCGGGATGATCATGAGCCATACCAACACTGCGACCGGAAGGTTCACCTGGGCCACCGTGGTCGCCCCGAGAATCCGGAACGGCGCCGGCACTATTCGGCCCAAGGCAACGCCGGCGACGATACAGAGCACAACCCATAAGGTGAGGTAGCGCTCGACGATGCCAAGCGATGCCCTGGGCCGCGAACCGGCGGCATCGGTTGCAACGGCGCTCATCAGACTTCGGTCTCCGCATTTGCGGTATTGCCGATTCGGCCAATCTGCGCTGTTTCCCGCTTAAGGGCCAGGTTATCGAGCTTCTCGATGGGAAGCGCGAGGAACAGCTTGATGCGCGCATCGAGGCGACGGAAGGCCTCGCGGAAGGCGGCGGCACGCTTGGCGTCCGAACCCTCGACGGCGACCGGATCGGGGATGCCCCAATGCACGGTGACGGGATTGCCCGGCCAAATGGGACAGACTTCGCCCGCCGCCTGGTCGCAAACGGTGACGACGAAATCCATGACCGGCGCATCCGGCTGCGCGAACTCGCTCCAGCTTTTCGAGCGCAATCCCGCAATCGGCAGATCAAGCGAGCGGAGCAGTTCGAGCGTCATCGGATGGATCTGGCCTTTGGGCGCGCTTCCCGCGCTGTAGCCGCGGAAGCGGCCTTGGCCCCAATGACTGACCAGCGCCTCCGCGATAACGCTGCGCGCGGAGTTGCCGGTGCAGAGGAAGAGCACGTTATAGACGCGCGCTGCCGTCATGCCGATCTCCTCTGGGGACGCTTGGATTTGGCGGGCAGCGCGGGCGCGCAAGCCGGCGCGCAGGCTTGGCGGCCGCAGCAATTCTCGGTGAGATAGGCGACCAGCTGGTTCATCGCGGCGTAATCGGCGGCGTAGATCAATTGCCGGCTGAGGCGGCGTTGGCTGATGAGCCCGGCATGAAGGAGCTGCTGGAGATGGAAGGTAAGCGAGGAGGGCGGGATGGCCAGCCGTTCCGCAATCTGCCCGGCGGAGATGCCGTCAGGGCCGCGCTCCACCAGCATGCGGTAGACCGCAAGGCGATGCTCATGCGCGACCGCGCCGAGCGCCTTGACGACCCTTGCCGCGTCCATTCGTCTCTCCGATCTTTCGAGTATTATCGAAATTTAGCGCGCCGGGCGGCGGCTGTCAACGACATTTCGAGAAATACCGTAGGGCTTCGCAGCCGCGCGCTAGCGCGACGCCGGCACGGCTTCCGGCACCGAAGGCGCGGTCGCGCCGGTCAGGGCAACCGCCCGGTCTTGTCGCGCGCCGGCGCGATCTCGTCGATGGCGTGAGCCAAGATCACGTCGCGCTCGCTCACGCCCTCGACATCATGGGTGCTGAGCACGATCTCGACGCGGTTGTAGACGTTGAACCATTCGGGATGGTGATCCATCCTCTCGGCGAGGAGGGCGACTTGGCTCATGAAGCCCCAGGCCTCGCGGAAGGTGCCGAAATGATAGGTCTTGCGGATGGCGTCGCGGTCCTCGACCTCCGACCAGCCGTGCAGCTCCTTGATGGCGGCGTTGCGCGCGGCGCCGTGCAGCCTCTCGACCATGGGTCCTCTCCCTCGCGTGGTGGCGATGGCGGAGATGTGACGGGCTTGGCGGGAGAGATCAAGCGGTGAGATCGCCGCCGCAGCCGCCGCCCTCGCTCGCCGACCTCGAGGCTCTGGCCCAGCGCGCGCTCGCCACCATTCCCGAGGAATTGAAGCGCCATCTCGGACCCGTCGTCATCCGCGTCGAGGAATTTCCCGACGCCGAGACCGAGGCGGAGATGGAACTCGAAAGCCCGTTCGACCTTCTCGGCCTCTACCGCGGCGTCGCCTTGCCGCGCAAATCGGTGTCCGATCCGCACCCCGCGATCGACATGATCTTTCTCTACCGTCGGCCGATCCTCGATTATTGGTGCGAGAGCGGCGACGACCTCGGCGCCGTCGTGCGCCATGTCCTCATCCACGAGATCGGCCACCATTTCGGCTTCAGCGACGAGGACATGGAGCGCATCGAGACGGGCGGCTGAAGCGTCGTCACCGCCCGCTGCCGAGCATGCCGCGCACCATCGCGCCGGCGACGCCGCCGGCCACCGCTGCACCCGCGGTCTGCGAGTGTTGGTTCTGGCCGAGATAGGGCTGCAGCGCGTGGGCGAGGTTGGGCATGGTGAGGGTCTGGAGCCAGACCTTGCCCGGGCCCGTGAGCCGCGCGATGAAGATCCCGTCGGCGCCGAAGAAGGCGTTCATGATGCCGCGCATCACGGTGATGTCGAAGCCGACGCTGTCCTCGAACATGCCGACATGGCCGGGATGGACCTGGAGGGATTCGCCGGGCTTCAGATCGTAGGTCACGCTCTCGCCGCCGAGTTCGACCCAGGCGGTGCAGCTCCCCGCGAGCTTTTGCAGGAGAAAACCGTTGCCGCCGAAGATGCCCGCGCCAAAAGAGCGCTGGAAGCCGACCGACAGCTCGATGCCCTCAGTGGCGCAGACGAAGCCCTGGCGGTGCACCATGTAGCCGCGGCCGGGCTGGACCTGGACCTCCATGATCGTGCCCGGCGCCTTCGCGGCAAACGCGACCAAGCCATTGCCGCCGCGGGTCGCGTATTCCGTCATGAACAGCCCGCCGCCCGACAGCGCGCGACCGAGCACCCCGAAGACGCCTTTCGCCCCCGCGGTCATGGTGGTGGTCTTGAGCTCGACGCCGTCGGTCATCCACGAGAACTCGCCGGGCTCGGCGACGATCCGGTCGCCCGGCACCAACGAAATTTCGAGGACGGGAAGAGTGGTGCCGATGATCTGCGCTTTCACGGGGGCGCTCCTTGAGCCGGGCGAGGAAGCCCCGAATCTAGGGCAGAAATGGTTTAAATTCGGCTCACAGCAGCGCCGCGACCCGCCGCCGCAACTCGGGGACAAGCTCGGCCGCAAACCAGGGATTGCGCTGCTCCCACGCCGTCGTGCGCCAACTCGGATGCGGCATCGGCAGGAAGCGCGGCAGGTAGTCGCGAAACGCGGCTACCGTCTTGGTCATGGTCCGCTGCCGCTGTTTCAGGTAGTAGTCGATGGCATAGGAGCCGACCAGCAAGGTGAGGACGAGCCGCGGATACTGCGCCAGCACGCGCGCATGCCAGAGCGGCGCGCATTCCGGCCGCGGCGGGCTGTCGCCGCCCTGGGGCAGCCGGCCGGGATAGCAGAAGCCCATCGGCATGATGGCGACGCGGCTCTCGTCATAGAAAGTCGCGCGGTCGATGCCGAGCCATTGCCGCAGCCGGTCGCCGCTCGGATCGTTGAAGGAAAGCCCCGTCTCGTGCACGCGCGTGCCCGGCGCCTGGCTCAGGATCAAGAGCCGCGCCGTGGCGCGCCCGCGCAGCACCGGCCGCGGGCCCAGCGGCAAATGCGCGGCGCAGAGCCGGCATTGCCGCACCTCGGCGAGGAGGCGGTCCAACCCCGCCTGCGCCGCGTCCTGCTCGGCCGGTTTCATGCCGCGCGTTCTAACTTGCGCCAAGCCGGTTTGACAGCGCCGTGGCTCGACTGTATTTCGGGGCGCCGCGCCGCAACGCAGAGGTCCCACTCATGAAGATCGACATCTTCCCGCACATTTTTCCCAAGAGCTATTTCGACCGCATGGTCGACACCGTGCCGAACAAGGCGGCGGTGCGGCGCTGGGTCAACATTCCCGTGCTCTACGACCTCGAGGCGCGGCTCCGGATGATGGCGGAATTCGCGGACTATCGGCAGATCCTCACCCTCTCCATGCCGGCGATCGAATATGTCGCCGGGCCCGATGCGTCGCCCGTCCTGGCGCGGCTCGCCAATGACGGCATGGCCGAGATCTGCGCCAAGCACCCGCAGCAGTTTCCGGCCTTCGTCGCCTCGGTGCCGATGAACAACGTCAAGGCGACGCTCGAAGAGATGAGGCGGGCAATCGAGACGCTCGGCGCGCGGGGCATCCAGATCTTCACCAACGTCAACGGCCGGCCCTTGGACGAGCCCGAATTCGCGCCGATCTTCGACCAGATGCACGCCTACGATCTGCCGATCTGGATGCATCCGACGCGGCCCGCCAAATTCGCCGACTATCCGACGGAGACGCAGTCGAAATATGACATCTGGTGGGTCTTCGGCTGGCCCTACGAGACCAGCGCGGCAATGGCGCGCATGGTGTTCTCGGGCTTCTACGACCGCTGGCCCAACCTCAAGATCATCACGCATCACTTGGGCGCCATGGTGCCGTTCCTCGAGGCGCGGGTCGGCCTCGGCCTCGATCAGCTCGGCTCGCGCGAGGCGGCGGAGGGGCATTATGCGAAGATCGTCGCCGATATGAAGGCGAAGGGTCGGCGCCCCGTCGATTATTTCCGCATGTTCTATGGCGACACCGCGATCAACGGCTCGCTGTCGGGGACGCGCTGCGGCATCGACTTCTTCGGCCACGACCACGTGCTCTTCGGCACCGACTGCCCCTTCGACCCCCTGGGCGGCCCGCTCTTCATCCGCGACATCATCAAGGTGCTGGACACGCTCGACCTCACCGACGACCAGCGCGAGCGGATCTACAACCGCAACGCCAAGCGCATGCTCAGGCTCAAATAAGCCGTCAGAGGAACCCGATCGAGAGCCAAGGGAAGGCCGCGACGACGACGAGCGCCAGGAGCAGCGCGCCGAGATAGGGCCAGACGCGGCCCATCGCCTCGTCCGGCGCGACCCGGCCGATGGCACAGGCGGCATAGAAGCCGACGCCGAAGGGCGGCGCGAAGAGCCCGATGCCCATGGCGAGGATCACCACCATGGCGTAATGCACGTCGTGGATGTGCAGCGCTCGCGACACCGGGAACAGCAGCGGTCCGAACAGCACGATCGCCGGAATGCCCTCGAGCACGCTGCCCAAGACCGCGAAGGCGAGGATCGACACGGCAAGAAACCCGGCTTGCCCGCCCGGCACCGCCGCCATCGTCGCGGCAAGGTCGCGCGAGAATCCCGATTGCGTCAGTGCCCAGGCCATGGCGGTGGCGGCGCCGATGATCATGAGGATGGCGCCCGAGAGCGACGCGGTCTCGACCAGCATCGGATAGAGCCGCCGCCAGTCCATGCGGCGATAGAGCAGGATGCCCGCGAGAAAGCTGTAGGCGATGCCGATGGTCGAGACCTCCGTCGCGGTGGCGACGCCCTCGACCACCGTGGCGCGGATGAGGAAGGGCAGGACGAGCGCCGGGACCGCCACGACAAAGCTGCGGGCGACCTGGCCGAACCCGGCGCGCGCAATGCCACGCACCTCGCCGCGCGAGCGCCGCCACGCGACCAGCACCAGGGCGAGCGCCAGAACCAGCGCCGGCAACAGCCCGCCGGTGAAGAGCGCGGCGATCGAGATGCCCGTGACCGAGCCGATGGTAATGAGCACCAGGCTGGGCGGGATGGTCTCGGACATGGCGCCCGAGGCCGCGAGCAGCGCCACCAACTCGCCGCCCGCGGCGCCGCGCCGCCGCATCTCCGGAAACAGCACGGGCGCCACCGCCGCCATGTCGGCGGCCTTCGAGCCGGAGATGCCGGAGACGAGATACATGGCGCCGAGCAGCACATAGGCGAGCCCGCCGCGGACATGGCCGAGCAGGGCGGCCAAGAAATCCACCATGGCGCGGGCGAGCCCGGCCATCTCGATGAGCACGCCCAGGAAGACGAAGAGCGGCACCGCCAGCAGGATCAGATGCGACATGCCCTCGTCCATCCGTCCGATGACGACGGTGAGCGGCACGCGCGTCAACAACGCGAGATAGGCCAGCGTCGCCACGCCGAAGGCGAAGGCAATGGGAACGCCGGCCGCGACCGCCGCGGCGACCAGCAGAACGAAAAAGACGACGAGATTGTAGTTGCCGAATGCCAGGAGCGCCGGCCGCAACAGCCACAACGCCAGCGCCACGACCGCGATCGTTGCGATCGCAAGCCCGATCCGTCCGGGGCTAGCCTGCCCGGCGAGCCGGGCCAGCGCCACCACCGCCATCAGCACGGCGCCCACGGGCAGCGCCGCCGCGCGCCAGGAATTGTGGATCTCGAGCGCGGGGGTGATGATGGCGTATTCGTCCTGCGCATATTCGCCCGCGGGCCATAGAATCAGCAGCACGAAGACGATGACGGTCACCGCAGCGATCGTCTCGAGCGTCGCCCGCCCGGCGACGGGCAGCCGCGCAGCGATCGCGGTGAGGCGCATGTGCTCGCCGCGGCGCAAGGCGATGACCGAGCCGAGCATCGCGAGCCACAGGAAGAGGATCGAGGCGAGCTCGTCGCTCCAGGTGAGCGGGCTCCGGAAGACGTAGCGCGAGACGACGCCGGCAAAGAGGATCACGATTTCGAGCGCCACCAGAATGGCGGCCGGAATCTCCGTCAGGAGCGCGAGCGCGCGGTCGAGCTGCGCGGACCTCACGCTCAGGCGAGCGGCCCGGAATATTTCTCGAGCACGGCCCAGGCCTCGGCGCCGTATTTATCGCGCCATTGGGCGTAGAAGCCGGCGCTCTTCAGCACCGCGCGGAAGGAAGCGGGGTCGACGGTGTTGAACACCATGCCCTGGTGCTCGAGCGTGCTTTGCACGGAAGCCGCGAGCTTCCTCAAATCGTCGCGCTCGGCGACGGCGCCGGCATCGAGATTCCGCGCGGCGATCTCCTGCAAATCCTTGGGCAGCGCCTGCCAGGCGCGCTCGTTGGCGAGCAGGTGGAAGCCGTCCCACATATGGCCGGTGAGCGAACAGTATTTCTGCACCTCGTAGAGCTTGGCGATCTCGATCAGGGTCAAAGGATTCTCCTGGCCCTCCACGACCTTGGTCTGCAGCGCCGAATAGACTTCGGCGAAATTGATGCTGGTGGGCGATGCGCCGAAGGCCTCGAACATCGAAGTCCACAACGGGCTCACGGGCACGCGGATCTTGAAGCCGCGCAGATCGGGGGGTGTCGCGATCGGATGCGTGCTGCTGGTGATCTGGCGATAGCCGTTGTCCCACATCTTGTCCATGGCGCGCAGCCCGGATTTGAGGATCGCGGCGCGCACGAAATTGCCGAGATCGCCGTCCATCGCCGTCCACACCTGGTCGTAGTCCTTGAAGGCGAAGCCGATGCCGTTGATCGATGCCTGCGGCACCAGGATCGCGAGGATGAGGCCCGAGAGCATGAAGATCTCGAGGGCGCCCGAGCGCAGCTGCTGCAGCATGTCGGTGTCGCCGCCGAGCTGGTTGTTGGGAAAAATGTCGATGACGAGACGGCCCTTGGAATCCGCCTTGATCCGCTCGACCGCCTCGCGCAGGCGGATGTTCATGGGATGGTCGACCGGATTGTTGTTGGCGAGCTTGTAAGTGAATTCGGCCGCCCGCGCGCGCCGCGGCAAGAGCGCGACCGTGCCCAGCGCCGTCGCAGCGGCCGTTTCGGTGATGAGCCTGCGGCGGGTAATGCGTCTCATGGCGTTTCTCCCCCTGGCATTGAATTGTTGGCCGCCATCCTACACCGCCGCTTCCGGCGATGCGACGGGCGCGCCAGATTCCGTCCGAACGCCGCTTACCTCAGCATCGCCGCGACATTGCCGCCATCGACGGTGGTCGCGTCGCCGGTGGTCTTGAGCGCGAGCGCTTGATCGACGAAGGCCTGCGCCACGTCCTCGGCGGTCACTTCGCGGCCGAGAAGGTTCCCCGCCAGGTACTCCTGCTCGCTCACGCCCCGCGCCTTGGCGCGCGCGGCGATGAGTTCGGGGGTCAAGAGGCCGCTGCGCACGCGATCGGCATTGACCGCATTGGCGCGGATCCCGTCGCCGCCGTAATCGAGCGCGTATTGCCGCATGAGGAACAAGGTTGCGGCCTTGGGGAGGCCATAAGGGCCGAAGCCGGGGCCGGGATTGACCGCCTGCTTCGAGACATTGAACAGCAGCGCGCCGCCCGTCCCTTGCGCCAGCATTACCCGAACCGCATTCTGTGCCACCCGCTGATGCCCGAAGAAATTGAGCTCGAAGCTGTCGCGCAAGACCGCTTCGTCCACCTCGCCGATGCGGCCTTGCCACGCCGCGCCGGCATTGGAGACGACGATGTCGACGCCGCCGAATTCGGCGACGACCTTGTCGAAGGCCTGACGCACCGAGGCGGCGTCGGTCACGTCGCAGTGGACCGCAATCGAAGCGCCGCCGAGCGCCTGGGCGCGCGCCGCGGCCCCGGCGAGGTCGATGTCGAGGAGCGCCACCTCGGCGCCGGCCTCCTTCATGCGCCGCGCGGTGGCGCTGCCGATGGCGCCGGCGGCGCCGGTGACGAGCGCCACCTGGCCGGCCAAGGGCGGCTCCTTGGCCTGGCCGAGCTTCGCCTGCTCGAGCGACCAGTATTCCATTTCGAAAAGTTCCGCTTCGCTCAGCGATTCGAAGCGCCCGATCGCCTCGGCGTCGGTGACGGTCTCGATCCAGTTCTCGGCGATATCGGCAGCGATGCGCGCATCCTTCTTGCTGCGGCCCATTCCGAAGAGTCCCAGCCCCGGCACCAGGATGACGCGCGGCAGCGGATCGAGCATGCGCTTGCCTGGCTCGCGCCCGGCATTGTTGCGGGCGAAATAGGCGCGATAGTCGATGATGAAGGCTTGCGCCGCTTCGCGCGCCGCCTGGGCGAAGGCTGCCATTCCGTCCGCCGCGGGCGGCGGCACGATGAGCGGATAGTTCTTGGTGCGGATCGTGTGGTCGGGCGTGACCACGCCGGCGCGGGCATAGCGCTCGCGCTCGGCGCCGCTGACGAAAGCGAGGATCGCCGGTCCGGTGCGGAAATCCATGACGAGGCGGCGCCAGGCGCCTGCGACCTGCTCGTCCGCGAGGCTGCAGGCGCCGCGCAGGATGGGCGCAACCTCGGGCACGCTCGCGACGTGCGGCGGCAAAGCGCCCGGCGCAAAGACAAGATTGCGCCGGCGCTTCAGCCGTTCCTCGGCGAGCGTCACGGCCGCGATCATGCGCTCGTAGGATTGGCGCGCCGAGGAACCGAAGGTGAAGATGCCGTGCTTCACCAGCACCAGCCCTTCGACCTCGGGATCGGCCTCGTAGATCTCGGCGGCGCGCTTCGCCAACGCGAAGCCCGGCGGGATGTAGGGCACCAGCGCCAGCCGCCGGCCGAAGACGGCGCGCGCGAGATCGGCGCCGTCGGGCTGATCGACCAGGCTCAGCACCGCCGTGGCATGGGTGTGATCGACATAGGCGTGCGGCAGAAAGGCGTGGAGCAGGGTCTCGACCGAGGGGTTGGGCGCGCCGGGATCAAGGAGATTGACGCGCTGCAAGCGCACCATGTCCTCATCGCTCAAGCTGGCGCGCCCGCGCAGCTTGAGGAGCGGGCGCAGCCGCACCGCCGGCAGCCCCTCGGGCTCGATCGCCGCCATGTCCCAGCCGCTGCCTTTGATGCAGAGTACCTCGGCGTCCTCGCCGAAGAGGTCGCGCAGGCGGGTTTTCAGCGAGGAATTGCCGCCGCCATGCAGGACCAGCCGCTTGTTCCGGCCCAAAAGCCGCGCGCTATAGACGCGGAGCGCTAAGTCGCGCGCGATCCCTGCCACGGCGTAATGCGCGACCACGGCTTCGGCCGCGTTTTCATCCCACCGGCTTTCCATGGCGGCGCATCATAGGCGAGAAGCGCGCCGGCGACAGCCGCCGTCTAGGATTTGTCGTAGACCTGGAGAAAGGTGTCGGACATCCACTCCTTGTGGCGCTCGAGATTGATCCGCCGGTCGTCGCCCTTGGCCTTGTCGATGCCGACCATCTGCAAGATCTCGAGCGGCTCCTCGCCCGCCTTCTCGAACCAGTAGCGCGAGCCGCCGGGAATGAGAATGCCCTGATAGGGGCCGAATTCGCCGAGGAGCTTGTCGTCAACGCCATAGAAGCGCGCCCGACCGCGCAGCACCGTCCAGCAGGTGTCGGAATTGACGTGGTAGTGGAGATTGTTCTCGCCGCCTTCCCTGACCACCTGGACATAGACGCGGCCGAGATCGCTCCGGCACAGCGGGATCACCTCCTTGACCTTGTCCGAGGCAGCGGGCGGGCGATAGGCGAAGGTGGCGATGCGGGCCTCGGCCGCCTGGTGAAACTGCTCCTTCTCCTCCGGCGACATGCTTTTGACGTCAGGCATGGCTCGCTCCCCTGCGCGGACTGGGTCAGGAACTATAAGTCGGGTCCGATAGCGTGCGCAAACCAGCCGTGCTCGATGCCGAGGACGCAGCGGCGGTAACGGCTTGGTAAGGGGTCGGCTGGTTAAATCGCGATATGAAAGCAGGACGCGACGGCGATGCGGCGAAGCGGCCGCCTGCGCTGACGCCGCAAGAGCGGCGCCAAGTCCAGCAGCTCCACCAATGCTACCTGGCGCGTCAGGCCGACGCGGCCCGGGCGGCACTCGCCCACCGCCCCATCGCGCCTAAGCTCGGCGCCGCCAACGACAACCAGCAAGACTGAGGCGCCCGGCCGGTTGTCGCACCGGCCCGCCGGCGAATTAGAGAGCAATCCGCGGAGTGCGCCCGGCGCGCGAGGTCGCATAGGCTGACCCCAATCGATCAGGCAGAGGGGATAGCGATGACGCGCACGAAAACTGCTTTCTGCGGGGCGATGGCCGTCGCGGCGGCGATCCGGCGTTGGCTGCAATGGCGGCGCGAACGCCGGGAGCTCGCTCAATTGAACGAGCGCGAGCTGCGCGATATCGCGCTCACGCCGTCGGAGCGGATGTGGCTGGTCGAAAAGCCGTTCGTCCCGGTCGAAGCCATCTCGCGCGCGCGGCCGGAGCGGTGCGAAAGTCGCGCGCTCGGCAGCAGCGCAACGCGCTAGCACTCCGCGCCATCAATCATCCGTCGCCTCGGCTGCGGTTCTTGGAACGTTCTGCTCCGCTGCATACGATCGTCTGCACCTGAATGTCGGACGCTCTGCCTACGGGGCTGCCCGTCTGATTTCGCAAGCTTCTGTTCCGTCGCTTCCTTGATGCGGCTCGCATTTTTTTTGCCGCGGGCTGCGATTGCCCGCTGCATGCGGTCGACCAGAGCGTGCGCCACTTCGAGGCGGTCGGCCGCCGCGTAAGCGGCGCGTCTCGCCAGCGATGCCGCCAACTTATCTCCAATGCAATTAGCTAGAACCACCGATTCACTCATCAGCTCCAGGATTCGCCATCCGTTGCGCCGACGTTCGAGTTCCGCTCGCATCGCGTCAACCTCGCGCATCGATTTATTCCTTTCTTCGAATCTGTTGTTCGAATCTGTTCCGGTCTAGCCGAATCGGTCTCCCCGATCGTTAGCCGCGGCTTTGACCCGGACGGGTCGTCCGGTGGGATCCCGGGTCACGCCCGGCACTGACGAAAAAGCCGGAGCGCATCTAATCGGATAACGTCCCAGCGCTCGCGAAGTTCTGCGGATCATTTCCATAGGTTGCATGGGGTTATGCACATTTTTATAATATATATGACAACATGCAGGCTGTGAATTCAAATAATAGTGAGTTTCAAGCGGTAGCCGGGCCACAATGCGCCGAACCGGGAGATCACCAATTGAAAATTTGACGGTGGTTAGGTGGAACGGCTCGCCGCATGGCGCGGCATTTGGGAAATTGTGATCTATAAGGCCGCTGGACTCGTAGATTTTGCCTTATGGCATCTTGCGTGCGGTTCGGCGGGGCGATAAGGGCAGCGCCGATGGAATTGCGGCAGCTCCGACATTTTCTTGCGGTCATCGACCATGGCTCGCTCGGCGACGGCGCGCGAGCGCTGAGCCTGTCCCAGCCAGCGCTCAGCCGGAGCATCCAAGGGCTGGAGCGCTCCGCGAAAGGGCCGCTGTTCGAGCGGTCGAAGCGGGGCATGGCGCTGACGGCCCTGG
>DATNIY010000017.1:0-16948 GCA_035604195.1 Allostellaceae bacterium
TGCAATACCTGCCGATCGGCGCCCTCATCGGCCTGGTGCTGCTGGTCGAGCTCGTCCTGGTGTTCGGCGCTTGGGCGGTGGCGCCGGAAGTGGCCGCGACCGCCGCCGCGCCGATGCCGCAGACGGTGCAGATCAGCAACACCGCGGCCTTGGGCGCGCTGCTCTACACCCGCTACATCTTCGCGTTCCAGGCCGCGGGCGCGGTGCTGCTGGTCGCCATGATCGGCGCCATCGTCCTGACCCACCGCTCGCGCGAGGGCGTGCGCAAGCAGCGCATTCCCGCGCAGGTCGGGCGCTTGCGCGAACAGTCGGTCGAGATCGTCAAAGTGCGGTCGGGGGAGGGGGTGTCGTGATGCTTGAGATCGGCCTCGCCCATTATCTCACCGTCGCCGCGATCCTCTTCACGCTCGGCATCTTCGGCATCTTCCTCAACCGCAAAAACGTCATCATCATCCTGATGTCGATCGAGCTGATGCTGCTCGCCGTCAACATCAATTTCGTCGCATTCTCCGCCTATTTGCACGATCTGGCGGGCCAGGTCTTCGCCATGTTCGTGCTTACCGTGGCGGCGGCCGAGGCCGCGATCGGGCTCGCCATCCTCGTCGTCTATTTCCGCAACCGCGGCTCGATCGAAGTCGACGACATCAACCTGATGAAGGGCTAGAAGCGTGACGGTCGCAGCCATCTTCCTGCCGCTTCTGGGCGCCTTCATCGCCGGCTTCTTCGGCCGCTGGCTCGGCGACCGCGGCGCTCAGCTCGTCACCTGCGCGGCGCTCCTCATCGCCGCGGTCCTGGGCGTCATCTTGTTCTTCGATGTCGCGCTCGGCGGCAATGCGCGGACGGTCGAGCTCTTCACCTGGATCGACACCGGCGATCTCCAGGTCAACTGGGCGCTGCGTTTCGACCCGCTCTCGGCGGTGATGGTGGCGGTGGTGACGGTGGTCTCGTCCATGGTCCATGTCTATTCCGTGGGCTACATGGCACATGACAAGGGCATCCCGCGCTTCATGTCCTATCTGAGCCTGTTCACCTTCTTCATGCTGATGCTGGTGACGGCCGATAATTTCGTGCAGCTCTTCTTCGGCTGGGAGGGGGTCGGGCTCTGCTCCTACCTGCTGATCGGCTTCTGGTACGACCGGCCTTCGGCCAATGCCGCGGCGATCAAGGCGTTCGTGGTCAACCGCATCGGCGATTTCGGCTTCGCGCTCGGCATCTTCGCGGTCTACAAGATCTTCGGCTCGCTGCAGTTCGACACGGTCTTCGCCGCGGCGCCCGATGTCGCGCACAACACCATGCATTTCCTCGGCGGCGAGGTCGATGCGCTGACCGTGACGTGCATTCTCTTGTTCATCGGCGCGATGGGGAAGTCGGCGCAGATCGGATTGCACACCTGGCTGCCCGACGCGATGGAAGGACCGACGCCGGTCTCCGCCCTTATCCATGCAGCGACGATGGTCACCGCCGGCGTCTTCATGGTGGCGCGGCTGTCGCCGCTCTTCGAGTATTCGTCGACGGCGCTGGCGGTGGTCGTCATCATCGGCGGCACCACCGCCGTTTTCGCCGGCACCGTCGGCATGGCGCAGAACGACATCAAGCGGGTGATCGCCTATTCGACCTGCAGCCAGTTGGGCTACATGTTCGTCGCCGCCGGCGTCTCGGCTTACAGCGCCGCCATCTTCCATCTGATGACCCATGCCTTCTTCAAGGCCCTGCTGTTCTTGGCTGCGGGCTCGGTCATTCACGCCATGTCGGGCGAGCAGGACATGCGCAAGATGGGTGGACTCGCGCGGCTCATTCCCGCGACCTACGTGTTGATGTGGATCGGCAGCTTGTCGCTGGCCGGCATTTGGCCGTTCGCCGGCTATTATTCGAAGGACGTGATCATCGAGGCGGCCTGGGCGTCGGGCACGGGCGTCGGGCTCTACGGCTTCTGGCTCGGCGTCTTTACCGCCTTCCTCACCGCGTTCTATTCCTGGCGGCTCCTGTTCCTGACCTTCCATGGCAAGCCGCGGGCCGATGCCGAGACCATGCACCACGTCCATGAATCGCCGAAAGTGATGCTGTGGCCGCTTTATGTCCTGGCGGCGGGCGCGGTGGTGGCCGGCGCCATCGGCTTCCACGTCTTCGTCGGCGACGGACGCGAGGCGTTCTGGCGGAATTCGATCCTGGTGCTGCCGGACCACGACAGCCTCGAGGCGGCGCATCACGTTCCCTACTGGGTTTCGACCTCGCCGCTCGTCTTCGGCCTCGCCGGAATCGCGGTGGCGTGGGTGAGTTACATCTGGCGGCCCGAATTGCCGGCGATCGCGGCCCGGCGCTTCCGCGCGCTCTATTTGTTCCTCCTCAACAAATGGTATTTCGACGAACTCTATGACGCGCTCTTCGTGCGGCCGGCCATGGCGCTGGGATTGGGCTTGTGGAAGAAGGGCGACGGCGCGGTCATCGACGGGCTCGGGCCCGACGGGATCTCGACGACGGCGCGCGACATCGCAGTCTGGGCGAGCCGGCTGCAGACCGGATACGTCTATCACTACGCCTTCGCCATGCTGATCGGCGTCGTGGCCTTCGTCTCCTGGTACCTCCTGCGGCAGATCGGGTGAGCGGGCGATGCAGAATTGGCCGCTTCTGACGCTCGTCACCTTCCTGCCGCTCGCGGGCGCGCTCGCCATCCTGGTGCTGCGCGGCGCGGCCGAGGATGTCGCGCGCAACGTGCGCTGGATCGCGCTCTGGACGTCGCTTGTCGATCTCGCCGTCTCGCTTGCGGTCTGGGCCGCGTTCGACCCGTCGCGCTCCGACTTCCAGCTCGTCGAGCAGGCGCGCTGGCTGCCCGATTTCAACATCACCTATCGCCTGGGGGTGGACGGCATCTCGCTGTTCTTCGTGCTGCTCTCGACCTTCTTGACGCCGATCTGCGTCATCGCGAGCTGGACCGCCATCACCCGTCGGGTGAAGGAGTACATGATCGCGTTCCTGGTGCTCGAGACGATGATGGTCGGCACCTTCTGCGCCCTCGATTTCGTGCTCTTCTACATGTTCTTCGAGGGCGTGCTCATTCCGATGTTTCTGATCATCGGCGTGTGGGGCGGGTCGCGGCGGGTCTATTCGGCGTTCAAGTTCTTCCTCTATACGCTGCTGGGCTCGGTGCTGATGCTGCTGGCGATCTTGGCGGTCTATTTCCAGACCGGCACGACCGACATTCAGGAGGCGCTGGCGTTCCGCTTCCCGGTCTCGCTGCAGACCTGGCTGTGGCTCGCCTTCTTCGCCTCCTTCGCCGTCAAGCTGCCGATGTGGCCCGTGCACACCTGGCTGCCGGATGCGCATGTCGAGGCGCCGACGGCGGGCTCCGTCATCCTCGCGGGCGTGCTCCTGAAGATGGGCGGTTACGGCTTCATCCGCTTCTCGCTGCCGATGTTTCCGGTGGCGTCCGCGACCTTCACCCCCTTCGTCTATGTGCTGAGCGTCGTCGCCATCATCTACACCTCTCTGGTGGCGCTAGCGCAGGACGACATGAAGAAGCTCATCGCCTATTCCTCGGTCGCGCATATGGGCTTCGTCACCATCGGCATCTTCACCGTGACCTCGGAGGGCTTGCAGGGCGCGATGATCCAGATGCTGAGCCACGGCGTCGTCTCGGCCGCGCTCTTCCTCTGCGTCGGCGTCGTCTATGACCGCCTGCACACCCGCGAGATCGCGCGCTACGGCGGGCTCGCCGACAACATGCCGAAATACGCCACCGTCTTCATGGTGTTCATGCTTGCGTCCGTAGGCTTGCCCGGCACCAGCGGCTTCGTCGGCGAGTTTCTGTCGCTCATCGGCGCCTTCCAGGTCAACACCTGGGTCGCCTTCCTCGCCACCACCGGCATGATCCTGGGCGCGGCCTACATGCTCTATCTCTACCGCCGCATCATCTTCGGCGTCATCACCCGCGCCGATGTGCGCGCCATGTTCGACCTTACGCCGCGCGAGATCCTGGTCTTCGCTCCGATGATCGCCGTGGTGATCTGGATGGGCGTCTATCCCGCGTCGTTCCTGCGGCCGATCCAGCCTTCGGTCGCCAATCTGATCGAGCACGTCCAGATGTCGCAGCGTGCGGCGGCATCGACGCTCGCGGCGCGCTAGCGGGCCATGCCGATCTTTCCCGTTCCCGACTTCCTGCCCGCGCTGCCCGAGATTTTTTTGGGCGCGGCGGCGATGGCGCTATTGCTGCTGGGCGCCTTCCAGGGCGACAAGGCGGCGCGCGAGGTCGCCTGGCTCGCGGTCGGCGTGCTCATCGTCGATCTCGGGCTGGTGCTGGCGCCGGCGCTCGCCCACGGCGCCGCGCGGCATACGGCGCTCTATGGCATGTACGTCACCGACGGCTTCGGCGTCTTCGCCAAGGTGTTGATCATCCTAGGCTCGGCGCTGTCGATCGTGATCGCGCTGCCCTACAACGAGCGCCAAGGCATCGCGCGGCCGGAATTCGCGGTGATGATCCTGCTGGCGACCGCGGGCATGCAGATGATGGTCTCGGCCAATGACCTCATCTCGCTCTATCTCTCGCTCGAGTTGCAAAGTCTGTCGCTTTACGTCCTCGCCGCCTTCGCGCGCGACGACCCGCGCTCGAGCGAGGCGGGGCTCAAGTATTTCGTCCTTTCCGCGCTGGCCTCGGGCATGCTGCTCTTCGGCGCGTCGATGGTCTATGGCTTCGCCGGCACCACGGGCTTCGACGATCTGGCCAAGCTCTTCGCCAATGGCGGCGCGATTTCGGTGGGCCTCGTCATCGGCATCGTCTTCATCGCGGTCGGCCTCGCCTTCAAGATCTCGGCCGTGCCCTTCCACATGTGGACGCCCGATGTCTATGAGGGCGCGCCGACCCCGGTGACGGCCTTCTTCTCGGTCGCGCCCAAGACCGCGGCGCTCATCCTGTTCGTGCGGGTCATGCTCGAGCCCTTCGGCGAGCTGTTGCCGGAATGGCGCCAGATCATCTGGTTCATCGCCGTCGCCTCGATGCTCTTGGGGGCCTTCGCCGCGATTAACCAGCGCAACATCAAGCGGCTGATGGCCTATAGCTCGATCGGCCATGTCGGCTATGCGCTCATCGGGCTCGCCGCGGGCAGCGCCGCGGGCGTGCGCGGCGTCCTCGTCTACATGGCGATCTATCTCTTCATGAACGTCGGCACCTTCGCCGTCATCTTGTGCATGCGGCGCGACGGGCGCATGGTCGAGGGGATCGAGGATCTGGCGGGGCTGTCGCGCACGCAACCGGCGCTGGCACTGGCGCTCGGCATCTTCATGTTCTCGATGGCAGGGATCCCGCCGCTCGCCGGCTTCTTCGCCAAAGTCTATGTCTTCCTGGCGGCGATCGATGCCGGCCTCTATGTGCTCGCGGTCATCGGCGTGGTCACGAGCGTGGTGGGCGCGTTCTATTATCTGCGCATCGTCAAGCTCATGTATTTCGACGAGCCGGCGGGCCGCTTCGATCGCCCGATCGGTTGGGAAACCAAGGCGGTGTTGGTGATCACGGCGTTGATCATCATGTTCTTCTTTGCCTATCCCGGCCTGATCGTCGACAGTGCCGACAGCGTCGCCGCGGCGCTCTTTGCGGGATGAACGAGCCCGCGCTCGAGCCCTTCTTCCGCCTGCTGAAATTCGATCAGGTCGGCAGCACCAACGGCGAGGCGAAGCGGCTGGCGGCTGCGGGCGCGCCCGAAGGCACGCTCGTCTGGGCGCGCGAGCAGAGCGCGGGCCGCGGCCGGCGTGGCCGCGCCTGGGCCTCGCCGGCGGGCAATCTCTATCTCTCGCTCGTGTTGCGGCCGGATTGCGCGCCCCGCGCTGCGGCCCAACTCGGCTTCGCGGCGGCGGTTGCCGTGGGCGAGACCTGCGCACGCTTTCTGCCGCAAGCTGCGGAGTTGCGCTACAAATGGCCCAACGACGTGCTGCTGGACGGACGCAAGCTCGCGGGGATCCTGCTCGAATCCCAGAGCGCGGGCGAAGCGCGCCTCGCTTGGCTCGTGCTGGGGATCGGGATCAACCTCGCTTCGCACCCGGAAGCCACGCAATATCCAGCCACATCGCTCGCGGCCGCGGGGGCCGTTGTCACGCCGGAGACCATGATCGCGGTGCTCGCCGAGCGGCTGCTCGCTTGGTATGAGCGCTGGCGCGGCGCCGAGGGCTTCGCGGCGGTGCGGCGCGCCTGGCTCCTGCGCGCTCATGGCCTCGGCAGCGAGATTCGGGTGCGGTTGGCGCAGTCCGAGCTTGCTGGCCGCTTCGCCGGTCTCGACGGGGACGGCGGCCTGCTGCTCGACGGTGCCGAGGGCCGCCGGCGGATTGCCGCGGGCGAAATCTTCCCGGCCGGCTGAGGCGCGAGGAACTCGATGCTGCTCGCCATCAATGCCAACAACACCAACACGGTCTTTGCCCTGTGGGACGGCGCGACTTTGAGCGGCTCCTGGCGTGCCGCAACCGAGGTTCGCCGCACCGCGGACGAGTATGTGGTCTGGCTCGACCATTTGCTGGCGCTCGACGGCCTGTCGCGCGACCGGGTTACCGGCACGATCATCGCGAGCGTGGTGCCCGAGGCGAATTTCAACCTGCGGCGTCTGTGCCGCGAATATTGCCGCAGCGATCCGCTGGTCGTCGGCGAGCCCGGGGTCAAACTCGGCGCCCGCGCGCTGGTGGAGCGGCCGGAGGAAGTCGGCGCCGACCGCCTGGTCAATTCGGTCGCCGCGCATGACCGCTACAAGGGCCCGCTGATCGTCGTCGATTTCGGCACCGCCACCACCTTCGATGTGATCGACGGCGACGGCAATTATTGCGGCGGCGTGATCGCGCCCGGCATCACTTTGTCGCTGCAGGCGCTGGCCACGGCCGCGGCGAAGCTGCCGAGCGTGCCGATCGCCCGCACCGCGACGGTGATCGGCCGCAGCACCGTCGCCTGCATGCAGTCGGGGATCTATTGGGGCTATCTCGGCCTCGTCGAAGGGCTGGTCGGGCGTATCAAGCAGGAATACGGCGCCCCGATGCGCGTCGTCTCCACCGGCGGGCTCGCGCCGCTCTTCGAGGGCGCCACGCCGGCGATCGAAAAGACCGATCCAACGCTCATCCTTTGGGGCTTGCGCCTGATCTATGATCGGAACCGCAAGTCATGAACGGCGTTGCTGCCGCGCCCAATCGACCCGACGAATTGGTCTTCCTCGCATTGGGCGGAGTGGGCGAGATCGGCATGAATCTGTCGCTCTACGGCTATGGCGGGCGCTGGCTCATGATCGATTGCGGCATCTCCTTTGCCGACGACACCTTGCCCGGCGTCGAGCTGGTCATGCCGGATCCGGTCTTCATCGCCGAGCGCGCCGAGGAGCTGGCGGGGCTCGTCGTTACCCACGCGCATGAGGACCATATCGGCGCCATCCCCTATCTCTGGCCGCGGCTCAAATGCCCGGTCTATGCGACGCCCTTCACCGCCGCGGTGCTGCGCCAGAAGCTCGTCGAGGCGGGGCTCGAGCATGAGGTGCCGATCACCGAGGTGCCGATGTCCGGCCGGTTCTCCGTCGGCCCGTTCGAGATCGAACTCATCACGCTTACCCATTCGATCCCGGAGCCCAACGCGGTCGTGCTGCGCACGCCCCTCGGCACGGTGCTCCACACCGGCGACTGGAAATTCGACCCAGAGCCGCTGATCGGGCCGATCTCCGACATGGCGTCGCTGCGCCGCTTGGGGCAGGAGGGCGTGCTGGCGATGATCTGCGATTCGACCAACGCGCTCCGGCCGGGTTCGGTGGGGTCGGAAGCCGAGGTCCGCCGCTCGCTCATGGAGCTGGTCGGGCGTTGCCGCAACCGCGTCGTCATCGCCTGCTTCGCCTCGAATGTCGCGCGGCTCGAATCGGCGGCGAAGGCTGCAGCGGCGCATGACCGGCATGTCGGGTTGGTCGGACGTTCGCTGTGGCGTATCGAGCACGCCGCGCGCGAGACCGGCTATCTCAAGGATACCCCGCCCTTCCTCACCGACGAGGAAGCGGGCTATCTGCCGCGCGACAAGGTGCTGCTGCTGTGCACAGGCAGCCAGGGCGAGCCGCGCTCGGCGCTCGCCCGCATCGCCGAGGACGAGCATCCCGAAATCGCCTTGGAGCCGGGCGACACGGCGATCTTCTCCTCGCGCGTCATTCCCGGCAACGAGCGTGCCATCGGCCGGCTGCAGAACGCGCTGGTCAAGCTCGGCGTCGAGGTCATCACCGAACACGACCATCTCGTCCACGTCTCCGGGCATCCGGCGCAGGAAGAGCTCCTCCGGATGTATCAGACCGTGCGCCCGCGCATCGCCGTGCCCGTCCATGGCGAGGCGCGGCATCTTCGGGCGCAGGCGCGGCTCGCCGAGGAATGCCAAGTGGCGCAAGCGATTGTCACCCGCAATGGCGAGGTGGTGAAGCTCGCCCCCGGCCCCGCCGCGGTGATCGGCGAGGTGCCGACCGGCCGGCTCGTCGCCGACGGCAAGGTGCTGCTCCCCGCCGGTGGCCAGGCGCTGAAGCACCGCCAGCGCATGACCTTCAACGGCGCCGCGCTCGCTTCGATTGTCGTCGACGCCGAGGGCAGGCTGGCGGCGCCGCCGCAGGTGACGGTCCGCGGCCTCGCCGAGGACGACGCCGGCGAGAACGCCTTGGAGCTGGAACAGAAGGTCGCGGCGGCTCTAGCTGGGCTGAGCCCGGCCGAGCGCGCGGACGATGCGGCGCTGCGCGAGGCGGCACGGATTGCCGTGCGCCGCTCGCTCCGCGCCCGGCACGGCAAGAGGCCGCTGACCGAGGTGCATGTCCTGCGTCTCGCGCCGGCCGGAAGGCAAACGTGATCGGGCGCCTCAATCACGTCGCCATCGTCGTCCCGGATGTATGGGCCGCGGCGGCGGTCTATCGCGACCGGCTCGGGGCCAGCGTATCGGCCCCGATGCCCCTGCCGGAGCATGGCGTCACCACCATCTTTGTCATTTTGCCCAATACCAAGATCGAGCTCATGGAGCCGCTCGGCGAGGCGTCGCCCGTGCGCGGTTTTCTCGCGCGCAACCCCCAGGGCGGAATGCACCACCTGTGCTATGAGGTCGCGGACATCCGCGCCGCGCGCGACCACCTGGTCGCCGCGGGCGCGCGCATTCTCGGCGATGGCGAGCCGCATCCGGGCGCTCATGGCAAGCCCGTTCTGTTCCTGCACCCCAAGGATTTCTGCGCTACACTGATCGAGCTCGAGGAGGCGTGAGGGCGTGGGCTGGGTCTTCGGCAGCGCGACGTATCTCATCATCTGGTGGCTCGTCATCTTCGCCGTGCTGCCCTTTGGGGTGCGGCCGTCGCCAGAGGGCGACCCGGGCCACGCCGCCGGCGCCCCCGCCAATCCCCATCTCCTGCTCAAATTCGCGGTGACCACCGTTATCGCCACCGTCATCTGGTTTCTCGCGGATTGGGCGGTGAATTCCGGTCTCCTCGATTTCCGCGGCAGTTGAGGAATGAGCGCCGAGTATTGCGCGATGGCGCCGAGCCATCCCTTTCACGGCCCGTACCATGATCGGGAATACGGCTTCCCCGCGCGCGCCGATGACGTGCTGTTCGAACGCCTGGTGCTCGAGATCAACCAGGCAGGCCTGTCCTGGCTCACCGTGCTCAAGAAGCGCGCGGCCTTCACCGCGGCTTTCGCCGGCTTCGACATCGACCGAGTCGCGGATTTCGCCGCCAAGGATGTGAGGCGGCTGCTCGCCGATGCCGGCATCATCCGCAACCGCCTCAAGATCGAAGCCGCCATCGAAAATGCCCGGCAGCTGCAGCGCCTGCGCGACAGCCATGGCTCTTTCGCCCAATGGCTCGATGCCCACCATCCGTGCTCGAAGGAGGAGTGGGTCAAGCTCTTTCGCCAGACCTTCCGCTTCACCGGTGGCGAGATCGTCGGCGAGTTTCTCATGAGTCTGGGCTACCTGCCGGGCGCGCATGTGCCGGAATGCCCGACGCAGGCACGGATCCTGAAGCTCGATCCACCGTGGCGGCGGACCGCCCAGCCGACGCATGCCGGGTCGCGAAAGCGCGCGCGAACATCCTCGCGTAGTATATAAACTTAATAATCTAATATATTGGAAATAATGTATTTATTTCCTGGCGTCGCGCCAAAAAAGAATGGCAAGATCGGGTCCGATCTTGCCACAGCCGATGCGATCTGGGATCGCGCTCTTCAGTTCAGGGATGCCTCCCCCGACCGTCGTTGACGGCACTCCCTCCCTAAACTTGGGCCCGGTCGCAATCTGACGTGCGAAACTCGAAGGCGGAACAGAGTGTACGCAAGTATGTGCGACTCGTCACGCGAATTTTATCGGCGAAACGCGTCCTTATCAGCGCCTTTTCGTCGCAGGCCAAGAAACGACGCGAGCAACATCGGAGACCGACCCGAATTCCCCGCGCGATCGGCGCAATTGGACATCGTCGGCGCGCTTGCCTAAAGTCGGCGCCGCCCGAGCGCCGGCGAGGCTTCATGCGGCTGTCACAATATTTCCTCCCCCTTCTGCGCGAGAACCCCAGCGAGGCCCAGATCGTCTCGCACCGTCTGATGTTGCGCGCCGGCATGATCCGGCAAGCGGCCGCCGGCATCTATAGCTGGCTGCCGCTCGGCTTCCGCGTGCTCAAGAAGGTCGAGCAGATCGTCCGCGAGGAGCAGAACGCGGCGGGCGCCCAGGAAATGCTGATGCCGACCTTGCAGCCCGCCGAGCTGTGGCGCGAGAGCGGGCGGTATGAGGATTACGGCAAGGAGATGCTGCGGATCCGCGACCGGCACGAGCGCGACATGCTCTACGGCCCCACCAACGAGGAGCTGGTCACTGACATTTTACGCAACACGATCAAGAGCTACCGCGATCTTCCGAAGAACCTCTATCACATCCAGTGGAAGTTCCGGGATGAGGTGCGGCCGCGCTTCGGCGTCATGCGCGGACGCGAGTTCTTGATGAAGGATGCCTATTCATTCGATCTGAATAAGGAAGGAGCTATAGTATCTTACTTCAAGATGTTCTCTGCTTACATGAAGACATTCAAGCGTCTTGGGCTGGTCCCGATCCCGGTGCGTGCCGAGACCGGTCCGATCGGTGGCGATCTCAGCCACGAGTTCCACATCCAGGCCGAGACCGGCGAGAGCGAGCTGTTCTTCGACAGCGACGTTCAGCTCCTCGACGAAGCCAGCATCGATCCAGCGAGCCCGCAGGTGCAGTCCTATCTCGGACAGTGGTATGCCGCGACCGATGAAAAGCACGATCCGGCGGAATTCGAGGCGCGCGTTCCCGAACCCCGCCGCCGCAAGGCGCGCGGGATCGAGGTTGGCCAGGTCTTCTATTTCGGCACGAAATACTCGGCGCCGATGGGCGCCACCGTTGCCGGCCCTGATGGGACGCAGGTGCCGGTCGAGATGGGCTCTTATGGCATCGGCGTCTCGCGCCTAGTCGGCGCCATCATCGAGGCGAGCCATGACGATGCCGGCATCATCTGGCCGGCGAGCGTCGCCCCCTTCAAGGTCGGGCTCGTCAATTTGCGCGCGGCGGATGCGAAATGCACGGCGGCGGCCGATGCGCTGTATCGGACGCTCGCCCAGGCCGGGATCGAGGTCCTCTATGACGACCGCGAGGAATCGCCTGGCGCCAAATTCGCGGCGATGGATCTGATCGGCCTGCCCTGGCAGCTCGTCATCGGGCCGCGCGGCCTGGCCGCCGGCACGGTCGAGCTGAAGGAGCGCGCCGGCGGCGCGCGCCAGGAGCTGTCGCCCGAGGCGGCGGTCAACCGGCTCGAGGGATCGGCGTGATCTTCGGCGCCTTCGAGCGGATGGTGGCGTTCCGCTACCTGCGCGCCCGCCGGCAGGAAGGCTTCATCTCCGTCATCGCGATCTTCTCGCTTCTGGGCATCGCTTTGGGCGTGGCGACGCTCATCATCGTCATGGCCGTGATGAACGGCTTCCGGGTCGAGCTCTTAAGCCGGATCCTCGGCTTCAACGGCGATCTCAACGTCTATGCCGCGCAAGGCTCGCTCGGCGATTACGACGCGCTCGCCCAGCAAGTGAAAAGCCTCCCCGGAATCGTCGCCGCGCGGCCCATGGTCGAAGGTCAGGTGATGGCGACCGGCCCCGTCGCCGCCGCGGGCGCCTTGGTGCGGGGCATAAGCGAGCAGGATCTTGCGGCACAGCCCCTGCTCGCGAGCCATATTGCCCCCGAGGCGCTCGCCAATTTCAAGGACGACGGGGTGCTGATCGGGAACCGGCTCGCCTTGCGCCTGGGCATTCATCCCGGCGACAGAGTAACGCTGATTTCGCCCAATGGCACGCCCACCGCCTTCGGCACGGTGCCGCGCATCAAGAGCTACCCGGTCGCCGGCACCTTCAATATCGGCATGTACGAGTTCGACAACGGCGTCGTCCTCATGCCGCTCCAGGCAGCGCAGACCTTCTTCAATCTCGGCAATGCCGTCTCGAGCCTCGAGGTCTTCGTTAGGAATCCCGACGATATTGCAGCCTACGACCGCGAGGTCTTTCAGGCGCTCGGCGGAAGGGTGCGGATCTTCGATTGGCAGCAGAGCAATTTGAGCTTCTTCAATGCCGTCGAGATCGAGCGCAACGTCATGTTCCTGATCCTGACGCTCATCATCCTGGTGGCGGCGTTCAACATCGTCTCCAGCATGATCATGCTGGTGAAGGACAAGGCGCGCGACATCGCCATCCTCCGCACCATGGGTGCGACCCGCGGCATGATCCTGCGCATCTTCATGCTGAGCGGCGCCAGCGTCGGAATCGTTGGCACCGTCGCGGGCTTCGTTTTGGGCGTGCTCTTCGCCGAGCATATCGAGGAAATTCGTCAGGCCATCCAGGCCGTCATCGGCACCAATCTGTTCTCCGCCGAGATCTATTTCCTGACCCAGATCCCCGCGCGCATCGATGCGTCCGAGGTCGGGCTGGTGGTGGGGATGGCCTTTGCGCTCTCCTTCCTGGCGACGGTCTATCCCTCCTGGCGCGCAGCGCGGCTCGATCCGGTCGAGGCGCTGCGCTATGAGTGAAGCGGCCGCCGGCGCCGCGGCGCTGGAGCTGCGCCGGGTCGTTCGCACCTTCAAACAGGCAGGCACGCCGCTTCCCGTGCTGCGCGGGGTGTCACTGGCGCTCACGCAAGGCGAGATCGTCGCCCTGGTGGGACCGTCCGGGGCCGGCAAATCGACGCTGCTGCACACGGCGGGGCTGCTCGAGCGGCCGGACGAAGGCGAGGTGCTGTTGGGCGGGCAGAGCTGCGGCGGCATGTCCGACCAGCAGCGCACGGAGATGCGCCGCTCGACCTTAGGCTTCGTCTATCAGTTCCATCACCTGCTGCCGGAATTCTCGGCGCTCGAGAACGTCATGCTGCCGCAAATGATCGCTGGCACATCCCGGGCCGCTGCGCGCGCGCGCGCCCTTGACCTCTTGTCCCAGGTCGGGCTCGCGCCGCGCGCCCAACATCGCCCGGCGCGGTTGTCCGGCGGCGAGCAGCAGCGCGTCGCCATCGTCCGCGCGCTCGCCAACGGCCCGCGGGTGCTGCTCAGCGACGAGCCCACTGGCAATCTCGACCACCACACCGCCGACGAGGTGATGGCGATGCTGATCGACATCGTCCGCCACACCGGCCTCGCCGCGCTCGTCGCCACCCACAATCTGGCGCTCGCCCAGCGCATGGACCGCATCCTCGCGCTCGAGGACGGCGTCATTGTCGAGGAAGTGGCGGCGTAAGGGGCAGTTGCGGTCTCGCAGCGCCATTTCGCGTCGTCGAGTGAGCATCGGGTGGTCAGTCGTCATGGCCGGGCCGGCCAACGGCCGAGTCCCGGCCATCCACGATTCACGGCGGAACCAGTAAGACGTCGATGGCCGTGACAAATACGGCCATGACGATCGATGGAGCGGCGTGCCACGCCAATTCGCGTCCCTGAAGCCGCGACGATTTGCTACTCTCGGACGATGCCTCACGCCGATTTCGTCCATCTCCGCGTCCATTCGGCCTATTCGCTTTCGGCCGGGGCGCTCAAGGTCAAGGCGCTGGTGGCGCTCGCTAAGCGGCATGCCATGCCGGCCGTGGCCATGGCCGATATCGGCAATCTCTTCGGGGCGCTGGAATTCTCTTTGGCCGCGAGCGAAGCCGGAATCCAGCCCATCATCGGCTGCGTTCTCGGGATTCGCCGCGCCGAGGGCGAGGGCCGAGTCGCCGCGCGGGTCGGGCCGGCGCCGCCGCCCGACCAGATCCTGCTTCTCGTCCAGAACGAAGAGGGCTATCGCAATCTGCTGAAGCTCGCGAGCAAATCCTATCTCGAAACCGAGGGCGGCGAGGCGCCGCAGATCGCGCTCGCGGCACTGGCGGACCGCAGTGCCGGGCTGCTGCTGCTCACCGGCGGGCCTGCGGGCCCGGTCGGGCGCCTCCTCGCCGAGGGCCAGGTGCCGGCGGCCGAGGCGATGCTCGAGCGTCTCGCCGCGCTATTTCCCGAGCGGCTTTATGTCGAACTGATGCGCCACGGGCTGCCCATTGAGGACCGCATCGAGGCGGCGCTCATCGAACTCGCCTACCGGCATGGGCTGCCGCTGGTCGCGACCAACGATGTCTATTTCGCCGATCCCGATTTCTACGAGGCGCATGACGCGCTTTGTTGCATCGCCGACGGCACGGTGCTGAGCGAGGCGAACCGGCGGCGTCTGACCCCAGACCATCACTTCAAGCCGCCGGAGGCGATGCGCCTCCTCTTCGCCGATGTGCCGGAGGCCTGCGACAATACGCTGGTGATCGCCCGGCGCTGCGCCTTCATGCCGGAGCCGCGCCAGCCCATCCTGCCGCCCTTCGCCACCGAGAGCGGCCGCGACGAGGCGGCGGAGCTGCGCGCGGTCGCGGCCGAAGGGCTCGAGCAGCGGCTTGCCACGCAGATCTTCGCGCCGGACATGGACGACGAAGCGCGCGCCGCCGCCGCGAGGCCTTATCGCGAGCGCCTGGAATTCGAGCTCGACACCATCATCCCCATGGGCTTCGCCGGATATTTCCTCATCGTCGCCGAATTCATCCGCTGGGCCAAGACGCAGGGCATTCCGGTCGGGCCGGGGCGCGGCTCGGGCGCCGGCTCGGTAGTGTCCTGGGCGCTCACGATCACCGATCTCGATCCGCTGCGCTTCGGGCTGCTCTTCGAGCGCTTCCTCAATCCCGAGCGCGTGACCATGCCGGATTTCGACATCGACTTCTGCCAGGACCGGCGCGACGAGGTGATCCGCCATGTGCAGGAGCGCTATGGCCGCGACCGGGTGGCGCAGATCATCACCTTCGGCAAGCTGCAGGCGCGCGCCGTGCTGCGCGATGTCGGCCGCGTGCTCGAGATGCCCTATGGCCAGGTCGACCGCATCTGCAAGCTGGTTCCCAACAACCCCGCCGCCCCCGTGACCCTGCAGCAGGCGATCGACGGCGAGCCGGTGCTGCAGGAGATGCGCGCCAGCGACGAGGCAGTGGCGCGGCTCATCGCCATCGCCTTGAAGCTCGAAGGCCTCTACCGCCATGCCTCGACCCATGCGGCGGGCGTGGTGATCGGCGACCGGCCGCTCGACGAGCTCATCCCGCTCTATCGCGATCCGCGTTCGGACATGCCGGTGACGCAGTTCAACATGAAATATGTCGAGGTCGCCGGGTTGGTGAAGTTCGATTTCCTCGGCCTCAAGACCTTGACCATGCTGGCGCGCGCGATCGATCTCCTGCGCGCCCGCGGCATCGATCTCGACCTCGAAAAATTGCCGCTCGACGATCCCGCCGCCTACGAGCTCCTGGGGCGCGGCGACACCGTCGGCGTGTTCCAGCTCGAAGGCGCGGGCATGCGCGACATGCTGCGCCGGCTCCGCCCCGACCGCTTCGAGGACATCATCGCGGTGGTCGCGCTCTACCGGCCCGGGCCGATGGAGAACATCCCGCGCTACATCGCGGTGAAGCACGGCCAGGCGAGGCCGGACTATTTGCATCCCTCGCTCAAGCCGATCCTGGAAGAGACCCAGGGCATCACGATCTATCAGGAGCAGGTGATGCAGATCGCGCAGGTGTTGTCGGGCTATTCGCTCGGCAGCGCCGATCTGCTGCGCCGTGCCATGGGCAAGAAGATCAAGTCGGAGATGGAGGCGCAGCGCCGCCAGTTCATCGATGGCGCAGTGGCCCGCCACGTCGACGGGCAGCTCGCCGAGCACATCTTCGAGCAGGTGGCGAAGTTCGCGGGCTACGGCTTCAACAAGTCGCATGCCGCCGCCTATGCGCTGGTCGCTTATCAGACCGCCTATATCAAGGCCAATCACCCGGTCGAGTTCATGGCGGCGCTGATGAGCCTCGACATCGGCAATACCGACAAGCTCAACGTCTTCCGCCAGGAATGCAACCGGCTGGGCATCCGGCTGCTGCCGCCCGAGATCAATCGCTCCGGCGACGCCTTTACCGTCGAGACGACACCACAGGGCCCGGCGATCCGCTATGCGTTGGCCGCGGTCAAGGGCGTCGGCGGCCAAGCGATGCGCCAGCTCGTCGAGGAGCGGCAGGCGGGCAGGCCGTTCCGGGATCTCCTGGATTTCGCCGGCCGCCTCGATCCCAAGAGCTTCAATCGGCGCCAGTTCGAGAGCCTGGTCAAGGCGGGCGCCTTCGACGGCCTCAATCGCAATCGCGCCCAGAGCTTCGCCGCCATCGATATGCTGCTGCGCCACGCCAGCGCCACGGCGAGCGAGCGGACGAGCCACCAGGTCAATCTCTTCGCCGCGCAGACCGGCTCTCAGGCCCAGCTGCTGCCACGGGTCGAGGATTGGTCGCCCGTCGAGCGGCTGCAGCACGAGTTCGACGCCATCGGCTTCTACCTCTCGAGCCACCCGCTCGACGCTTACGGCAAGGCCCTGGCGCGGGTCGGCGCGGTCAGCTTCGCCGAGCTGCCGGCGCGGCTCGCGGCGGGCGGCCCCACCCGCTTCA
>DATNIY010000018.1:0-11261 GCA_035604195.1 Allostellaceae bacterium
GCGAGGCTCGCCGCGAGCAGCAAGACACTCGCGAGCAACACAGTCGCTTTGCCAGAAATGCCGCTCATTTTCTCTCCCGCGCTATTCCGATGCGACGGGATGGTGAACCAATTCGGCCGCTCGGACAAGGCGCGCCCTAAATCACGTCGCGCAGCATCGCGATGAGCGGCTTGTCGGCCTCGGGCATGGCGTAGTCCGCGAATTTCGCCTTGCGCACCCAGGCGAGTTGCTGGCCTTCGCGCGCCGTCACGGTGCCCTGCCAGCGGCGGCAGAGATAGAGCAGCAGCACGACGTGGAAATCTTCGTACGCGTGCGAGGCGAAGGTGTAGGGCGCCAGGCATGCGGCTTCGACGTCGATGCCCAATTCCTCGCGCAATTCGCGGATGAGCGCGGCTTCCGGCGTCTCGCCCGCGCCGATCTTGCCGCCGGGGAATTCCCACAAGCCCGCCATCGGCTTGCCCGCGGGGCGCTGCGCCAGGAGCACGCGGCCGTCGGTGTCGATGAGCGCGACGCAAACCACCGCCAGCGGCGGCTCAGCTCCGATAGCTGCCATTGATGTCGATGTAGCGGTGCGTCAGGTCGCAGGTCCACACCGTCCACTGCCCGCGGCCGATGCCGAGATCGACCGCTATCGCGATGTCGCGGCCGGCCATGTGGCGCGCCACCGGCGCCTCGTCATAGCCCGGCGCGGGCTCGCCGCGCTCGGCGATGGTGACGCCGCCCACCGCGATCGAAAGCCGGTCGCGGTCGGCCTTCTCGCCGGCCTTGCCCACGGCCATGACGATGCGCCCCCAATTGGCGTCGCCCGCGGCGAGCGCGGTCTTGACCAAGGGCGAGTTGCCGATGGCAAGGCCGATCCGCCGCGCCGCCGCCGGCGAGGCCGCGCCCTTGACCGTGATGGTGACGAATTTCTCCGCGCCTTCGCCGTCGCGCACGATCTGCTGCGCCAGCGAGACCATGACCTCGTCGAGCGCGCGGCGGAAATCCTTGAGGCGCGGATCGCTCGCGCTGGCGACGCGCTTATGCCGCGCCGCGCCCGTTGCGATGAGCAGCAGCGTGTCGCTGGTGGAGGTGTCGCCATCGACGGTGATCGAATTGAAGGAGCGCTCATTCGCCGGCTTTATGAGCGCCTGCAGCACCGAGGCCGGCAGCGCCGCATCGGTGAAGACATATGCCAACATCGTGCCCATGTCCGGCGCGATCATGCCCGAGCCCTTGGCGATGCCGTTCAAGGTGATTCGCGTGCCGTCGATCATCGCCGTCGCCGTCGCGCCCTTGGCGAAGGTGTCGGTGGTCATGATCGCCTGCGCCGCCTCGCCCCAGCGCGCCTCGTCGGCGGCGGCGATCGCTTCGGGCAGGTTCGCTATGATCTTCTCCGCCGGCAGCGCCTCGCCGATGACGCCGGTCGAGCACACATAGATCTCGCGCGCGGGACAACCCAAGAGGCGCGCCGCGGTCCGCGCCGTCTCCTCGACCGCGCGGCGGCCCTTCTTGCCGGTGAAGACATTGGCGTTGCCGGAATTGACGATGATGGCGCGCGCCTTGCCGTGCGGCAGGCAGTGCCGGCACCAATCCACCGGCGCGCCCGGTGTCAGCGAGCGGGTGAAGACGCCGGCCACGCGGCTGCCGGGCGCGAGCAATGCCACCATGAGGTCGCGGCGGCCGGGATAGCGGATGCCGCAATGCGCCGTCGCGAGCCGCACCCCCGCGATCGGCGCCAACTCGGGAAAGCCTGTGGGCGCGAGCGGCGAGACGCTGTCGGGCATGGAAGCGGTGTCTATTTCCCTTGGCCGAGATCTTGGGTTGCCGGCGCGAGCCGCGGCACGCCCAGCGCCGGCGGCCCGCCGGGCGCAACCCCGGCCAGCGGCGGCGCCAAGGCCGGAGCGCCGGGGGCCGGCGCGCCCGCCGGCGGCTGCGGCGGTATGGGCGAGCCGTCGGGACGGAAGACCTCGATCTTGCTCGCGGATGCCAGCTCCTTGAGCCGGGCGTTGCCGAGCTCCTGCGCCATTTCCTGCGCCAGCTTGGGCGCGATCTGCTCATAGCTCGGCGCGGTGCCCTCGCGCCGGTCCTCGAGCTTGATGACGTGCCAGCCGAACTGGGTCTTGACCGGCGTCTTGGTGTACTCGCCCTTCTTGAGCTTGAAGGCGGCGTCGGCGAAATCCTTCACCATGTCCTGGCGCGAGAACCAGCCGAGGTCGCCGCCCGAGGCCTTGCCGGCGGGATCGGTGGTCTTGTCCTTCGCCAAGGTGGCGAAATCGGCGCCCTTGTTGAGCTCGGCGATGACCGCCTTGGCCTCCTCTTCGCTCGGCACGAGGATGTGGCGCGCCTCGACTTCCTCCTGCGCCGGCGAGGATTTGACGTATTGGTCGTAGCGCGCGTGCAGCTTCTGCTCGGTGACCTCCTTTTTTATCATGCCGCCGAAATACGCCTGCTGGAGGACCTGGTCGGTGGCGAATTCGGTGCGGATCTTGACCAAGGGGTCGTCGGCGAGCTTCGCCTTCCGCGCGGCTTGCGCCACGAGCGTCATGTTGACGAGCTCGTTCACCAGCCGGGGATAGAGCTGCTCCATCGGCTGCTTCTGGATCTCCGGCGGCAGCATCGCCTGCAGCACCTGGAGCTGGGAGCGGTGGAGCGGGGTGCCGTTGACGCGCGCCACCACCGGGTCGTCGCTCGCCGCGGCGGCCGGCGCACTCTGCAGCGCGTCCTTGCGTTGCGCCGCGGCGGGCACGGCGACGAGGCAAGCCATGAGGACGAACAGCGCGCGATTCGCCATACAAGAATCCTTTCAAACTAGCTTTGCGGCGCGTTGGAGGACGGCGCTGCCGCGCCCGCTTAAAGCACATCGAACCCCCCGGAACAAGCGGCGAACCGTCGCGCCCGCACGCTGCGCCAGGGGTGCGGGCGAGGCCGGGCGCGCCGCGCCTGCGAATTGACAGCCGCGGGCGCCGACCCTATCTCTCAGCCTGTCGCCGCAGCGACACTGCCCGCCTGCCCGCATCGTTCTGAGGTGTTGATGATCGGCACTCTAGCCCGGCGACTGTTCGGCTCTGCAAACGATCGTTACATCAAGTCGCTTCACTCGCTGGTCGCCGAGATCACCGAGCTGGAGCCGATGCTCGCCGCCCAGTCCGACGAGGAGCTGACGGCGCGCACGGCAATGCTGCGGCAGCGCCACGCCGACGGCGAATCGCTCGACGATCTCCTGCCCGACGCCTTCGCCACGGTGCGCGAGGCCGCCAAGCGGACATTGGGCCAGCGCCATTTCGACGTCCAGCTCATGGGCGGCGTCGTCCTCCACCGCGGCATGATTTCGGAGATGAAGACCGGCGAAGGCAAGACCCTGGTCGCGACCCTCCCGGTCTATCTCAACGCGCTCGGCGGCAAGGGCGTTCACGTCGTCACGGTCAACGACTACCTCGCCCACCGCGACAGCGAGTGGATGGGGCAGATCTATCGCTTCCTCGGCCTCACCGTCGGCTGCATCGTGCACGGGCTCGAGGATCACGAGCGGCGCGAGGCCTATGCCGCCGACGTGACCTACGGCACCAACAACGAATTCGGCTTCGACTACCTCCGCGACAACATGAAGTTCCGGCTCGAGGACATGGTGCAGCGGCCGTTCAGCTATGCGATCGTCGACGAGGTCGACTCGATCCTCATCGACGAGGCGCGCACGCCGCTCATCATCTCCGGGCCGGCCGAGGATTCCTCCGACCTCTATCGCCAGGTCGACAAGCTCATCCCGCGCCTCGCGCCCGAGGACTACGAGAAGGACGAAAAGCAGCGCACGGTGACGCTGACCGATTCGGGCGTCGAGAAGCTGGAGGCGGCGCTCGGCGAGGTCGGCTTGCTCAAGACCGGCACGCTCTACGACATCCACAACGTCGCGCTCGTCCATCACGCCAACCAGGCTCTCCGGGCGCACAAGCTGTTCGCGCGCGACACCGACTACATCGTCCGCGACGACAAGATCGTCATCATCGACGAGTTCACCGGCCGCATGATGGAAGGGCGGCGCTACTCGGAAGGGCTGCACCAGGCGCTCGAGGCCAAGGAAAACGTCACCGTCCAGAACGAGAACCAGACGCTCGCCTCGATCACCTTCCAGAATTATTTCCGCCTCTATCCCAAGCTCGCGGGCATGACCGGCACGGCGATGACCGAGGCGACCGAGTTCGCCGAAATCTACAAGCTCGACGTCATCGAAGTTCCGACCAACGAGCCCTGCATCCGTATCGACAACGACGACGAGGTCTATCGCACGGCGCGCGAGAAATACGAGGCCGTTCTGACCCAGATCCTGGAATGCCGCGCGCGCAACCAGCCCGTGCTGGTCGGCACCGTCAGCATCGAGAAGTCGGAGGCGCTCGCCGAGCTCTTGAAGAAGCGCAAGATCGCGCACAACGTGCTGAACGCGCGCTACCACGAGCAGGAAGCCTATATCATCGCCCAGGCCGGGCGGCCCGGCGCCGTCACCATCGCCACCAACATGGCCGGCCGCGGCACCGACATCCAGTTGGGCGGCAACCTCGATCTGCGCTTGAAGCAGGATCTGGCCGCCATCGCCGAGCCGGCGGCGCGCGCGGCGCGCGGCGCGGAGATCAGGGCCGAGATCGCCGCCGCGCACGAAGCGGTGGTGCAGGCCGGCGGGCTCTTCGTCATCGGCAGCGAGCGCCACGAGAGCCGGCGCATCGACAACCAGCTGCGCGGCCGCTCCGGCCGCCAGGGCGATCCCGGCGCCTCCAAATTCTTTGTCTCGCTCGAAGATGACCTCATGCGCATCTTCGGCTCCGAGCGCATGGACGGCATGCTGCAGAAGCTCGGCCTCAAGGAGGGCGAGGCCATCATCCATCCCTGGGTGAACAAGGCGCTCGAGAAGGCGCAGCAGAAGGTCGAGGCGCGCAACTACGAAATCCGCAAGCACCTCCTCCGCTTCGACGACGTCATGAACGACCAGCGCAAGGTCGTCTATCAGCAGCGCCGCGAGATCATGAGCGCCAAGGACATCAGCGCCATGATCGTGGACATGCGGCACGAGGCGATCGAGGCAATGGTCGACCGCACCGTCCCCGCGAACGCGCTGCCCGACCAATGGGACACCGCCGGGCTTCATGCCGAATGCGTGCGGCTTCTGGGGGTCGACCTGCCGGTGGCGGAATGGGCCAAGGAGGAGGGTATCGCCGACAACGAGATCCGCGAGCGCATCATTCAAGCGGCCGACGCCAAGATGGCGCAGAAGGCGGCGAATTACGGCCCCGACATCATGCGCCTGGCCGAGCGCAGCCTGCTTCTCCAGCTCCTCGACCAGACCTGGAAGGAGCATCTCCTGTCGCTCGACCATTTGCGCCAGGGCATCAACCTGCGCGCCTATGCCCAGCGCGATCCGCTGAACGAGTACAAGCGCGAGGCGTTTCAGCTCTTCCAGGACATGCTGGTGGCGCTGCGCGAGGCCGTGACCAGCATGCTCTGCCACGTCGAGCTGCGCGTGCAGCGCCCGGAGGAGGAGTTGGCGCCGCCGCCGCGGCCGCGGGCGCTCATCGAGAGCCGCGAAGACCCGGCCCTGGTCGAGGCGATGCGCCTAGAGCGCGCCGAGCGCGGCGGCAACGGCGCCGGCACCGCGGTCGCCACGGCGGCCTCGCCCTGGGCGCGCACGCCGCGCAACGCGCCCTGCCCCTGCGGCTCCGGCAAGAAATTCAAGCACTGCCACGGCCGCGCCTGAGGCGGAGCCGGCGCCGCCCCGCCGCTCATTACAGAGATTTAATCGCGGCGAAGGCGCGGCGTAATGCGCAGCGCCCAATTCTCTTGCTATGCGAGTGCCGCTGCATTGCGGCGCGGCGCGACGTTAGCACTAACGGTTCCCATGCGAGGAGGTCTTCCCATGTCCTTTCCATTCCAATCGGCCGGCCGGCGGACAGGCGCCGTGGGGCGGGTGCGCGCCGCTACCTTCGCCGCCGGCGTCGGCTTGGCGCTGGCGCTGGCGCCGCTCGCGCAGGCGCAGACGGCAATGCCCGCCGCCCCCGCGGCGATGCCTCAGCTCCCCAGCCTTGCGCCGCTGGTGAAGCGGGTGCTCCCGGCGGTGGTCAACATTTCGGTCACCATGACGGCGCAGGGCGGCCACGGCTTCGAGGGTCCGGTTCCCAACTTCCCGGGTTCGCCCTTCGATGAGTTCCTGCGCCGCTTCTTCCAGCAGCAGCAACAGCAGGACCAGGACGACGAGCAGGGCGACAACAGCCCGATGCCCGCCCCGCACCCGCATCTGCAACGCATGGCGCTCGGCTCGGGCTTCATCATCGACCCCTCGGGCTATGTCGTGACCAACAACCATGTCGTCGAGCATGCCGGCAAGGTCGAGGTCATCCTGCAGGACAACACCCGGCATCCGGCCAAGGTGATCGGGCGCGACCCCAAGACCGATCTGGCGCTCTTGAAGATCGACGTCGATCATCCCTTGCCCGCTGTCGGCTGGGGCAACAGCGACGCGGCGCAGGTCGGCGACTGGGTGCTGGCGGTCGGCAATCCCTTCGGGCTCGGCGGCACGGTGAGCTCGGGCATCATCTCGGCGCGCGGCCGCGACATCCATTCCGGGCCCTATGACGACTTCCTGCAGATCGACGCCTCGATCAACCGCGGCAATTCGGGCGGTCCGACCTTCGATCTCGCGGGCCGGGTGATCGGCATCAATACCGCGATCTATTCGCCCAATGGCGGCTCGGTCGGCATCGGCTTCGCCATTCCCGCGAGCCTTGCCCAGCCGGTGATCGACCAGCTCAAGGAGCATGGCAAGGTCGAGCGCGGCTGGCTCGGCGTGCAAATCCAGCAGGTGACGCCGGAGATCGCCAAGAGCCTCGGCCTGCCCAAGGACGCAGGCGCCCTCGTCGCCGACGTGACGAAAGACGGACCCGCGGCCAAGGCCGGCTTCCACCAGGGCGACGTGATCCTGTCCTATGACGGGCACGACATCGCCACAGTGCGCGACCTGCCGATCGCCGTCGCCGAGACCCCCGTCGGCAAGACCGCCGAGGTCAAGGTCTGGCGGGCCGGCCACGAGGACACGCTGTCGCCCGTCGTCGGCGCGATGCCGGAGAACCCGCAGGTGGCGCAGAACGAGGAGGAGGGCGGCCAGCCCTCGGCCTCGAGCAGCCTCGGCCTCCACCTCGCGCCGCTGACGCGCGATTGGCACAGCCGTCTGCACGTGCCGGAGAGCGTTCAAGGCGTGGTGGTCGACCGCGTCGCTCCGAACAGCCCCCTCGCCGCACTCGGCGTCCAGCCCGGCGACGTGATCGAGCAGATCAATCAGCAGCCGGTGCGCACGCCCAAAGAGGCGGCCGACAAGCTGCAGGCCGTGCGCAACGCGAAGGGCGGGAACAAGACCGTGCTTCTGCTGCTCAACCGCCACGGCGTCAATCAGTACCTGGCGCTGTCGGTCGAAGGCAGCCCGAACGGCTGACGGGTTGGGGGCCGGCGGTCGTGCCGCCGGCCCCGAGCCCGCGCAATTTGTGGTCGCGCCGCCATGCGCATCCTGTTGATCGAAGACGATCGCGAGGCCGCCCAATATCTGCTCAAGGGCTTGAGCGAGCGCGGCCACCGCGTCGATCTCGCCTCGGCCGGCCGCCAGGGCCTCGAGCGCGCGCAAAGCGGTCAGTTCGATGCGATGATCGTCGACCGCATGCTGCCCGAGCTCGACGGCCTCAGCATCGTCGCGGCGTTGCGCGCCGCGCACAATCTGACGCCGGTGCTGGTGTTGAGCGCACTCGGCGATGTCGAGGACCGGGTCGAAGGATTGCGCGCCGGCTGCGATGACTACCTGACCAAGCCCTACGCTTTCTCAGAGCTCTTGGCGCGGCTCGAGGCGCTGACCCGGCGCGGCACCGCCGAGACCCGCCTCAAGGTCGCGGATCTCACGATCGACCTCATCTCGCGCCAGGTGACCCGCGCCGGCCAGACCATCGAGCTGCTGCCGCGCGAGTTCCGCTTGCTCGAATATCTCATGCGCCACGCCGGCCACATCGTCACCCGGACGATGCTCCTGGAGAAGGTCTGGGATCACCATTTCGATCCGCAGACCAACGTCATCGACGTGCATGTGAGCAGGCTCCGGCAGAAGATCGACAAGGGCTTCGAGCGCCCGCTGCTCCACACCGTCCGCGGCGCCGGCTACAGCTTGCGCGCACCGGGGTGAGGCTCCGAGGCGGTTATCCCAGACCTGACTTTTGTGGCAATCTTCGCAATAATATTTCTCGCCTTCGGAGGGTCAGCGCTCGCAGACGCGCAGCCGTTAAATGTTCCGGTCGTAATTCAATCTGCCTTCGGTGGTGAAGCCGAGGTCCTCACTCACAGGATCATAGATTCTTCCGTAGCCGCCCCGATGGGCCTGGCCGAAAACGTCGGTGTAATCGACGTAACCGTAAACGAACAGTCGGGCGGTAGCTCCAAAGACATGATTAATTTCCGGCCCAGATATTCCAAATTCGCGATGATAAAAAATCTTATCTCCTACGACCAGAAAAGCGGGGACCGGAGGATCTTGCGGCGACGCATAGGGCGGAATTTTGCTCCCAGCAGGCACAACACGGAGATACAGACAGACATTTGTGACGTCAGCTGGCGTTCGGCCAGAGTTTTCAATTCTGAAAACCACCTTCACGGTACCGTTTTCGGCATCTATGGTCAGCCCCGGAGGGCAATGGGAAATTTTGACGTAGGCCCGCTCAGATACTTCAGAATGGCGATGGATCAGGCGGGTGGCCTGAGCAAGAGAGATTGTGAACCAAGCGATAACGGCCGTCGCAAGCGCCAGAATGGCGCCCTGGTTTTTGTCAGTGAAATCGCCGACGCAAGCGCGGTTAAGGTCGCGCCACCTTACGACCGCGCGAGCGACAACGGATGGACTCTCGTGAAGGGCACTATAACCTCTATCGTTCTTGCGCTCGTGTACGCACTTCTGAAACGCCTCTGATGTTGCAACGATCCAAACCATCGCTGCGACAGCCAACAGCCAAAGAAACCATGTTCTCCAAGCTGTTCTTAGCATCCCTTTATCGCCTCGCCGAAAATATCTTCGTTCTCGCGATTGTTGTACCGGAAACAAAATTCAGCGACGTAGAGCGGCAGATATTTTTTGCTGAATTTGTGACAGATGCCGGTCACGCCCCGCTCGAACAGTCAAGTCCGGGACAATCGCCAACCTAGACGTCGAAACTGCCGCCAGGATGGTGTCAGAGCCCGCGAGTTCCCATGCGCAGGAATTTCTCCCGCCGCGCCTGGCGCAAGGCGGCGCCGTCCTGCGCCATGAGCGGCGGCAGCGCCTTGGCGATGGCGTCGCCGGTGGCGGCGATCGCCGTGCGCGGCTGACGGTGCGCGCCGCCCAGGGGCTCGGGCACGATGGCGTCGATGACGCCGAGCTTGAGCAAATGCTCGGCGGTGAGCTTCAAGGCCTCGGCCGCGTCCTTGGCGTTCTCGCCGTTGCGCCACAGGATCGAGGCGCAGCCCTCGGGCGAGATGACGGAATAGATCGCGTTCTCCAGCATCAGCACCTGATCGCCCGCGGCCAAGGCGATGGCGCCGCCCGAGCCGCCCTCGCCGATCACCGTCGCAATGAGCGGCACGGTCAGCTGCAAACAGGCCTCGATGGCGCGCGCGATTGCCTCGGCCTGGCCGCGCGCCTCGGCGTCGATGCCGGGATAGGCCCCGGCGGTGTCGATGAAGGTCAGCACGGGCAGGCGGAAATGTTCGGCGAGCCGCATCAGGCGGCGCGCCTTGCGGTAGCCCTCGGGCCGCGCCATGCCGAAATTGCGGCTGACCCGCGCATCGGTGTCGCCGCCCTTCTCATGCGCGATGGCGACCACGGCGGCGCCGCGGAAGCGGCCGAGCCCGCCGATGATGGCGCGGTCCTCGGCAAAGGCGCGGTCGCCGGCCAAGGGCGTGAAATCGGTCAAGAGCGCGCTTAGGTAATCGGCGCCGTGCGGCCGGTCGGGATGGCGCGCGAGCTGCACCTTCTGCCAGGGCGAGAGCTTGGCGAAGGTCTGCCGCAGCATGCGGTCGACCTTGGCCTCGAGCCGGCCCACTTCGTCGGCGATGTTGATGCCGCCGCCGTCGGAGAGATGGCGCAGCTCTTCGATCTTGTTCTCGAGCTCGGCGAGCGGCTGCTCGAAATCGAGAAAGTGACGCATCGCGGCGATCCCTAGCACAGGCGATCCGGAGGCGCCACCCGCCCCTACTTCCGCCGCGCCAGCGGGTGGTGATCGGCGACGATGCGTTGCAGGCGCGCGCTCTGGACGTGGGTGTAGATCTGCGTCGTGGCGATGTCGGCGTGGCCCAGCATCTCCTGCACGCTCCTGAGATCGGCGCCGTGGTCGATCAGATGGCTGGCGAAGGCGTGGCGCAGGACGTGCGGCGAGAGGCGTTTGGGATCGAGGCCGGCGGCGAGCGCGAGTTCCTTCAAGAGTTGCCCGCAGCGCTCCCGCGTCAGATGCCCGGTGGCGGAGCGCGAGGGGAAGAGCCAAGGCGACGCTTCGCGCGGCGCGAGGAAATGGCCGCGCGCTTCGAGGTAGGAGTCGAGCGCCGTGCGCGCCGGCGCGCCCAACGGCACCAGCCGCTCCTTGTCGCCCTTGCCGCGAATGATGAGGCAGCGCGGATCGCGCCGCGTCGCCGCCACAGGCAAACCCACCAGCTCCGAGACCCTGAGCCCCGCGCCATAGAGCAGCTCGATCATGCACAGGAGGCGCTTGCCCTCCGCCCCCGACCGGCGCTGCGCGGCGTCAATGAGCGCCGCCGCCTCGCCCTCGCCGAGCAGCTTGGGCAAGCTCCGGCCGAGACGCGGCGCGTCGATCGCCACGGTCGGATCGTCCCGGCGCACGCCCTCGAGGACGAGGAAGCGGTGGAATTGGCGCAAGGAAGAGAGCCGGCGCGCCGCCGTGCGACTTGCGAGCTTGGCCCTGGCGAGCTTGGCGAAATAGCGCCGCACATCATCACTCGATGCCGCCTCGACATTCATGCCGGAGCGCGCGAGAAAGCCGGCGAAATCAGCGAGATCGTTGCGATAGGCGGCGAGCGTCAGCTTGGCCGCGCCGCGCTCGGCCGCGAGCATCTCGAGAAACGCCTCGACATGGCGTGAGGCAGCGACCGCGCGGCCTCGCGTCAACGCTCAGATCCCCGCGGCAAGCGCCGCCTCGACCGCGAGCGCGCGCGCCTCGGTCCCGAGTCCGATCGCCTGCAAGCCGGCGATGATTCGGCCCAAGACGATCGGCTCGCCGGTGAGCGCG
>DATNIY010000019.1:0-3426 GCA_035604195.1 Allostellaceae bacterium
CGCGGTGCCCGGTTCGAGCAGGTCGCGATACTGCGCCAAGCCCTCGGCGAACAGCACCGCCTCGTAATGGCCGCTGGCATCGGAGAGGCCGATGATGCCCATCTTGGTGCCGTTCTTGGTGCGCCGCTCGGTGCGCGACACGACCGTGCCGGCGACGCGGCCGGCGCCGGCGCCGGCCTTCACCGCGCGGGCGAATTCGGACCACGATTGCACGCGTAGCCGCTTCAGCGCCGCGGCATAGTCGTCGAGCGGATGACCGCTGAGGAAAAAGCCGACCGCCTCGTATTCCCGCTGCAGCCGCTCCGCCGGCAGCCACGGCTCGACCGCCGGCAGCGCCAACGGCTCGGGCGCCGCGGCGCCCCCGAACAGCTCCGATTGGCCGATGGCGGCATCCTGGTGCGAGCGTTGCGCGGTGGCGAGGATGGCGTCGACGGCCGCAAAGGCGCGGGCGCGGTTTGCCTCGATCGCATCGAAGGCGCCGGCGGCGACCAGGCTTTCCAACACCCGCTTGTTCATGGCGCGCGGATTGATGCGGCGGGCGAAGTCGGCGAGGTCGGTGAAGGGGCGCTCTCCGCGCGCCGCCAGAATGCTTTCGATGGCCTGCGGGCCGACGCCGCGCAGCGCCGCCAGCGCATAGTGGATGGTGTTGCCGGCCACGTCGAAGGTGACGCCCGAGCGGTTGATCGAGGGCGGCTCGACCTTGATGCCGAGCCGCTCGGCCTCGGCGCGGAATTCGGCGAGCTTGTCGGTGTTGCCCATCGAAAGCGTCATCGACGCGGCAAGGAACTCGACCGGATAATTCGCCTTCATATAGGCGGTCTGATAGGCGACCAGCGCGTAAGCCGCCGCATGGCTTTTGTTGAAACCGTAATCGGCAAATCGTTCGAGCAGGTCGAAGATCGCACCGGCGTGACCCGGCTCGACGCCGCGTTCGATCGCACCCGAGACGAAACGCGCGCGCTGCGCCTTCATCTCGCTGCGGATCTTCTTGCCCATGGCGCGGCGCAACAGATCGGCTTCGCCGAGCGTGAAGCCGGACAGCACCTGCGCCGCCCGCATTACCTGTTCCTGATAAACGATGACGCCATAGGTTTCGCGCAGGATCGGCTCGAGGTTCGGGTGGATGAAATCGGGCAGCTCGACGCCGTGCTTGCGCGCGCAATAGGTCGGGATGTTCGCTATCGGTCCCGGCCGGTAGAGCGCGACCAGCGCGATGATGTCCTCGAAGCGGTCCGGGCGCATGTCGAGCAGCGCGCGGCGCATGCCCGCGCTTTCCACCTGGAACACGCCGACCGTCTCGCCGCGCGCCAGCATCTCGTAGGATTTGGCGTCATCGAGCGGCAAATTGGTCAAATCGATATCGATGCCGCGGCGCTTGACCAGCTTGACCGCGAGATCGAGCACGGTGAGCGTGGTGAGCCCGAGGAAATCGAACTTCACCAGTCCCGCCGGCTCGACCCATTTCATGTTGAACTGGGTCACCGGCATCAGCGATTTGGGATCGCGGTAAAGCGGCACCAATTCGGTCAGCGGCCGGTCGCCGATGACGATGCCGGCGGCATGCGTCGAGGCGTGGCGGGTGAGGCCTTCAAGCTTTTGCGCAATGTCGAAGGCGCGCCGCACCACCGGGTCGCGATCGCGTTCGGCCTGCAGCCGCGGCTCGCCGTCGATGGCGCTTTTCAGCGAGATCGGGTTGGTCGGATTTTGCGGCACCAGCTTGCACAGCCGGTCGACCTGGCCGTAGGGCATCTGCAGCACGCGGCCGACGTCGCGCAGCACGCCGCGCGCCTGCAAGGTGCCGAAGGTAATGATCTGCGCCACCTGATCGCGGCCGTACTTCTCCTGCACGTAGCGGATCACCTCGTCGCGGCGCTCCTGGCAGAAGTCGATGTCGAAGTCCGGCATCGAGATGCGCTCGGGATTGAGGAAACGCTCGAACAAGAGCCCGAAGCGGATCGGATCGAGATCGGTGATGGTGAGCGCATAGGCGACCAGCGAGCCGGCGCCGGAGCCGCGGCCCGGCCCGACCGGGATGCCTTGCGCTTTCGCCCACTGGATGAAGTCGGCGACGATGAGGAAGTAGCCGGCATATTTCATGCTGGCGATGACGCCGAGCTCGAAGGAAAGCCGCTCGCGGTAATCCTCGGCGGTGTGGCCGGGCGCCAGCGGATAGCGGGCGAGCCGGCGCTCGAGGCCGGCAAAAGCGGCGCGGCGAAGCTCTTCGGCTTCCTTGGCCTCGTGCGCCTTCTTGACTTCTTTGGTCTCCCGCGCACCCGCCGCCTCGCCCCGCCCCGGCCCGGTGGAGAAGCGCGGCAGGATCGGCGCCAGCGTGCGCGGGCGGAAGGCGCAGCGTTCCGCGATCTCGACGGTCGCCGCCAGCGCCTCCGGCAGATCGGCGAACAAGGTGGCCATTTCGGCGCGGCTCTTGAACCGGTGCGCGGGCGTGAGCTGGCGGCGTTCGCCGTCGGCGAGCAAGCGGCCTTCGGCGATGCATAGGAGCGCGTCGTGCGCCTCGTAATCCTCGCGGGTGGCGAAGAACGGTTCGTTGCTGGCGACGAGCGCAATGCCGCGCGCATAGGCAAGTTCGATCAAGGCCGGTTCCGCCGCCCGCTCGGTCGCCATGCCGTGGCGCTGCAACTCGATATAGAGCCGGTCGCCGAACAGGCCCTGCAACGCCTCGCAGCGCGCCAGCGCCAGCGCGCTCTGGCCGCCGCCGATGGCGGCATCGAGCGGGCCGTTGGGACCGCCGCTAAGCGCGATCAGTCCGCCCGCCTCCTCGGCGAGCCAGGAAAGCTTGACGTGCGGACGGTCGGTCGGCGCGGTGTCGAGATAGGCGCGCGAGCACAGCCGCAGCAGGCTGCGATAGCCATTTTCGCGCGCGGCGAGAAGCACGATGCGCGGCCAGGTCTCGCCCACGGCCCCGCCGCGGTTGTCCTGGTCGGCGAAGTCGATGCCGAGCGCGCAGCCGATGATCGGCTGGATGCCGGCGCTGGCCATCTTTTCGGAGAATTCCAGCGCGCCGAACATGTTGTCGGTATCGGTCAGCGCCAGCGCCGGCTGGCGGTCTTTTTTGGCGAGCTCCGCCAGGCGCGCGATGGTCAGCGCGCCCTCAAGCAGCGAATAGGACGAATGAACGTGCAGGTGCACGAAGCCGGGGTCGGCAGACATATCGATAGATACTCGCGGCTGGCGATTCTGCGAGGGGCGAGCATGCGGGATCGCGAGCGCTAAAGTCCATCGCGGCGGCGCGCTCCTTCACCGCGGCGCACAGAAAGTTCAAGCCCGCGCATAGCCGTTCGCAGAACGGCGTCGCTTCGCTCGCCTATGCCGCCGGCATCCACGACTTAAGCCTGCGTCAAGCCAAAGACGTGGATGGCCGGAACAAGTCCGGCCATGACGGCATGAGGGTGTTCAGACGACCCCCAG
>DATNIY010000020.1:0-2023 GCA_035604195.1 Allostellaceae bacterium
GGTCCTGGAAGCGGGCGAGCTCGGGCCGCGTTCGGCGCTACGCGCCGTGTTCGAGCGCGGCGACAAGACGGCGGCCATCGCCTGCTACCTGGACGACGAGGCCGCGCTCAAGGGCCTGATCGAGGCGACCTTGAAGCAGCATGGCCATGCGATCGAGGCCGAGGCGCTGGCCTTTCTCCAGGGGCGCCTGGGCTCGGACCGGGCGATCACCCGCAGCGAGCTGGAGAAGCTCGCTCTCTACGCCGGGCCGGAGGGCCGCAAGGTGACGCTCGCCGATGCCGAGGCGGTGGTGGGCGACAGCGCGGCGCTCTCCTTGGACGATCTCGTCTTCGCGCTCGGCGACGGCGACGGCGCGGCGCTGGATCGCGCCTATGGCCATGCCGTCGCCGAGGGCAATGAGGAGATCAGGATCCTGCTTGCCGCCGGCCGGCACCTGGCGCGCCTCTCCCAGGTCGCGGGCGCGGCCGATCCGCGCGGGGCGATGAAGTCGCTCCGGCCGCCGGTGTTCTTCAAGCTGGAGAGCCGGTTCCTTGGCCAGCTCAAGCGCTGGAACGCGCTCAGCATCGCCGAGGGTCTCGCCCGGCTCCAGCGGGCGGAGCTGGCGATCAAGACCGGCGCCCAGCCGAAATCGGCGGTGGCCGAGCGCGCCCTTTTCGATGTCGCCGCTCTGCCCGGTGCTGCCGCGAGGAATCGCGGCTCGCTCACCCGTTGAGCCGGCGCACCACTTCGTCGAGCTGTTCCAGGCTGCGATAGCGGATGGTGAGGCGCCCGCCCGCGGCGCCATGGGCGATCTCGACTTCGAGGCCGAGCGCCCGACCGAGATCGCGCTCCAGCGCCCGGGTGTCGGCATCCTTGGGTGCCGCTGGCTTGCGCGCGTGCTTTGCGGTCCCGCGCTCGGCCGCCAAGGCTTCGGTCCGCCTGACCGAGAGATCCTCCGCCACCACCCGGCGAGCCAGCGCCACGGGATCGAGTGCGGCGAGCAGGGCGCGGCCGTGCCCGGCGCTGATCTTCCCCTCGGCCAGCATCGCCTTCGCCTCCTCGGGCAGCTTCAAGAGCCGCAGCATGTTGGCGACATGGGCGCGGCTCTTGCCGATCTCCTTCGCCAGATCTTCCTGGCTGCGGCCGAACTCCGCGATCAGGCGCTGATAGCCCTCGGCCTCCTCCAGTGCCGAAAGATCCCGGCGCTGCACGTTCTCGACCAGCGCCATTTCGAGCACTTCGCGGTCGGAGAGCGCGCGCTCCAGTACCGGCACCTCATGCAGGCCTGCGAGCTGTGCCGCGCGCCAGCGCCGCTCGCCGGCGACGATTTCGTGCCGGTCGGGCTTGACCGGATGCCGGCGCACCAGGATCGGCTGGAGGATGCCGTTGGCGCGGATCGAGGCGGCGAGGGATTCGAGCTCGTCCTCATCGAACCGGCGCCGCGGCTGCAGCGGGCTCGGCTCCAGCTTCTCGACCGGCAGCTGGCGGGGCGAGCGCGCCGGCGCGGGCTCCGCACCTTCGCCCAGCAGCGCCGAGAGGCCGCGCCCGAGGCTGCGCTTCTCCTTGCCGATCATGGCGCGGGCTCCGTCGTCGGCGCGCTTTCCGGTGCTGCGCCCGGCGGCATGCCGGGCTCGGCCGGTTCGGGCCCCCGGGCCCGGCGCAGGATTTCGCCGGCGAGGTGGATGTAGGCCTGCGAGCCGACGCAGCGCAGATCGTAGAGCAGCGCCGGCTTGCCGTGGGACGGCGCCTCGGAGAGCCGCACGTTGCGCGGGATCACGGTGTCGTAGACCTGGTCGCCGAAATGCCGGCGCACGTCGGCCGCCACCATGTCGCAGATGTTGTTGCGCTTGTCGTACATGGTCAAAACGACCCCTTCTATTTGAAGTTCCGAGTTCAGGTTCTTTCGGACCAAGTCTATCGTCTTGATCAATTGAGAAAGCCCTTCCAGGGCATAGTATTCGCATTGCAACGGCACCAGCACGCCTTGCGCGGCGGCGAGCGCGTTCACGGTCAGGAGATTGAGCGAGGGCGGGCAATCGATCAG
>DATNIY010000021.1:0-11036 GCA_035604195.1 Allostellaceae bacterium
CCGCCGCGAAGTCGATCGTCCGCTGTTCGTCCTCGGCGACGATTTCGAGCCTGGGGCCGAGGTCCGCGGCAAGCTCGTCGACATAGGCCATCTGGCTGCGCGAGCGGCCGGCATAGACCATGCGGAAGGCCACCTTGCGCCGCGCGAGCGCCGTCGCCATGCCGCGCAGCGGCGTGATGCCGATGCCGCCGGCGATCAGCAGATATTCCGGGGCGTCGCGCGACAGCTCGAAATGGCTGTCGGGCGGCGCCACATCGAGCCGCGCGCCCGGCGGCAGCGACCACATGTAGCGGGAGCCGCCGCGCCCGGGATCCTCGCGTTTGACGGCAATGCGCCAGCACCCCTCCCGCGGCTCGCCGATGAGCGAATAGTGCCGCAGATCCGGGCGGCCATAGATCAGAACCCGGACGGTGAGATGGCTTCCCGTCGGATAGGGCGTCGCTCCGCCCTCGGGCGCCAGCGTGAATTCGCGGATGCCGGGCGTCAGATCGCGTGTCGCCTGGACGACGGCCTTGATCCAATTTGTGTCGAAGCGCATGGGCCGTTGTCCGTTATTCGGCTGCGGCGCTCCTCGGTGCGCGGCCCTCGGCGGCGATCATGCGGTCGATCAGCCGCCTTGCCCACATTGCCCCGGCATCGATGTGCAGATTGTAGAAGATATGGTCCGGATGCTCGTCGATAGCGCGCTGCTGCGCTTCCAGCACGACCTCGTCCTCGTGGAAGACCTTGGTGATGGAATCGCGGATCTCGGTCGTGATCCGTTGCTCGTTGACCCGGTAGTCGCGCACATTCGCCCAGAAATAGTGACAGGTCTTCTCGGTTTCGGGCGTGATCGTGTTGATGACCCACATGCTGACGCCCCGCGCGCGGTCGCCCTGCGGCGCTCCGGTTCCGGTCGGCGCCACGCCGACATCGATCGCGACGGTGCAGGGCGCCATGAAGTGGATGATCTGCCAGCGATCGACATTGCCCGGCTTGCCGAGCTGAATCCGCCAGAAGGGCGGCGGCTCGATGTCGATCATCCAACGCGTCACGGTGGCGGTGTGGTCGCCATGGCTCACTTCGAAGGGCGCTTCCGCGACCGCGTCATTGCCGATGCTGCCGGCATGGACATAGGTCTCGTGCGTCAGATCCATCAGATTGTCGACGACCAGCCGGTAATCGCATGCCGGATGGATCACCTTGCCGTCACCAGCCCATCCGGGATTGGCGTTCCAATGCAGATCCGGCACCAGCGCCGGATCCGCCAGCGCCGGCTCGCCCGGCCACACCCAGACGAAGCGGTGCCGCTCGATCACCGGAAAGCTGCGGACGCAGGCCGACGGATTGATCGTCTCCTGCGACGGCATCCTGACGCAGCGGCCATGCGGATTGTAAACCAGCCCATGATAGCCGCAAACCAGATTGTCGCCGTTCAGCCGGCCCATCGACAGCGGCAGAAGCCGGTGCCAGCACGCATCTTCGAGCGCCACCGGCTCGCCGGCGAGGGTCCGGTAGAACGCGATCTTCTTGCCGCTGACCGTGCGTGCCAGCAATTCATGCTTCAGCTCGGCATCCCAGGAAGCGGCGTACCAGGCGTTCAGAGGAAAGGTTGCGGCTGTATTCATCGCACCACCTTCCTTGTTAGCATTCTACAATCATCATCCCCCCGCCGAAGAGGCAGCGCAAGCCGGGTGAGGCGGCGTCCTCGTTGATCCTTCGCCTTGGCGTCATCGATTGTCTGCCACCGCAGGTTGGACGTCGCGGCCGCGCTAAAATCCGGGGTGGCGCCGGCTTAGACGAGCACAGCCTTTTCGTTTGCCGCGCCGGAACAAAACCGCTATTCCCGCGGCATGAACGAAAGCCTGCACCCGGCGCTCTTGCCGCAAGGCTTCCGCGACCTCTTGGAGCCCGATGCGGCGCATGAGGCCGAGGTCGTCGCGCGACTGGTGGCGGTGCTGGAGGGGCACGGCTACGAGCGGGTCAAGCCGCCGCTGGCGGAATACGAGGACAATCTGCTTTCTGGCGCCGGCGCCGCCATGGCGAAGGAGACCTTTCGCCTGATGGACCCGATTTCGCAGCGCATGATCGGTCTGCGCGCCGACATGACGCCGCAAGTGGCGCGCATTGCGGCGACGCGGCTCAAACACATGCCGCGGCCGCTGCGGCTGTGCTACGCCGGCCAAGTGCTGCGGGTGCGGGGGACCGAGATCCGCCCCGAGCGGCAGGTCGGCCAGGTCGGCGCCGAACTCATCGGCTCCGACGAGATTGCGGCCGATGTCGAGGTCGTGGCGATCGCCGCCGAAGGGCTGTTCGGCCTCGGAATCTCCCGGCTTTCCGTCGATCTGACCCTGCCGCGGCTGGTGCCGGCGGTGTGCCGCGCGCTCGGCCTCGATGGCGCGGCGGCGGACGCCGCCCGCGCCGCCCTCGATCACAAGGATACCGCGATGACGGCGGCGGTCGGCGGCGCGGCGAGCGCTCTCCTGGGTCGGCTCTTGGAGGCCGCAGGGGCGGTCGAGCGGGCCTTGCCGGCGCTCGCGGCGCTCGATCTGCCGGCGGAGGCCGCGGCCGAACGGGCGCGGCTCGCAATCGTCGTCGAGCGGCTGCGCCAGGCGGTGCCGGATCTTGCCATCACCGTCGATCCCGTCGAGAACCGCGGCTTCGAATACCACAGCGGGATCAGCTTCACCTTCTTCGCGCGCGGCGTGCGCGGTGAATTGGGGCGCGGCGGACGCTATCGCACCGGCGAGGCCGGAGAGCCTGCCACCGGCTTTACCCTTTATACCGACACGGTGCTGCCGGCGGCGCCCGCGGCCGAGCCGATGCGCCGGCTTTTCGTTCCTGCAGGCAGCGATCTGAGCGCGGCCCGGAAGGCGAGGGCCGAAGGCTGGGCGACGGTCGATGGGCTCGGCGCCGTCGCCGACGCAGCCGCCGAGGCGCGCCGGCTGCGTTGCAACCACCGGCTCGAGGGTGGGAAGATCGTGCCGGTCGCCTGACCGGCGTAAGCACGACCTGGCAGCGGGAGAAGCATGGCGAATGTCGCGGTGATCGGCGCCCAATGGGGCGACGAGGGCAAGGGCAAGATCGTCGATTGGCTGTCGCAGCGCGCCGATGTCGTGGTGCGCTTCCAGGGCGGCCACAATGCGGGGCATACGCTGGTCATCGGCGGCGTCGAATACCGCCTGAGCCTGCTGCCCTCGGGCGTGGTGCGGCCCGACAAGCTGTCGATCATCGGCAGCGGCGTCGTCGTCGATCCCTGGGCGCTCATCCGCGAGATCGAGGCGATACGCCAGAAGGGCGTCGATGTCACGCCCAAGAACCTCAAGCTCGCGGACAACGCGACGCTGATCCTGCCCTCGCATGGGCAGATCGACCGGGCGCGCGAAGAGGCGCGCGGCGCCGACAAGATCGGCACCACCGGGCGCGGCATCGGCCCGGCCTATGAGGACAAGGTCGGCCGCCGCGCCATCCGAGTCTGCGATCTCGCCGATCCCGCCAGCCTTGCCGACAAGCTCGATCAGCTTCTCCTCCACCACAACGCGCTGCTGCGCGGGCTCGGCGCCACCGAGATCGAGCGCGCGCCACTCCTTGCCGCGCTCTTGGAGATTGCGCCCAAGGTGCTGCCCTATGCCGATCAGGTCTGGCACCGGCTCGACGAGGCGCGGCGCGCGGGCCGCCGCATCCTCTTCGAAGGCGCGCAGGGCGTGATGCTCGATGTCGATCACGGGACTTATCCCTTCGTCACCTCGTCGCATACGCATCCGGGAGAGGCGGCGGCGGGCACCGGCTTGGGCCCAGCGGCAGTCGGTTATGTGCTCGGCATCACCAAGGCCTACACGACGCGCGTCGGCAGCGGTCCGTTCCCGACCGAGCTCACCGACGCGGTGGGCCAGCAGCTCGGCGAGCGCGGCAAGGAGTTCGGCGTCGTCACCGGGCGCAAGCGGCGCTGCGGCTGGTTCGATGCGGTGATGGTGCGCCAGGCGATCAAGGTCGCGGGCATCAACGGCATCGCGCTCACCAAGCTCGACGTGCTCGACGGCTTTCCCGAGATCAAGGTGTGCACCGCCTATCGCCGCGGCAACGACGTCCTCGATCGCCTGCCCGCCGGCACCGCCGCCCAGGCCGCGGTCGAACCGATCTACGAGACCATCGAAGGCTGGAGCGAGAGCACGCGCGGCGCCCGCTCCTGGGCGCAACTGCCGGCGCTCGCCATCAAATACATCCGCCGCATCGAGGAGCTGATCGAGGCGCCGGTGGCGCTGCTCTCGACCAGCCCGGAGCGCGAGGACACGGTGCTGGTGCGCGACCCGTTCGCGGATTGAGGCGCCCAACTTGATATTCGACTAATTGCAAGGGGTGAAATCGACGTCGAGCTTGTATTGAACAATCTCGATTTTTGGTGAGGCGCTTGCGCTCGTCTGAACGTCGCCACGAAGCTTTCGAGCGCCGCCATGGACGAGTATCCCCCTGGCGGTGCGCCCCGTCTCGGCTTGCAGATTCTGGATGTAGCGACGAAGCTGCTGGAGGTCAGCAGCGGTCGGCTGTCCCTGCTTGCATTCGACGATCACCGGCGTTTCATCGCGATCAAGCAGGAGGACATCTAGGCGCGATTGGTCACGGAACACGCGCTCTCGAATCTTCTCGTTTGGATATGGGAGTAGTCCGTCCTCAAGCCGATGAGGATAAGCAGCTATATACCCCGAAAGAGCGCGCTCGTAGTCGAAGTGGGACCAAAGTGCGACCCAGTTGGATTGGTCATTCATCGCGTTCTTGAGATCCGGCAGTGAGATTGATTTTACCTCCGACAAAGTCCAGCGAAGCTCATTCGGGTTGAATCGCGTCAGTTCAGGTAAGGAAATGACCATTTCTCGGTCATCCGGCCCTATGGTCATATCCCATCGCACATAAATTCGGCGTCCCATCTCGCCTTGCGGGGCGATTGAACTGCGGGGAACCAGAGGATTCCAGTCTTCGTCGCTGATTGCTTTGCCGGTAACTTCGCCAAGCCGCCCGACGCGGTGGTGTTTTAGCGCTACGACGATGAGATCGCGGTCTCTGATTTTTTGGAGCGCGTTGCGAGCCCAGCTCCAACCGGTCGCCCCTTCCGTCGCCTCAATCGGCCCCGACAATGGATAACCCCAATCACTGTGCCAGCCGACCGCCACACACTGGTGCAGGAACCAACGCTGCCACATTCCAGGATACTCATCCTCCATGCAATTGATCTTCCACAGTGTCATGTGTTCCTCTCGACCTGCAGACGGTCAGCCGATGCCCAGCAGCGCAGCGAGCTTCGCCCGAACATCCTCGAGCACCGGAGCCGGAACCGCCGAGCCGGCGAAGGCAATAGGGCGCGCGAAGGTGTCGATGCTGCGAACGTGGCTCGCTAGGATCTCGCCGGCGACGGTCAGCCCCGCCGGCAGCAGCGTGCTGGTTCCGAAGGGACGCACGCGCGAGGTGATCGGGCAGACGATGGCGAAGCCGCTCGCGCGCCAGAATTCGACGGGCGAAACGACGAGGGCGGGACGGCGGCCACTCTGCTCGCGGCCGACGCGCGGATCGAAATCGGTCCAGATCAGATCGCCGGCCTGCGGCTCAAAGCGCATCCTAGTCGATGGACTCGCGGCCGATGTCCGGTCCCCAATCGAAGGCCTTGCGCATCGCCTTGGGGGTCATGCCCACGAGAAGGTTTTTGAGGGCATAGCGAGGACGCCCCTGCGAGATGACGACGCGGCCGTCCTCCGCCGCGATCTCGACGCGTGCGCCCTCGATCAAGCCCAAGCGCTCGGCGATGGGCTTCGGAATACGGACGCCAAGACTATTGCCCCAGCGCGCAATGCGAACCTGCATCCGCGGCCTCGCTCCCACAGATCCGCGCTATCCTACCGGATATCCGACGAATATCCAAGGCGCGTCGCTACGGCCCCGCGGCCGCAACGCGTTTGCCGCGGTTGCCGGCGATGTAGTCCTCGAGCGCCGAATTGACGGCGTCGAGATGGGACGAGAAGAAATGATCGGCGCCGGCGATGAGGCGGTGCTCGACCGCGATGTCGCGTTGCTGCATCAGCCGGTCGATGAGCCGCTGCACGGCTTCGAGCGGAACGAGCTGGTCGCGGTCGCCCTGGATGATCAGGCCCGAGGCGGGGCAGGGTGCGAGAAAGCTGAAATCGAACAGATTCGCCGGCGGCGCCACGGCAACGAAGGCGTCGATCTCCGGCCGCCGCATCAAGAGCTGCATGCCGATCCAGGCGCCGAAGGAAAAGCCGGCGATCCAGACCGCGCCGGCATTGGCGTTGTAACTCAAGAGCCAATCGAGGGCGGCGGCGGCGTCCGACAACTCGCCCTCGCCGCGGTCGAAAATGCCCTGGCTCCGGCCAATGCCGCGGAAATTGAAGCGCAGGGCCGAGAAGCCGTGACGGACGAAGACCTGATAGAGCGCGTACACGACGCGGTTGTTCATGGTGCCGCCGTGCTGGGGATGGGGATGGAGCAGGAGCGCCACCGGCGCCGTGCCTTGCGGCGAATGGTGGTAGCGGCCTTCGAGCCGGCCGTCCGGGCCGTTGATGATGACCTCAGGCATCGCCGCCGCCCCGCCTTGCAACGCGGCGCCCAAAACCCCAGCTATTTGGTAGGATTTCCATGCAGCCGCCGACCACTCCCGTGCCCACAAACTTGACCAATTTACTGGGTTTAGTTAAGGTCCGGCTCCCGCCGCAGCGGCGACCGGCGCGTCTTTCCCGCCAGCCGCTGACGGACCCTTCGGCAGATCGGATCATAGCACAGTAACTCCCATGATTTTCAAGAACCTACGCGATGAAATCGCGACCGTGCTCAAGCACGATCCGGCGGCGCGCTCGACGCTCGAGGTGGTGCTGTGCTACCCCGGCTTTCACGCGCTCATCTTCTATCGCGCCGCGCATGGGCTGTGGCGACGGGGATGGCTGGTGCTCGGGCGCCTCCTCTCGCATCTCGGGCGCTTCTTCACCGGGATCGAGATTCATCCGGGGGCGCAGATCGGCCGCAGGCTGTTCATCGACCATGGCATGGGCGTGGTCATCGGCGAGACCACCGAGATCGGCGACGACGTGACGCTCTATCAAGGCGTCACCTTGGGCGGCACCACGCTGCACCGCGGCAAGCGCCATCCGACGCTCGAGGACGGTGTCATCGTCGGCGCCGGCGCCAAGGTGCTCGGCGCTTTCACGGTCGGGCGCGGCGCGCGCATCGGCGCCAACGCCGTCGTGCTGTCGGCGGTCCAGGCCGGCGCAACCATGGCCGGCATTCCCGCCAAGGCCTTGGGCGAAAAGGCGCAGCCGCAGAAGCCCGGCGAATTTCTGCCCTATGGCACGCCGTGCGACGACATTCCCGATCCGGTCGCGCGGGCGCTCAATGCGCTGCAGGAGGAAGTCGCGGCGCTGCGCGCGCGGCTTTCCGAGTACGAGCGCGGTCTCGCAGTGGCGCGCGAGCCCGTCTTGCTCGACGAAGCGCGCGAGCGCCGCAAGCTCTGACCGGGAAGCGAGAGGGAGTGCGGCATGAGGCTCAGCACCAAGGGACGCTATGCGGTGATGGCGATGGTCGATCTGGCCAAGCACGGCCAGGCCCAGGGCGATCCGATCGCATTGGGCGAGATCGCCGAGCGGCAGCAGATCTCGCTGTCCTACCTGGAGCAGCTCTTCGCCAAGCTGCGCGCCGGCGGATTGGTGCGGAGCGTGCGCGGTCCCGGCGGCGGCTATCTGCTCGCGCATGGCGCCGATGGGACCCGCATCTCCGACATCATCCTGGCGGTGGACGAGCCGATCCGCGCCACCCGCTGCACGCCGGGTGCGCCGACGGGGTGCTCCGGCAACCAGAGCCGGTGCCTGACGCATGATTTGTGGGAAGAGCTGGGCAATCAGATCCACCTCTATTTGAGCTCGGTGACCTTGGCTGATGTGTGCGAGCGGCGCGTTCTCGGTCGCAGCGGCGCGCTCCATTGCGAGAGCCGCGGATTGCAGCACCCCGCGATCGCCGCTCAGTGACGCCTCGGACAGTCTTCGCCGCCGTGACGACGCCGCGCGCGACATACCTCGATTGGAACGCCACCGCGCCGCTGCGTGCCGAGGTCGCCGATGCGATCGCGGAGTCGCTGCGCCGCTGCGGCAATCCCTCTTCGGTGCATCGCTGGGGCCGCGCCGCGCGCCAAGCCTTAGAGGCGGCGCGCCGCGATGTCGCCGCGTTGTGCGGCGCGGCGCCGGACGCGGTGGTGTTCACCAGCGGCGGAACCGAGGCGAACCAGCTCGCGCTCAAGGGCCTGCCCGAGCGCCGCTTGATCGTTTCGGCCATCGAGCATGATTCCGTGCGTCTCGCGCGGCCGGACGCCGCGGTTTTGCCGGCCTTGCCTGACGGACGCGCCGATCTCGTGGCACTCGATGCGTGGCTCGCCGCCGCGGCGCGGCCGGCGCTCGTCTCGCTGATGCTCGCCAACAACGAGACCGGCGCGATTCAGCCGGTCGCGGAGGCGGCGCGGATCGCGCATGCGCACGGCGCGCTCCTCCACTGCGACGCGGTGCAGGCGGCCGGCAAGCTGCCGCTCGATTTTCGCCGCTCGGGCGCGGATCTCCTGACCCTGTCGGCGCACAAGATCGGCGGGCCGCAGGGCGTGGGCGCGCTCGTGGCATCGCCCGATCTGCCGCTCGCGCCGCTCTGGTCCGGCGGCGGGCAGGAGCGGGGCCGCCGCGCCGGCACGGAGAATCTGCCAGGCATCATCGGCTTCGGCGCAGCAGCGCGTTGCGCGCTCGCGGGGATCGACGCCTACGCGAAGCTTGCGGTCTTGCGCGACGCGGCGGAGCGGCGGCTTCTCGCGATCGCGCCAGGCGCGCGCAGCTTTGCTGCGACGGCGCCTCGGCTCGCCAACACGCTCTGCATCGCCATGCCAAGCATACCGGCGGCGACGCAGGTCATGGCGCTCGATCTCGCCGGCGTGATGGTCAGCGCGGGCTCCGCCTGCTCGTCCGGCAAGCTGCGCCGCAGCCATGTGTTGGAGGCGATGGGCGTCGCGCCCGATGACTCCGATTGCGCCATCCGGGTGAGCCTCGGCTGGAGCAGCACGGAGCGAGACATCGATCATCTCGTGGAGGCCTGGGGCGCGCTCTACGCGCGCCGGCGGGCGAGCGCCGCATGAAAGCCGCAGGCGCCAACCGGCCGCCCGTCTATCTCGACTACCAGGCGACGACGCCTTGCGATCCCCGCGTCGTCGCGGCGATGCTGCCGTGGTTCACCGAGAAATTCGGCAATCCCGGCTCGATCACGCATGCCTATGGCCGCGAAGCCGCGGCGGCGGTGGAGCGGGCGCGGGCGCAGCTCGCTTCGTTGATCGGCGCCGAGCCGCGCGAGATCGTCTTCACCTCGGGCGCCACCGAATCGAACAACCTCGCGCTCAAGGGCGCCGCGCATTTCCACCGCGCCTTCGGCAAGGACCATTTGGTCGCGCTCGCGACCGAGCACAAATGCGTCATCGAGAGCTGCCATGCGCTCGAGCGCGAGGGCTTCCGCGTGACCTTTCTGCCGGTCGGGCGCGACGGGCTCGTCGATCTCGCGGCGCTCGAGCGCGCACTCGAAGAGCGCACCGCGATCGTCTCGGTCATGGCGGCGCATAACGAGATCGGCGTGCTGCAGCCTTTGGCCGAGATCGCCGCGCTCACTCGGCCGCGCGGCATTCTCTTCCACAGCGACGCGGCGCAGGCCGTCGGCAAGGTGCGGATTGATTTGGCGGCGCTGGGGATCGATCTGCTCTCGATTTCCGGCCACAAATTTTACGGCCCCAAGGGCATCGGCGCGCTTTTCGTGCGGCGCCGGCCGCGGGCGCGCATCGCGCCGCTGATCGATGGCGGCGGGCAGGAGCGCGGCTTGCGCTCGGGCACTTTGCCGACCCCGCTCTGCGTCGGGCTCGGCGAGGCGGCGGCGCTTGCCCAGGCCGAAATGACGGCGGAGGCCGAGCGTCTCCTGGGCTTTCGCCGGCGCGTCCTCGCCGGGATAAAGGCGCGCGTGCCCGAGGCCGTCGTCAACGGCGATCTCGAGCGGCGGCTTCCCGGCAACCTCAATCTGAGCTTCCCCGGCATTCCCGCGACCGTTTTGATGGAGGCCTGCCCGGGACTGGCACTCTCGACCGGCTCGGCCTGCACCTCGGCCGAGATCGAGCCGTCCTATGTCCTGCGCGCGCTCGGGCTGGAGGATGCGCTGGCGGCGGCCTCGGTGCGCATCGGCCTCGGCCGCTTCACCACGTCCGAGGAGGTCGATTTCGCGGTCGATACGCTGGCGGCGGCGGCGCGGCGGCTCGCCCCGCGCGGGGTGACAAGCGCCGCGGCAGGAGCCACATAAGGGCCGGGAGGGTGGCGGTTTTGAGCAGGAGCGGCACGAGCATGGCGCGGAAACAAGCGATGACGGTCACCGAGGCCGCGGCAAGGCGCATCCAGGCCTTGCTGACGCAGCGCGGCAAGCCTTCGGTCGGCATCCGCATCGGCGTGCGGTCGCGCGGCTGCTCGGGCCTGACCTACACCCTCGAATACGCCGACGAGAAGGGCACGCTCGACGAGATCGTCGAGGACAAGGGCGTCACCATCCTGATCGACCCCAAGGCGACCATGTTCATCATCGGCACCGAGATGGACTTCGTCGAGGACAAGCTGCAATCAGGCTTCAGCTTCCGCAACCCCAACGAGAAGGGACGCTGCGGCTGCGGCGAATCCTTCCACGTCTGAGCCGCGATGAAGCTGTTTCAGATCGAGGAGCCGGAGGGCGAGCCGCTTTCGGCCGAGGGGCCGGGCGCGGCGGTCGGCATCGACCTCGCGGCGGAGAGCGGCGCCGTGGCCGTGGCGCTCGGCGGGAACGCCGAGATTCTGCCGGGCGTCGATGGCGAGCGGCGGCTAGCGCGGGACGGAGACGGCGATGCGGCGCTGCTTTTGGGCCTGCGCGGGCGCGCGGAGAAGCAGCTGCAGCGGCCGGTGACGCATGCCGTGATCGCCGCCGATGCGCCGGACGACGAGGCGCGCCGGGTGATTGAGGCGGCGGCGCGTGCGGCG
>DATNIY010000022.1:0-30608 GCA_035604195.1 Allostellaceae bacterium
GCGGGGGGTTTGCGCCTCGATGTCGCCGGCGCCGACGAGATTCAGATTGTCGTCGATCGCGCCCTGGCCGGCGATGAAGAGCAGCGCGCCCGGGCCGGTCACCTTGATCGCGTGGCTGTAGCCGCGCGGGATCGATTTGAGTGCGCCGGGGGGATTGATGAATTGCCGTTCCATGTGCCTCTCGCTCCCTGTCACTGCCACTTCATCGGCGTGAAGGTTTCGGTGACGCGCTGATGGCCGCCATTCGCATAAGGCTCCTCGCGCCACACCCGCAGACTGTCCATCACCGGCTTGTCGCTGAGGACGAAGAACACCGCATCCTGCGTTGCGGGATTGACGTGCTCGTGCCAGGCCCAGGGCGGAATCATGAAGAAGTCACCCGGCCCCCAATCGAAGCGTTTGCCGCCGATGATCGAATGGCCCGCGCCCTCGAGCACGTAGTGGATCGCGCTCGCGGTGTGGCGGTGCGCCTTGGTGTGCTCGCCCGGGCGCAAGAGCTGCGCATAGCAGCCGATCGTCGGCAGGACCGGCCCGCCGCCCTTCATCGGGTTGACGTATTCGAAGAGAATGCCGTCATAGGGGCTGCCCGCATCGCCGCGCAAGGCGGTCATGCCGGCCCAGACCTGCGACCACTTATAGGTCACGAGCGGAATGTCCTCGGGATAGGAGGCCCAGGCCGGGCGCGCATAGCCGATCCGATTGGCGGTGAAGCCGACCGGGCGGCTCCCGATCTCCGCCTGATTGCCGCCGGGCTCGAAGAAGCTGAGCTGCAGATGGTTCATCAGGGGATAGTCGAGGGCATCGACCCAGACGATCGGGTCCTTGGTCTCGTTGCCGTGCTCGTGCCACATCCAGCTCGGCGTCAGGATGAGGTCGCGCTCTTCCATGTAGAGGCGCTCGCCCTGCACCGCGGTGAACGAGCCCTTGCCCTTGACGATGAAGCGGATGGCGTTGGCGAGGTGGCGATGGGGCGGCGCGACCTCGCCGGGCTGGACGAGCTGCAACGCCGCGCCGATCGTGTGCGTGGTGCCGTGGATGTGCCGGAGATCGGGGTTGACCACCTCGAAGGAGCGCCGCTCGCCGCCGCGCGCGAGATCGACCAGCTCGCCGGCGCGTTTGATCACGCTCCCGAGCATGTCGGCCTTCCAGAGATAAGGGCCGTAGGCGACGTTGGGCTCCTTGCTCACCAAGGCGGCGTAATAGGCCCAGGTCGGCGTCAGATGGTGCTGCACCATCCAGTCGTTGAATTCGCTGAGCTCGCGCTCCCAATTGTCGCCTCGAGCGATTGCCACGGCGCGTCCTCCTTCGTTTGCCGATCCGCTACTCCGCGGCGGCGAGTTTGGGCCGCTTCGCCGCCTGCCGCGGCGCCTCGACGCCGAAGAAGCGCGCGGCGTTCTTCCAGGTGATCATCTCCAAGGTCTCCTTGGAGATCGTTGACAGCTCGTCGACATACTTCGCCACGTTCATATGCGCGTCGGGATGCGGGTAGTCGGTGCCGATCATGAATTTGTCGGCGCCGTAGCGCTCGACCACGAAATTCATCAGCGACTCGTCAAGCCCGATGACGTGGTGGAAGCGGTCGAAATACTCCTTCGGCGGCCGCTTGTTCGCAGGCCGGCCGCGGATCGCGAAATTGTCGTGCGCCAAGGGTGAGCGGAAGGTCTCGACCGTGTCCATGAGGCGATCCTCGAGGAAGGGCAGATAGCTCACCCCGCCCTCGGCAAAGAGAATCTTCAGCTTGGGAAAGCGGTCCAGGAGCCCGCTGTAGATGAGTGTCGTAATTGCCATCATGTAGTCGAAGGGAAAGCCCAGGCAGACATAGAGCCGCCAGCGCTCCATGCGCTGCCAGCCCAAGAGCTTCGAATCTGCATCGCCGTGGAAGCAGATCGCGACGCCCAGCCGCTCGGCCTCGGCATAGAAATCCCAGAGGCGAATGTCGTCGATGTTCTTGCCATCGACATTGGGGCAGACCACCACGGCGCGCATGCCGTGAACCTTGACGATGCGCTGCAACTCCGCCACCGCCTCGTCCGGAAACTGCATCGGCATCACCGCGGTCGAGATGAGCCGGCCCTTCGATTTCTTCTCGACCTCCGCCATGCCGTCATTGTGGTTCTGGCACAGCGCCGCCGCGGCGCCGGGGTCGTCGATTTCCTGAAAGAGTCCGGAGTGGCTCGGGAAGAGCAGTTGCCAGTCGATCCCGAAGCGGTCGATGTCGCGCATGCGCCGGTCGAAATCGCAGGTCTGCGCCTCCGGAAAGGAATGCGAGACGCCCGGATGCAGCCGCCCGTTGAAATACATCGTCGTGCCGGTTCCGTCCTTGATATGGCGCGGCCGCAAATGGCGGAACTCGCCGGCCATGCGGTCGTAGGCGAATTTCGGCGAGAAATGCGCGTCGGCGTCGAAGATCACGCCCGCCTCCGTGTCATGCTGTTGATCGGCGAAACCCTTGAAAAGGCTAACAGGCGCGACCCAGGGGGTCAACCCGCAATCAGCTCTGATTGGATCTTGCGTGCCCTCCCGCAGTGGAACCCGCGCGCGAAAGGCATTAGGCTTGGGCCGTCCCGCGCCGCGGACGGATCATCGCCGAGGCCGCCGGCGCGGTGGCGATGGGGTGACGCATGGGCATCATGGCTGTAGACAAGACACTGGCCTCGAACCGGCTGATCTTCGAGGTGCGCCGGGATGCCGCGAAATATCAGCGGTTCCGCGGCGACCTCGAGGGGACGCTGGCGGAGTACGGGCTGACGCAAGCGGAGCTCCAGGCCTGGCGCGAGCGCGACATTCGCACGCTCGCGCAGCTCGGCGTCCATCCCTATTTCCTGCCGCAAGTGAGCCGCCTCTTCGAGGGCGCGGCGCGCAACCACAATCAAAGCCGCGCGGCGCAGTTCTACGCGCAGAGGATGCTGGCCGAGGAGAAATCGCGTGGCTGAAATCGTCGGCGTTCTCGCGCTGTCGCACGCGCCGGGTCTGACCGGCTGGCTCGACAAGGCCGAGGAACGGGTGCAGCGAGCGTTGCTCGACGGCTACGGCGAGTTGCGGCGCATCGTCGAGAGTTTGAGGCCCGACGTGATCGTCGGCGTCGCCAACGACCACCTGCTCAATTTTCCCTTGAACAACGTGCCGGATTTCTGCATCGGCACGGCCAAGGCCTGGCAGGGACCGGCCGAATGGTTCGTCGATTGGGTGAGCGTGCCGCCTTACCAGGTCGCCGGCGATCCCGAGACGGCGAAGACCTTGGTGCGCGAGGGCGCGCGGCGCGGCGTCAACTTCGCCTTCGCCGACCAATTGCTCTTCGATGATAACTGGTCCGTGCCGCTCTTTTTTCTGACGCCGCGCCACGACATCCCCTTGGTGCCGATCCACATGAATTGCATCGTGCCGCCGCTGCCTTCGCCCGAGCGGTGCCGGGCGGTCGGCGCGGTCATGGCGGAAATCCTGCGCGACTGCCGGCCGGCGCGCGAGCGCGTCCTCGTCATGGCAACGGGCGGTCTGTCGCATGACCCCGGCGGGCCACGCTATTTCGAGGTCGACGAGGCCTTCGACCGCTGGTTTCTCGCGCTGCTCGAAGAGGGCGATGCCGATAAGGTCGTCCGCGAGGTCACCATCGACCGCATGGTCGCCGCCGGCGACGGCGGCACGACCGAGCTTCTGGCCTGGCTCGTCGCCATGGGCGCGGCCGGCGGGCGCAAGGCGCGCACGATCTGCTACGAGCCCTCGCCGCCTTTGCGCTGCGGCATGGGCGCCGTCGCCTGGGACATGAGCGCCTGACCATGGCCGGCGGCGGGCTGCTCGTGGATGTGCGGGCGCGCCTCGATCCGCGCCACACCGCACTCCTGGTCATCGACATGCAGAACGATTTCTGCGCCGAGGGCGGCTATGTCGAAAGCGTCTTGAAACGTGACGCGGCGGCCTGCCGTGCCGTGGCGGCGCCGATCATGGAGCTGGTCGCGGCGGCGCGGCGCGCGCAAGTGCCGGTCATCTGGGTGGTCGCCGATTACAGCCTCGACAAGATCCCCGCGGGAATGCGCATCAAGGCGGCCGAGCGCGGCGTTCCTCCCGCCTGCGGCAGCGGCGGCTGGGGCGCCGCTTTCTATGAGCTGACGCCGGCGCCGGGCGAAACGACGATCGAGAAGAACTGCTATAGCGGCTTTATCGGCACGCGTCTCGCTGCTCATCTGCGCGGCCTCGGCATCCGCACCTTGGTCTTTGCCGGCGTGCAGACCAATGTCTGCGTCGAGTCGACCCTGCGCGACGGCGCCTCGCTCGGCTTCCATGTCGTGCTTGCCGCGGATTGCGTCGCCTCGCATATGCAGAGCATGCACGAGGCGACGCTGCAACTCGTCGCAATGCTCTTCGGCGACGTCCTGCCGCGCCGGAAGATCGCGGAGCATTGGCGCGCGAGCGCAATCTCCGGTTAGGGCCCGGTCGCGCTCGACCGTCCGGACTCAACGAAGTGCTCGTCGAGATCGCTCTCCCACAGGCGCACGCCGCCGGTGATGCCGGCTTCGTTGGAGACGAGTTTGACGTTTTCCGGCAGAGCGAAGTCGATCTGCAGAGCGTTGCCGCCGCCGAGGTAGAGGGTGTCGTAATTGAGGAGCGTGCGCAGGATGCCGATCGCTTTGCGCAGCCGGCGGTTCCATTTCGCGCGGCCTTTCTTCTTCAGCGCGGCATCGCCGAGATATTGGTCATAGGTCCGCTTCCGCCGGATCGGATGCTGGCCGAGCTCGAGATGCGGCAAGAGACGGCCGTTGAAGAAGAGCGCGCTGCCGATGCCAGTCCCGAGCGTCAGCACGCATTCGAAGCCCTGTCCGGAGACGACGCCGAGGCCTTGCACATCGGCATCGTTGAGAATGCGCACAGCCTTGCCCAATGCCGTCGCCAAGGCTTCCGCCAGGTCGAAGCCTTGCCACGGTTCGCTGCCGAGATTGGGGGCCGTGAAAATCCGCCCCTGCCGCACCACTCCGGGAAAGCCGACGGAGACGCGATCATAGGGCGCGAGCGGCGCGACGAGCGACGCAATCGCCCGCAACACCGTCTCAGGGGCGGCCGGATGCGGGGTTGGGACATGAACCCGGGGCGCGATCATGACGCCCGCAGGATCGAGCACGGCCGCCTTGAGATCGGTTCCGCCCACATCGATCGCGAGCGTACGCGGGCTCTGCCCGCGAGCCTCCGGCGCGTCGCTCGACGAGCCATCGCCAACAACGGTTCGAAGTACGGGCGGTGCCGCCATGCCGTTCTCCTCGACCGGCCGTTCCGGGGGCCGATGACCTCATCGCATTGACAGGTTCGACCACCGTGCCACAATCTGCGTCGGAGAGAAAGCCGCGCCTGTGCCAAAATCATCCTTCGAAGCGACCAGTGCCCGCACGCCTTCCGGCGTTGCCGCGGTGGATTTGGTCGCACGGGCGCGCGCGCTTGCGCCGCTGATCGAGGCTGCTTCGCGCGCGATCGAGCAGCAGCGCGAAATTTCGCCGGAGGTGCTGACTGCGCTGCACGATGCGCGGCTGTTCCGCCTGCTGCTGCCGCGCTCCTGCGGCGGCGCGGAAGTCGAGCCGGCGATCTTCCTTCAGGCGATCGAGGCGCTTGCCATGGCCGACGGCAGCACCGCCTGGTGCGTCGCGCAGGCCGCGGGATGCGCGGTGTCGGCCGCCTATCTCAGGCCGGATATCGCGCAGGAGATCTTCGGCGGGCCGCAGGCGGTGCTGGCTTGGGGGCCGCCCGGGCGCAAGGGACGCGCTTCCGTCGTCGAGGGCGGTTACCGCGTGAGCGGCGCCTGGAACTTCGCCAGCGGCAGCAGGCATGCCGCATGGCTCGGCGCGCATTGTCCAGTGCACGAGGCCGATGGCACGCCGCGCCGCACCGCCGAGGGCAAGATCTTCGAGCGCACCATGCTCTTCCCCAAGGCCAAAGCCATGATCTCCGATGTCTGGCACGTCGTCGGACTCCGGGGCACGGGCAGCGACAGCTACGCCGTCGCCGACTTCTTCGTTCCCGAGGCCTATTCGTTCACGCGCGAGTCCGACCAAGACCGGCGCGAGCGCGGGCCGCTCTACCGCTTCACCACGTTTCAGCTCTACGCCATCGGCTTCGCCGGTGTGGCGCTCGGGATTGCCCGCGCCACCCTCGATGCGTTCATCGGCCTTGCCAAGGACAAGGTTCCCACCGCCGCGACCAAGGCGCTGCGCGACAGCGCGGTGATCCAGTCGCAGGTCGCGCTCGCCGAGGCGCAGCTGCAATCGGCGCGGGCATTTCTCTTGCAGACGGTTCGCGAGCAATGGGAGACGGCCTTACGGGGAGGCGGCTTTACGCTCGAGCAGCGCGCCGCGGTGCGGCTGGCGTCGACCTTCGCGATCCATCAGGCGCGCAGCGTCGTCGATACCGCCTATCACGCCGCCGGCGCGACGGCGATCTTCGACAGCAACCCGTTCGAGCGGCGCTTCCGCGACATGCACGCCGTGTCGCAACAAGTGCAGGGGCATTTCTCCAATTTTGAACTCGCGGGCCAATGCCTGCTCGGCTTGGAGCCGGCCGGAAGAATCGCGTGACGCGCCGACCGCGGTGAGCGCCCCCATCATCACCGGCGACAAGCTCGCGCGTTTCAGCCATGATCTCCGACCGGGAAGTTAGAGGGGGTATCATGCGTCTTGCCAAGCTTGTTCCTGCCGCGCTGGCCTTCGCGCTCGCTCTTGTCGGGGCCGCCCGCGCCGAGCCCGTGAAGATCCGCCTTGCCTGGGTGGTCCCGCCGCCCGCCGAGCTGCAACCGATCCTGTTCGAGAAGCCGGGTCTCGCCAAGCATCTCGGCACCTCCTATGTCGTTGAGACGCCGCGCTTTGCCGGGACGCCGCAGATGATCACCGGGCTTTCCGCCGGCGAGATCGAAATCGCCCCCCTCGCCTATTCTTCTTATGGCCTCGCCATCGAGAATGCCGGGATGGACGATCTGCGCGTCATCGCCGACGAGCTTCAGGACGGCGCCGAGGGCTATTACAGCGGCGAATTCATGGTCCTGAAGGACAGCCCGATCAAGACGCTCGACGATCTCAAGGGCAAGATCGCGGCCTCGAACGGCGCCGGAACGGCCGGCGACATGGCGATCCGCGCGCTGCTGCGCCAGCACGGCATGGAGGACAAGCACGACTATACGCTCATCGAGGTGCGGCTGCCCAACATGAAGGCCGTGCTCACCGAGCGGAAAGTGGACCTCATCACTTCGGTGTTGCCGTTCTCCTACGATCCCGCGCTGCGCGAAGCGGCGCGGCCGCTGTTCACGCAGAAGGACGCGCTGGGCAAGACGCAGATGATCGTCTGGGCGGCGCGCCAGAGCTTTCTCGACAAGAACCGCGCCGCCATGGCCGATTTCATGGAGGACGCGCTGCGCGCGATCCACTGGTACAACGACCCCGGAAATCACGCCGAGGTGGTGGGCATGATCGCCGCCTATAGCAAACAGCCGCGCGAGCTCTACGACAGCTGGATCTTCACTAACAAAGACTATTATCACAGCCCCAACGGCCTGCCCGACCTCACGGCGTTGCAGCGGAACATCGCGACGCAGCAGGAGCTCGGCTTCCTCAAGGCCGACATCGACGTCGCCAAGCATTCCGATCTGTCATTCGTCAAGGAGGCGGCTGCGCGGCTCGCTTCCGGCAAGTAGCGGGGCCCGGTCAGGCCTGGCCTGCCGGCGGCTCGATCGCGTCGAGCACTCGTTCCGGCGTCATCGGCAGCCGGCGCGGCCGCGCGCCATTGAATGCCTGGGCAATGGCATTGGCGATCGCCGCCGCGACGCCGCTGAGCGCGGGCTCGCCGACGCCCTTGGCGCCGAACGGACCGGTCGGCTCAGGCTCTTCGAGGATGATGGGGTGGACGCCGAAGGGCACGTCCTCGATCCCGGGCACCGCATACTCGGCCAGTGACGGATTGATGAGCCGGCCGTCATTCCACACCATCTCCTCGGTGAGCGCGTAGCCCAGGCCTTGCACGAAGGCGCCCTGGATCTGCCCTTCGACGCTCGCCGGATTGATGGCGCGGCCGACATCATGCGCCGACCAGGCGCGGAGCACGGCGACTTGGCCGGTCGCCTCGTCCACCTCCACCTCGACCGCCTGCGCGCCGAAGATGTAGACGCCGAGATTGTCGAAGGCGAAGCGTTCGACAGTGGCGCGCTTGGGATCGAAGGGCGGTCCGTCGAAGACCAGGCCGCTCACGCCGATGATCGGCCCGCCCGCGACATAAAGCGAGTGCTGCGCGATCTGCGCGAAGCTGAGCTCGCGACCGGGAACCCCGACCACGCCGACGCGGCCGCCGGAACGAAATTCGAGATCGGCCTCGGCGGATTCGAGCATATCCGCCGCGTGCCGCAGGATCTGCTCCTTGAGGTGATTGCTGCCGCCCGCGACCGCGCGCCCAGTCATGTACGTGCTGCGGCTCGCCGCGGTCTTCCAATTGTAGGGCGACACCGCGGTGTCCGGCGCGCCATAGCTCACGCTCTCGATCGGCAGCCCCAAGAGCTCGGCGCAGATCTGTGCGAGCGTCGTATCGGAGCCTTGGCCGATATCGACGACGCCAGTGGACAGCGCGACCGTACCGTCGCCGCGCAGGTGGACGCTGGCGCTCGTCCCCATGAGGCCGCAGATGCTCGCCAACATGGAATAGCCGATGCCGCGCCGGCGCTCGCGACGCGGCGGCGGCAGCGGCGGAGCCGCGCGCACGGACTCGATCAAGCGGTCGAGACAGCGCCCGGCGCTGCACACCGCGACACGATGCCCGCCGATCCAGTAATCACCATCCTGCATCAGGTTCTTGCGCCGGAGCGCCACGGGATCGATGCCGAGCTTCAAGGCCAGCTCGTCGATCTGGCTTTCGCCGGCGAAAGTCGCCTGCGGATTGCCGAAGGCGCGGAACGAGCCCGCACGCAATTTGTTCGTATAGACTGCGGTGCCGTGAACCCGGACATGCGGAATGCGGTAGCAGCCGCGCACCATCAGCGAGGCGAAGCTCATCACCGCCGGGCTCTCGTCCGCATAGGCCCCGCCATCGAACAAAAGCCGCGCCTCGCGGGCGAGAATGGTGCCGTCCGACCGCGCCCCCGTGCGCAGGTGGATGCGCACGGGATGGCGGGAGCGCTGCATCTCGAAATCTTCCGTCCGCGTCAGCACGAGCTTCACCGGCGCCTTCGCCTTGAGCGCCAGCGCCGCGGCGATGCTGTGCAGGTTCGAGGCGTGCTTGCCGCCGAAGGCGCCGCCGACGCGGGGAACGGCGACGCGGATCTTCGACATGGGCAGGCCCAACTCCTCGGCGATCCGGGTCTGTACGTGGTGGACCGACTGGCAGCTCGCCCAGACCGTGAGATTGCCGCTCTGATCCGCCTCCGCCAAGACGCCGTTGGTCTCGAGATAGGCGTGGTATTGCGCCTGCGTCTCGTAAATTCCTTCGACGATCGCATCGCATTGCGCCCAGGCCGCATCGACATCGCCCTGCGCCAAATCGACTTCCCAGATGATGTTGCGGCGCGCGCGCGCCGGCATTCGGAAGACGTAGCGCTCGAGGTTCTCGTGGACGAGCGGCGCGTTCGCCGCCAGCGCCTGGTCGATCGAGAGCACGGCGGGAAGCGGCTCGTATTCGACCACGATGAGGGCGGCGGCGGCGCGCGCGATGGCGAGACTACGTGCCGCCACCGCCGCCACCGGCTCGCCGGCATAGCGCACCTTGCCCTGGGCCAGGATGACCTCGTCCTTGACGAAGACGCCGACGCGGCGCTCGGGAAAGTCGCTGCCGCAGACCACCGCCCTGACCCCCGGCAGCGCCGCCGCGCGACTTGTGTCGCAGGAAACGATCCGCGCATGCGGATGCGGGCTGAGCAGCAGCGCGCCATGGAGCATGCCCGGGCGATAGAGATCCTCGACATAGACGGCGGAGCCGCTCGCCTTGTCCATGCCCTCGAGCCGGGGCAGACTTGCTCCGACGATCTTCATGATCTCATTCGCCATGGCCGTTTGATGCGAGCGTGAGCGCTGCGGCGACGATCTTCTGATAGCCGGTGCAGCGGCAGAGATTTCCCGACAGCGCGTCCCGAATCTCCGCGAGATCGGGCCTGTCCTTGGCGCGGAGCAGCTCGGTCAGCGCGATCACCATGCCCGGCGTGCAAAAGCCGCATTGGACCGCGGCGCCTTCGACCAGGGCGGCAATGACGCGCGCGCCGACGGGATCGTCGCGGATTCCTTCGATGGTCGTGATCTCCGCCTCGGCGAGCGTGGCGGCGAGCGCCAAGCAGGAGCGACCCGCCCGTCCGTCGATCAGCACCGTGCAGGCGCCGCAGACGCCCTGATTGCAGCCGCGCTTGCTGCCGGTGAGTTGGAGATGCTCGCGCAGCACGCTCAGCAGAGTCGCTTCGGCCTCGATCAGCACTTCCTGCGTCTCGCCATTGACCATCAAGGCGACGGGGAGCCGTTCTGGCTGCGTCATCAGGCTCGTCCTGCCGCGCTGAGGATCGTCCGGCGCACGATCCTGGGCATGACGCGAAGGCGATAGCGGGCGGTGGCGCGGAAGTCGTCGAAGGGACGGCATTCCGCCGCCAGGGCTTCGCTCGCGCGCGCGATGCTGCGGTCGGAGATGGGCTCGCCGACCAGCGCGCGATCGGCCGCGGTGAGCCGGATCGGCGTCGGGCCGCATCCGCCGAGCGCGATCCGCGCTTCGGTGCAGATCCCGTCTTGGATAGCCACCACCACCGCCACCGACAGGATCGCGAGATCGCCGGCGATGCGCGACAGCTTGTAATAGGCACAGCGCGCCGCGTCCGGACCGCGCGGCACATGGATGCAGGTGACGATCTCGCCCGGCTCGAGGACCGTCGTGAGGTAGCTCACGAAGAAGTCTTCGACCGGCACCGTGCGTGCGCCCTTGGGTCCATATATTTCCACCGTTGCCGCCGCGGCCGCGAGTGCAGTCGGTAAATCCGCCGCCGGATCGGCATGCGCGATCGAGCCGCCGATGGTCCCGAAATTGCGGATTGGCGGATGCGCAATGCCGCGCGCGGCCTCGCCGAGGATGGCTTGCGCCGCGCCGAACTGCGAGGATTCCGCGATGGCGCGATGCGGCGTCATCGCGCCGATCGCGACCGCGCCGTCCGCCTTGCGCTCGATGCCGTCGAGCGACTTGATGCGCTTCAAGCCGATGAGCGCGTCGGGAAAGAGCAAATTGGCGTTCAGCATTGCGACCAGGGTCTGGCCGCCGGCAAGACAGCGCGCCTCCTCATAGGTCTGCAGCAGAGCAACCGCCTCGTCGAGACTCTCGGGCAAGTGGAGCTTCAAGGAAGGGCCTCGGGCCGGCGTTGTCGAACCATTGCTTCGATTTATGATAGCATCGCTCGGGCGAGGCTTGGAAGCGAGCCACGTCGCAAAAGCGTTCGCCGCCTCGCACCGATCGCTCGCTGTGGGGCTTTGGCGGGCTGGAGGAGACCGAAATCATGACCAGCTCGGACGCCGGCTTCGCGGGTGGTGGAACTGTCTCGCCCGGCCATGCCGTGATCAGCGGCGGCTCGAGCGGGATTGGCCTCGCGCTGGCGCGCTCCCTTGCCGCCGCGGGCTGGAGCCTGACGCTGCTCGGCCGCGACGCCGAGCGTCTCGCCGCGGCGCGGGCTGTGGTCGCGTCAACCGGCCGCGGCGCCGGAATCCTCACCTGCGCCGTCGATGTTGCGGAGGCCGCGTCCGTGGCGCAGGCGTTGAGCGATGCCATCGCAACGCACGGACCTCCGTCTCTGGCGATCGCCAGCGCCGGGATGGTCGCGCCGGGCCGTTTCGACGACCTGCCGCTCGCCGCATTCCGCCGCAGCATCGAAGTGAATTATCTCGGCATCGTGCATCTGGTGCGCGCGGCCTTGCCGGCGATGCGCACGCAAGGCAAGGGCCGGATCGTCATGATCGCCTCGGGCGCGGCGCTCATCGGGCTATACGGCTATACCGCCTATGCGCCGTCGAAATTCGCCGTCCGCGGCCTGGCCGAGGCGCTCCGAGCGGAACTCGATCCCGAGGGGATCGCGGTCTCCATCGTCTATCCCCCCGACACCGACACGCCGCAGCTTGCCGAGGAAGCGCGGCTCCGCCCCGAAGCGACCCGCCGCATCGCCGCCGGCGCACGAATCATGAGTGCCGATGCGGTCGCAGCGGCGATCCTGCGTGGCATCGCCCGCGGCCGCTTCGTCATCGCTCCGGGATGGGAGATGAGCGCGCTGGCGCTGCTCCACAGCGGGATCGCGCCACTTCTCTATCGCTTCTGGATGCGTCCGCTCATTGCGCGTCTGCATGGCGCGGCGCCAGAAGATCGGATCATGCGGCAATCGACCTAAACCGGCGCCGCGACGCAAGACGCGGCCATATTCGGCGGAACTTGGCGACAATATAACAAAATAATAATGTTATTATCGTCATATTGACAAAATAGCAGTGCTGTTTATCCTGAAACGACAGCGCCGATTTGAGCTTCAGCTTGCGGGCGCTCAAGAAATGCGGCTAAAGCGAGGGCGGACCGCCCGGCAATAGCTGCGGCGGTTTTTTGTCGGGAGAGCAAGGTGATGGATGGCCTAACCGAGACCGAGCGCCGCGCCCGCGACATCGCCCTTCGTTATGGGGATCTCGCGGGCGAGGCTTTGCTGCGGCCGCTGATCGAGACCGAATTCGGCGGCCGGATCGCTCTCGTCTCCTCGTTCGGTGTCGAGGCGGCGGTCCTGCTGCATATGGTCGCGGGGATCGACCGCGGCCTACCGGTTGTTTTCATTGACACCGGCAAGCACTTTGCGGAGACATTGCGCTACCGCGATGCGCTCATTGCCGCGCTGGGTCTAACGGATGTGCGAGTCGCCGCCCCCGATGCCCGACAAATCGCCGCGCGCGATCCGCACGGCACATTGTCGCGTGCCAATCCCGAGACCTGCTGCGTCTTGCGCAAAGTCGAGCCGCTGGCGGCGGCGCTCGCCGACTTCGAGGCGTGGATTTCCGGACGCAAGCGCTATCAGGGCGGGCTTCGCCAGGCGCTGCCGACGATCGAGGCGGCGGATGGAAGGATCAAGGTTAATCCGCTCGCAACCTGGAACGCCGCCGATATCGCCGCCGAATTTGCCGCGCGACGCCTGCCGCGGCACCCTTTGTTGGCCGACGGATTTCCCTCGATCGGCTGCGCGCCGTGCACTGTCCGCGCCGCCGGTGGCGAGGCGGACCCGCGCTCCGGGCGTTGGCCCGGAACGGCGAAGACGGAATGCGGGATTCATCTCGGATTCCGTCCGAACGCGGGACCGTCCATCGCGACATCGACGGCAATCCCGGCGCCGTGAGGCAGCATGATCCTACCGCCGGAAATTCATCTCCTCTATTCGCTGTCGGGCTTCGGCGTCGGCTTTCTCGTGGGCATGACCGGTGTCGGCGGCGGAGCGTTGATGACGCCGTTGCTCATTCTGCTTTTCGGCGTTCATCCCGCGACCGCGGTCGGGACCGATCTTCTCTATGCCGCGGCGACGAAGGCGGGCGGCACACTCGTGCACAGTTTCCACCGGACGATCGACTGGCGCGTCGTGGGCCGGCTTGCCGCCGGCAGCGTGCCGATGACCGCGCTCACGCTTTTCCTCCTGGCGCGCCTCAAGGTCGATCCCGAGGCCGCGCGCGCGGTGGTTACAACGGTGCTGAGCGGCGCGCTCTTCGTGACTGCCGTGGCCCTGATCTTGCGGCGGAAGGTGGTGAAATTCTTTGCCGAGCGGTTCGGCGAATTCGATCCGAAGCGCCAAGCGCTGTTCACCATCCTGACCGGCGCCATCCTCGGCGTTCTCGTCTCGCTGTCCTCGGTCGGAGCCGGCGCGATCGGCGTGACCGCTTTGGTCGTGCTCTATCCGAAACTGCCGACCGTCGCGATCGTCGGATCGGACATCGCCCATGCCGTGCCGTTGACCCTGGTCGCGGGGATCGGCCATTGGCTCATCGGTTCAATTGATGGGCCGTTGCTGGCATCGCTGCTTCTCGGCTCGCTACCCGGCATTTTCATCGGCAGTTATGCCTCCGGCCTGGTGCCCGATGCGGTGCTGCGGCCGATTCTGGCGGTTACGCTGATCGTCGTGGGAAGCAAGCTCATATTCTGATCGCGACGGGCGCGATGCTTCAGGCAGCGCCGAGCGAAACGACGAAGCGGCGCAGGATGGCGTTGAACTCATCCGGCTTTTCCAGATAGAGCGCGTGGCCGGCGCTGGCGATGATTTGGACCGGCGCCTGGGGCCGCGCCGCGGCAATGGCGCGATTGGCCGCGGGTGTGGTGATCACATCGGCATCGGCCCAGACGAACTGGACCGGCATCGCTGCGGGAAGACGGGCGACATCCGCCTTGGCATCGCCTTGGCTGAGCATGCGAGCGGCTTGGCCGTAACCGGGGGGATCGACCGCCGCCATGGTTTCGATGACGGATTGGCGCATCGCCGCGGTGGCGTCGGGACCGAGGAGCCGCGGACCACGCTTTTCCGCCATGCCGCGCGAACCCAGGCTTGCGACATCCGCGAGGCGTCCCTGCAGCAGCCGCTCGCGCTCCTCCGCCGGCAAATGGGCGTGACCGCGGGCGACGCTGGCGAGGGTTAAGCTAAGAATCAGCCCCGGACGCTCCGCCGCAAAGCGCGCCGCGATCAGCGCCCCCAGCGAATGGCCGACGAGATGGCAGCGCGCCACGCCGAGCGCCGCAAGGAAGGCGGCGAGAGCCGCCGCGTAGTCGGCAGCGTCGGGCGCGCTCTTGGCCAACGGCGTCGAGCGTCCATAGCCCGGCGCGTCCCAGGCGATGACGCGGAAATGGTCCGACAACGCGGCGAGCTGGTTCCGCCACGAGCGCGCGCCCGACCCGATGCCATGCAGCAGCACCAGCGCTTGGCCCGCGCCGCGCTCGAGATAGGAGATTTCGGCGCCGCCGAGGCGCGCCTGCTTCGACGTGAATGCCTCGGCATCCATCCGATCTCGGCCTCGTCCGCGTCGATGGCGGGAGCGTCAGGCTGCCGCGCGGAAGACGACGTCCTCGGGCTTCGGCGTGCCGACCAGCATCATGAACTGCGCGTCTTCGAAGCCGTCGTTGCGGAAGTAATGCGGCCGGCCGGCAGGATTGAAAACGGCGTCCTTCGCGCCCAGGCGCTCCTCGAATACGCGGCCGCCCTCCGCCCAGCCGACGGTGAGGACGCCCTCGAGCACGAGATAGACGTCTTCGACCTCCCGCTCGTAGAGACCGACGCCGCGGCTCCTCGGCAGGTCGATGAGATCCATCCGGTAGCTGCTCGCCGGCGCCCCGCCCTCGCCGATATAGACCTTGCGCCCGAAATCGGCGGGGTGGAACTGCGCCGGCTGTTGCCTGTAGCGAACGATATGACGGGCGAACTCAGCATGCCGGGGATCGGCGCTGTCCGGCGCGAGCGCATGCACCGTGCCGGGTTTGGCGCCGAAGGCCGCGGCGATGGCAGGATCGTGGTCGCGGGGGTGGCAGGCATAGATCGGCGCGAGCGGCCGGCCGCTGCCGACCGTAATCGAACACAGCACCGGCTCGATCCCCTCGTTGCGGAAGCCGTGCGGCCGGCCGGATGCGTTGAGGCAAAGGTCCTTGGGCCCGAGATGCGTCTCGATGACCTCCTCGTCCCAGGCCCAGCCGACCGTCAGGATGCCCTGCAGCACGAGAAACGATTCCTTGACCTCGTGGGCGTGGGCGGCGGCGTATTTTCCGACCGGCTGATGGATCAGGCTCAAGGTGAAATGCTCGGCCTTCAGCGTCGTGCGGTCATCGACCTTGGGCGAACCGCCGGCGCCGATATAGCGCATCTGCGCGCGCTCGAGCTCGGGAAAGCCGCGGTTGGCCGGAAAGGCGTCCCAATCGAAGCGCTTGTCGGCGTGGCGCCCGATGAAGCTCCTCATTTGCGATTGCAGATCGGCGATGGCGTGGTCTTTCGGCATCTGCATGCTGCTCTCCATCCCGCAATCGCGGCTAATTCCCTGGCGCCTTCACCCCGCCGATTCTGCGATTCCGCGCCCACCCCGGCAATCGAAATCATCGCCGAGCCGTCGTATCAAACCTGGTAACCGAAGACGCTCCGCCCGGTCAGTCGTTCGATGTGGCGGCCGAAGCGGTATTTGAGCTCGGGTCCGTCGAAGGGCGGCTGCGGCAATTTCTGCTCGGCGGCGGAGAAGGGTTCGACCTCGAGCACGACGAAAGTATAGCCGGGTGCGTTCGCGGCAATTGCCGCATCGAAGCCACGCTCGAGCGACTCCATGCTGTCGAAGGCGAAGACCCGCCGCAGCCCCATGGCCCGCGCGATCGCGGGATAGTCGTTGTCGCGCAGATTGGGCAATTCAGCATTCCCCGTGGCGCCGTAACACCGGTTCGACACCAGGAAATGCGTGAGGTTCGGAAGGTTCATCTGCCTTTCAACCATCAGCGCACCGGGGTTCATGCAGAACCCGCCATCGCCGAGGAAGGCCCAGAATTTGACCTCGGGCAGCGCCAGGGCGAGCCCCGCGCCGAACAGCGTCGACAGGCTCATCGAGGCTTCGAGATAGAAGGTCCCCTCGCTGTCGCGGGTCGCCTCCCACCATGCCTGGCTCGAATTGCCGGCGGCGGTGATGACCAGTTGCCCAGACCGCCTTGCGGCGAGAAAGCGGAAGCAGTCGAGGTACTTCACAGGGGCGATCCTCCGAACCGGGCTAGCGCAAGAGATCGCGGGTCAAGACCGCGGCGGCCGGGCGCGAGAAGGTGAGGGTGTGGCGATAGACCCGGGAAATCATCGGGATCTCCTCGGGCTTGTCGATGATGGTGTAGGGCAGGCTGATGGCGTCCATCACCGGCAGCAAATAGAGGCCGTTCGAGGCGTGATGCTTGTGATGGTCGCCGAACGCCCCGCGCAAGGTGGTCAGGAGAAAGAGCGGAATCTCGTAGCTGTAATTGATCTTGGTGATGGCGTAGATCACCGTCATGAAGCCCGACGCACCCATCAGCGCCGCCGATCCGAGCCCGCCCATATAGGCGCCGGCGCACAGGCCGATCGCCGATTCTTCCCGGTTGACCGGAATATGGCTGAAGCGTTCGTCGCGGCCGATATGGCCGAGTAGCGCGTTGATCCAATTGTCGGGCAGACTCGCGACCAGCTTCACCTGGCAGGCGGCCAGCTCGTCGGCAATGCGCTTGGCCACGTCATCCTGCCGGCTCATTTCCAGCTCCGCGATACCACGGCGCGCCCCGCGATCGAAACCGACATTGGCTCTCCCGCTCGCTGGAGACAACTCTTCTTTCGCTGCCGCGGGCGATTTCGCTATGATCCCGGCACCGAAGAGGAGGGCCCGATGAAGTCACGGTTCGCCGGAATTCTGGCGCTCGCCATGCTCTGCACCGCAGGGAATGCAATGGCGGAGCCCTATAGCCTGCGGGTCGGCCGGGGCGTCGCGGCCGAAGAGCAGCTATGGCTGATGGCGGCCCTGCCGTCGGTCACCCCCAACCAGGGCAAGGTCTACAAGATCGACATGACCGAGTTCCGCGGCGTCGATACGCGCTTCCAGGCCTTCGAGGCGGGCCAGCTCGACCTCGCGACGACCAGCACCGAGGCGGCGCTCTTCGCGGCGGAAAAGGGCATGAAGTTCAAGATCGTCGCGTCGATCTCGGAAGAGGCGCTGCCGGGCTTCGTCACCCAGTTCATGGTGCTCGACAACAGCCCGATTCACGCGCTGGCGGACCTCAAGGGCAAGATCATCGGCACCAATGCCGCGCGCTCCTCGATCGAGTTCTGGGCCCGAGGCGCGGTAAAATCCGCGGGCCTCAACCCCGATCGCGACGTGCGCTGGGCGGTCGTGCCGTTCCCGGCGCAAGAAGAGGCGGTGCGCAGCGGCAAACTCGATGTCGGCGCATTTCCGCAGCCGTTTGCTGCGAATGTGAAGGCGCATGGCGGCATGCGCACCGTCTTCACCTCCAAGGTCGCGGTGCCGTTCGCCGAGGATCTGCAAGTGCTGATCGCCTCGGCCGAGATCATGGAGAAGCATGCCGACGTGCTGCGCGCCTTCATGTCCGACTACGCGCGCGCCAACACCTTCTATCACGAGCACCCGAAGGAGGCGAAGCAGGCGCTGATCGACGCCAAGATCGTGCTCATTCCCCCGCAGATCTATCTCAACATGGAAGACAATCTGCGCGATCCGAACGGCCGGCCCAATCTCGACACCATGAATCGTCTCGCCGATCTGCTGGTCGCCGACCATTACCTCGACCGCAAGGTCGACGCCGCCAGCATCGTCGATATGAGCTACTTGCCGAAATAGCGGCCGACGCTTTAGGCGCGCGGCGCGCTCGCGACGAGCACGCGCGGCGATGAGGGGTCGGCATAGAGCTCGTCCACGAGATCACTGCGGCAGGAGAGTACGGCGCGCTGGTTGATCGAGCCTTTGTCGGTCATTTCGCCGCGGTCGATCGAGGGCGGCTCGTCGAGCAGCAGGGCGCGCGCCACGCGGTTCGAGCTGCCCGTGCTCTCTGCGGCGAGCGCTTCCAGGCGGGATCGGAATTGCGCGAGAACCTTGGGATGATCGAGCAGCTCGCGCGCCATCGCGCTCGCCGCGAACTCCGGACACAAGCGCCGACAGGAAGCGAGATCCGGGAAGATCAGCGCCCCGATCTCGTCGCGATCGAGGCCAGCGAGGACCACGTCCTGCACATAGGGCGCGAAATGGTCGATGAAGCGTGCGCGCAGCAATCCGACATGGACCCATGTGCCGGTCGCGAGCTTGAAATCCTCGGCAACGCGCCCGTCGAAGGCGAGCCCCTTTGTCACATCCCCGCGGTCGACGAATTTGAGCGCGTCACCCAAGCGGTAATAGCCTTCCTCGTCGAAAGCGACAGCGGTGAGCTCCGGCTGGCGCCAGTAGCCGGGGGTGATGTTGGGCCCGCGCAGCCGCGCCTCGAGCTTGCCGTCGGCCGGAACCAGCTTGACCTCGACTCCGCGCGCCGGCAAGCCGATGATTCCGGCGCCGCTCATTCCCTTGCCGGCGGCGAGCGCGAAGGGCGCGGTCTCGGTCGAGCCCAATCCGCTCAGCATCAGAATGCGCTCGCCACAGCACGCCACCGTGATCTCCTCGAGCGCATTCCAAATATGCTGCGACATGCCGGCTCCGGCATACCAGATGAGCCGCAAATCCCGGAAGAAATTCTCGCACAACGCCTCGTCCGCGCGCAGAAAGGGGATCAATGCTTCGTAGCCGCGCGGCACATTGAAATACCAGCTCGGCGAGATCTCCCGCAGGTTCCGCACCGTTGCTGCGATGCCCGCGGGCGTCGGCTTGCCCTCGTCAATGTAGAACGAGCCGCCATTGTGGAGCACGAGTCCGAAATTATGGTTGCCGCCGGCGGTATGATTCCACGGCGACCAGTCGAGCACGATGGGCGGCTCGTCGGCAAAGAAGGCGAAATGGGCGCGGATCTGCTCTTGGTTGACGCAGAGCATGCCGTGCGTGTTGATGACGCCTTTGGGGATTCCCGTGGAGCCGGACGTGAACAGGATCTTCGCCACCGTGTCCGGTCCCACCGCGTCGTGCGCCGCAGCGACCGCGGCGCCCGCGCTCCGCTCGGCAAGGGCCGAGAACGGCGTCGCGCGGCGCCCCGCGGGTGGATTTCGAGTGACGACGATCTCGACATCCGCGGGCACGACCGCCTCGATCGCGCGGCGGTACTGTTCGCCATCCGCGGCGAAAGCCAGGCCCGGCGTAGTGAGCCCGAAAATGTGGCGCAAATTGCCGAAATCGCTGGAAATGAGCGAATAGGCCGGCGAGATCGGCGTGTAGGGAATTCCGACGTGAAGCGCGGCGAGACCAAGGAGCGCATGCTCGACATCGTTGCCGGAGAGAATCGCCACCGGCCGTTCCGCCGAAAGCCCGCGCTCCAGGAGCGCCGCGCCGATGCTGCGGATAAGCGCCAGCGCCTCGGCATAGCCAACCCGCCGCCAGCCACCCTCTTGCTGCCGCTGCGCCAGAAAGGTGCGATCGGGCGCCGCCGCCGCCCAGCGCAGCAGCTTCTCGGTCATGCGACGCGGATAAGTCCCGAGAGGGTGCGGATTGTGCAGGTAGATTGTGCCGTCGGGACGCTCGTCCATGACGACGTCCACGGACCCGAGTCGGACCTCCCGCGTTTTTTGGTGAAGAGGCTCCATAAATCGTTCTATTAGATAGCCCCCCGCAACCGGTCAACTCTCGGAACGCCATAAGGACGGCCCATCGCATGACAAAGCCGACCATCACCTACGAACGCGAAGGCCCGATTGCGCTCATCGGCCTCGACCGTGCGGCGAAGCGCAACGCCATGAACGACGCGATGGTCGACGCGCTGAGCGCCGCGGTGGAACGGGCGCGGAGCGAGGCCAAGGTCGGCGTGATCTTCGGCCACGGCAAGAATTTTTCGGCCGGGCTCGACCTCGCCGAGCATGTCGAACGGACGCCGATCCAAAATATTCATCATTCCCGCAACTGGCATGCGATCTTCGACCGCATCGAACGCGGGCCGATCCCCTTCCTCGCGGCGTTGCACGGCGCGGTGATCGGCGGCGGGCTCGAGCTCGCGGCCGCGACTCAGATCCGGATCGCCGATAAGACCGCGTTCTTCGCTCTGCCGGAGGGTCAGCGCGGCATCTTCGTCGGCGGCGGCGGCTCGGTCAGGGTCGCGCGCCTCATCTCGGCCGCGCGCATGGCCGACATGATGTTGACCGGCCGCGTCCTGTCGGCGGGCGAAGCCGAGGTCGTCAATCTCGTGCAATACGTGACCAAAGCGGGCGATGCGCTTGCTCGCGCCAAAGCCCTAGCCGCGCGCATCGCCGAGAACGCGCCGCTGGCGAATTTCGCCATCACCAACGCCCTGCCGCGGATCCAGGATTTGTCGCATGACGATGGGCTGTTCTTCGAATCGCTGATGGCCGCCTTCACGCAGACGAGTCCGGAAGTGCGCGCGCGCTTGAGCGATTTTCTCGAGAAGCGTGCCGCGCGCTTGGCCGTCCCGCGTCGGCGCTGACCGCACGCGATGAAATTACGCCGGCGTGAACACCGGCACCGGCTGACCGCTTTCACTTGCTTCGAAGACCACGCGGACCTTCTGTCCGATGCGGATCGCATCGAGATCGCGGCCGACAATGTTGGTCATCACGGTCGGGCCCTCCGCGAGCGTGACATAAGCCAGCGCATAAGGAATCGGGACGCGCCGCATCACGCTGAAGGAATAGATCGTGCCGCTGCCGGACGCCTCGCGCCATTCGGTGCGGTCGCTGAAGCAAAACGGGCAGAGCGCGCGCGGATAGAAGTGGAACTCGCTGCAGGCCTGGCACTGCTTGATGAGAAGCCGGCCCTGCCGCGCCGCCTCCCAGTACGCGACCAGCTCGGGATCGATGCGGGGCGCCGGAATCGGTCTGGTCTTCGCGGTCATGGCGTCACCCCCGCGCCAGGATCAGGGTGGCGCTGCCGTGCCGCGTGCCGAGCGCGCCGCCGGTGCCATGCGCCAGCGCCAGATCGCAGTTCTTCACCTGGACGGCGGGATGAGCCTCGCCGCGAAGCTGCCGGACCGCCTCGATCACCTTGGTCATGCCGCCGCGATTGGACGGGTGGTTGTTGCAGAGCCCGCCGCCGTCGGTGTTGATCGGCAGCCCGCCAACGCCGGAGATCAGATTGCCATCGGCCACGAACCTGCCGCCTTGCCCCTTGGCGCAAAAGCCCAAATCCTCGAGCGTGATCAGCACGGTGATGGTGAAGCTGTCGTAGATCGAGGCGTATTTGATGTCGGCCGGGCCGACACCGGCTTCGGCGAAGGCCGCCGGGCCCGACCAGACCGCGCCGGAATAAGTCAGATCGATGCGGCCGCCCATCTGATGCTTGGGCGCGTAGCCGAATCCCCGGACCTGCACCAGCGGCCGCTTCAGGCTCTTGGCGATCTCGGGCGCGACCACGACGAGCGCGCCGCCGCCGTCGCTGATGACGCAACAATCGAGCCGGTGCAGCGGGTCGGAGATCATCGGCGAATTGACGACGTCCTCGACCGTGACGACCTCGCGCAGCATGGCGTGCTCGTTGTATTGCGCATGATGCGAGGCCGCCACCTTGATCCAGGCAAGCTGCTCGCCGGTCGTTCCGTATTCGTGCATGTGGCGCATCGCGCACATGGCGTAGAGACCGACCACGGTCGGCCCATAGGGCAGCTCGAACGGCGCCTCCGCTGCGGTCGAGCTGTGCGCGGCCGGCGCGGTGCCGGTGGCCAGCCCTTCGGCGCGTGGGCGGCCGGCCAAGGTGATGAGCGCGACCTTGCATCGTCCCGCTACGATCGCTTGGGCGGCATGCGCGACATGCACGAGATACGACGATCCCCAGGACTCCGTCGTGTCGAGATAGCGCAGCTTCAAGCCCATATAGTCGATGATCGAGAACGGCCCGGTACCGCGCGTCTCCCAGCCGGCGACGTCGCCGGCGCAGAAATAGCCGTCGACGTCGTTCTTGCCGAGCCCGGCATCGTCGAGCGCGCCTTTCGCGACCTCGGCGTGGAGCTGGGCCAAGGATTTGTCGTCCGCCTTTCGCGTCGGATGCTCGAAGGCGCCGGCGATGCAGGCGCTTGCCGCGCGAGCCACGGCTTAGGCGCCTTCCATGACCGGAAGCACCAGCGCCGATGGATAGTCGGGCGAATGATAGATGGTGTCGGTGCCGATCTTCTCGGGGATGTAATAGTGAGTCCAGAGAACGTCGGTGACGGCGGAGTCGCCATTGACGATCTCGAGCCGCACGCGGCTTCCCGCACGGAAGCGATGCGCCATCGGCTCGATGCCGATATCGAAGCGGTAGATCTTCCCGGGCTCGATCGGCTGCGGATTGGTATGCGTGTGATAGGGCTCCATTTCTGTGCTGCGCTTGGGGTCGAGCGCGCGATGCGAGGCGCGCAGCCAGCCCTTGGTGATCCAGAACGATGCGGGATTGAGATCCTTGGCGCGGTCCTCGGGCGATTGCGGCAGCTGCTCGGAGAGCTTGACGAAGAAGTCCATATCGCGGCGCGTCGATGAGGCGTAGAGGACGAGCTTGATCTGCCCGGCGATTTCGAGGTCGCGCGCCAGCGGCGATGTCGTGAAGGTCAAGACGCGGCGCGCCGGATCGGGCAGGTTGTTCGGCCCCAAGCCGACCACGCCCATCATCCAGCCGGGATCGGGATAGGCATAGGATGTCTTGGCCGCGCCCGCTTCCGGCGCGCGCGACAGACTGCCGTCGTTGAACGAGGTGACGCTGCCGCTCTTCCCGGCGCCGAGATGCCAGGCGAGATAGCGGGCGCCGGGCGGCGGCCAGGTCTCGGCGCTGCGATGGGTATCGGCGCCGCGCACGAAATACTCGACCGCCGGCCGATCGAGGTAGTTGGTCGCTTTGCCCTTGAGGTAGTGGTCGTAAAACGGCAGGAGCAGCGTCTCGTGCATGGCGACGCTGGCGAACTCGCGGTTGGCAACGAAGGCGTTGATCGGACCATTCATCCGCAGCTTCTTCGGCCCCTTGGCGCGGCGATAGCCCTCGATGTTCCCGCGCGTGTGCAGATCCACCTTGCCCCAGATGCCGATCGAGTAGAGCGGCACCTCGATCTCATCGAGCCGTTCGGCGGCGCAGCGCTCGCGCCAGAAATCGTCATAGGTCGGGTGCTGCTGCACCAGAAGATTCAGATCGCAGGTCTGTTCGCGCGGGCGCTCGCCATTGGCGGGGTGCCGGTTGATGATGCGATTCTGGTTCCACCAGTAGCTGCCGAAGAAGTCGCCGAGAATGCCGCCCTGATAGACCGAGGCGCGATAGGGATCGTTGAGGCCGTCGAAGGCGGCGATGCAGGCGAGCGCGGGCGGTTTCTGGATGGCCATCCACCATTGCGACATGCAGAAATAGGACTGGCCGATGCCGCCGACCTTGCCGTTCGACCAGGGCTGGCGGCCGAGCCATTCGATGGCGTCATAGAGATCGCGCTGCTCGCTGCGGTCGAGCAAGCGGAATTCGCCGCCCGATTTGCCGCAGCCGCGCACGTCCATATTGGCGTAGACATAGCCTTGTCGCACATAAAACTCGATCGGCCCGGTCTCGCGCCAGAGAAACTGCGGACCGGCGGGCAGGATGTTGTTGTCGTAACGGTAAGGCGAGGGCGCGAGCAGCGCCGGGAAAGGCCCGCTTCCTTCGGGCATGTAAAGCGCGACGGCGATCTCCACGCCATCGTGCACGCGGATCTTGACCTCGCGGGTCGGCAGCAGCGCCGCAGGCATGGCATTCATCGGCTCTTCCTCTCTGTCGCGCCATCGGGCCGCGCCGATTGGCGGCACCAGTCTAGAGCAATCACGGTCCCAGCCAAATTGCCGCCCGTCAATACGGCAGCCCGACGTAATTCTCGGCGAGCGCGGTCGAAGCGGCGCGCGAATGGAGGACGTAGTCCAACTCCGCAAGCTGAATCTTGCGGTCGAAGCCGGAGCTGTCGGGGAAGGTGTGGAGCATATTCGTCATCCACCACGAGAAGCGTTCCGCCTTCCACACCCGTGCCAGCGCGCGCTCCGAATAATGGTCGAGACCGGAATTGGAGTTCTCCCGGTAGAACGCAGCGAGCGCCTGCCATAAATACCAAACGTCGCTGGCGGCGAGGTTGAGGCCCTTGGCGCCGGTCGGCGGGACGATGTGCGCAGCGTCGCCGGCGAGGAAAAGCCGCCCGAACCGCATCGGCTCCGCAACAAAGCTCCGGAGCGGCGCGATGCTTTTTTCGATCGAAGGACCGGTTACGAGATTGCGCCGCGCTTCGTCGTCGAGGCGCAACTTCAACTCGTCCCAGAATCGCGCATCGGGCCAGTCCTCGACCTGTTCGGCTAGGCTGCACTGGAGGTAATAGCGGCTGCGCGTCAATGAGCGCATGGAGCAGAGCGAAAAGCCGCGGGGGTGATTGATGTAGATCAGCTCCTCCGATACCGGCGGCGTGTCGGCGAGAAGGCCGAGCCAGCCGAAGGGATAGGTGCGCTCAAAGGTCTGGATCTTGGCGGATGGGATGCTCTGCCGGGTCACGCCATGAAACCCGTCGCAGCCGGCGACGAAGTCGCAGAGCACCTCCGCTTCCTTTCCATCCTTGCGAAAGCGGATGCGCGGGTGTTCGCTCTCGACATCGTGCAGGCTCACCTCCGCCGCCTCGTAGACGGTCGCGCCGCCGCTTGCTTCTCTGCCCTCCATCAAATCGCGGGTCACCTCGGTCTGACCATAGACCGTGACGGCCTTTCCCGTGAGCCCGCGAAAATCCACGCGATGGCGAACCCCGCCGAAGCAGATCTGCGTTCCGTCATGGACCAGCCCTTCGCGGTGCAGGCGGGCGCCGGCGCCGGCCTCGTCGAGGAGATCGACGGCGCCCTGCTCGATCACGCCGGCACGGATGCGGCTCAAGACGTAATCGCCGGTGTGGCGCTCGAGGATGACGTTGTCGATGCCGCTCTTCTGCAGCAATTGCCCGAGCAGCAGGCCGGCCGGCCCTGCGCCGATGATGGCGACCCGTGTGCGCATAGCGGTCCTCCCGTTTCTTGGCGGCGCGGCCAGTCGCTCGAGCCGTCATTCTAATGCGGCTCGCTCTGAGGACCAAAGCGCCGCCGCCGCGGCGGGCGCGTGCGCGGCCTATCGCCGCGATGCCACTTCGAGCAGGGCGAGCAGGCCCTGCAAAAGCTGAACCGGGCTCGGCGGGCAGCCGCGGATGTGGAGATCGACGGGAATGACGGCATCGACGCCGCCGACGCAGGCATAGCTGCCTGCGACAAGACCGCCATCGACGGCGCAGTCGCCGACCGCCACCACCCATTTCGGCTCCGGCGTGGCGTCGTAGGTCCGCTGCAGGGCTTCGCGCATGTTCTTGGTCACCGGTCCGGTGACCAGCAATACGTCGGCGTGGCGCGGCGAGGCGACGAAGCGCAGGCCGAAGCGCTCGAGATCATAGAAGGCATTGCCGAGGGCGTTGATCTCGAGCTCGCAGCCATTGCATGAGCCGGCATCGACTTCGCGGATGCTGAGGCTGCGGCCGAGGCGTCGGCGCGCTGCCCGGTCGAGCGCCGCGGCCAGCTCCGCTATCGCCGCCTGATCGGGCGACGGCGCCGCCTCGGTCAGCGGATTTCGGACCAGGCCCTGGAAGATGTGCTTGCGCATGGCAGCGTGTTCTCAGAGATCGTGGCCAGAGTAGGAGCAGTTGAAGGATTTGTTGCAGAGCGGAAAATCGGCGACGATATTGCCCTCGATCGCGGCCTCGAGCAGCGGCCATTGAAACCATGACGGATCGCGCAGGTGGCAGCGCTCGACCTTGCCGTCGCTGCCGAGCCGCAGCCACACCAGAACGTCGCCGCGAAAGGCTTCGACCAAGGCGAGACCCTCGCAAGGCGCTTGGCGGTCCACGCCGATCCCGGCGGCGCGCACCGCGCCGGTCGGCAAGCGCGCAAGGATCTGGTCGATCAAGCCCAGGCTCTGCTCGACCTCGCGAATGCGAATCCAGACGCGCGCATTGACGTCGCCCTCCTCTCGGGTCGGCACCTCGAAGCTCAGCTCGCCGTAAGGTGGATAGCCGGGCTTGCGGCGCGCATCGAAGGCCCGGCCCGAAGCGCGGCCGATATAGCCGCCGGCGCCGAATTGGCGCGCCAGTTCGGGGCGGAGAATCCCGGTGCCGACGGTGCGATCCTGCAGCGACGCCGTGTTGTCGTAGAGCTCGACGAGCGCGGGAAAGCGCCGCCGGGCTTCATCGACCAGCGCGCGAATGGCGGCAACGCCGGCGGAAGCGAGATCGACGGCGACGCCGCCGGGCACGATGCAGTCCCGCATCAGCCGATGGCCGAAGGCGGTCTCGGCGGCGCGCAGCACCCGCTCGCGCAGCACGCTGCAATGGGCATGCATGAGCGCGAAGGCGGCGTCGTTGCAGACGGCGCCGATATCGCCGAAATGGTTGGCGAGACGCTCGAGCTCGGCCATCAGCGCGCGCAGCCATGGCGCGCGCCGGGGGATTTCGATTCCGAGCGCGGCTTCGGCGGCGAGCGCCAGGGCCACGGCGTAGGCAACCGTACTGTCGCCGGAAACTCGCCCGGCGAGCTTGGCGGCCCGGTTTAGATCGGCGCCGGCCATCAGCTTTTCGATGCCCTTATGGACGTAGCCGAGACGCTCCTCGAGCCGCACCACCGTCTCGCCGCCGGCGGTGAAGCGGAAATGTCCGGGCTCGATGATGCCGGCATGGACCGGCCCGACCGGGATCTGATGCAGGCTCTCGCCTTCTGCGGGCAGGAAGGAATAGGGCGGCGGCTCCTCGGCCTGCGGCTCTGCCTGGCCCAGCGGATGAACCAGCCCCCATCTGCCGTGATCGAGCCAGGGACGCGGGTCGGGCGCGCCTTCGGGCTCGAGCCCGAACAGATCGCGGATGGCGCGCTCCGGCCGAATCGCCGGCGGATGCAGGCGGCCGAGCGAGGGAAACCGCCCCGACGGGCATTCCAAGGTCAACACCGCAATGTCGCCAGGCGTCTCGTCGAGCACGGCCATGTGAACGGCGCGCGCCTCGCCCCAGAAGCCGAGCAAGGTCCAGCTTCCTTGACCAAGCTGCACGGCGAAGGACAACCAATCCTCCTCGCCGACGACGAGGCGCGGCCATGGGCGATGCGCTTCGACCCGGCGGCTGCCGCTGATGGCATCGATGAGTGCCGACATCGCCTCCTCCGCGCCCTAGCCGAGAAGGGCCGAGACGTGCTGGAACCAGATCACCAGCTGCGGCGGCAAGTAGATGCCGGCCGCCAGGACCAAGGTCAGATGCGCGAACATCGGCACATAGGAGGCTTTGATCGGCGCGGTGCTGCCGCGCTTCTCGCCGAAAGCCAGGCCGTTGAGACGCAACAGCAGCGCGCCGAACGCGATCAGCAGGCCGAACACCAATAGCACGGCGAGAATCGGCGATCGGGCGAAGGTCGAGCTCACCACCAGGAATTCGCTCATGAAGATGCCGAGCGGCGGCAGGCCGGAAATGGCGACGACGCCGAGAACGAGACTCCAGCCGAGCCAGGGATGAGTCTCCGTAAGGCCGCCGATCTCGGCGATGCGCTGCGTGCCCTTGACCTGCGCGATATGGCCGATCGCGAAGAAGAGCCCGGATTTGGTGAGGCTATGCATCGTCATGTGCAGAAGGCCGGCGAAATTCGCCAGCGGTCCGCCCATGCCGAAAGCGAAGGTGATGATCCCCATATGCTCGATCGAGGAATAGGCGAACATCCGCTTGATGTCGCGGCGGCGGTAAAGCATGAACGAAGCGAAGATCAGCGATGTCAGCCCCAAGGTCACCATGAGCGGGCCCGGGGCGATGGCGGCAGCGTTGGCCGCCAGCAGCATCTTGAAGCGCAAGACGGCATAAAGCGCGACGTTGAGGAGGAGCCCAGAGAGAACCGCCGAGATCGGCGTCGGGCCTTCGGCATGCGCATCGGGCAGCCAGGCGTGCAGCGGCGCGAGCCCGACCTTGGTGCCGTAACCCAGCAGCAGGAAAATAAATGCGACGTTCAACAGCGCGGGATCGAAGGAGCCGGCGCGCCGGATCAATTCCGTCCATACCATCGAGCCGAGGCCTTCGCCGATCACCGGCTGCGCCGCGACATAGATCAGGATGGTGCCGAAGAGCGCCAAGGCAATGCCGACGCTGCCGAGAATGAAATATTTCCAGGCCGCCTCCAGCGCCTCATGGGTGCGGTAGATGCCGACCATGACCACGGTGGTCAGAGTTGCCATCTCGACCGCCACCCACATCAGCCCGATGTTGTTCGCCACCAGCGCCAAATTCATGGCGAACATGAGGATCTGATACATGGCGTGATAGAAGCGCAGATAGCTCGGCGTCAGGCGCCCGATCTCGAGCTCATGCGCGATGTAGCTGGCGCTGAAGACGCTGGTCGTGAAGCCGACGAAGGTCGTGAGCGCGATGAAGACGATGTTGAGGTCGTCGACCAGCAAATAGCTCTCGGGCGCCGCCGGACGGACGAAGAGCAGCGACAGCGCCGCGGCGAAGGTCAGGAATGTCGCCGCGACGTTGAGGCCGGCGCCGATCCGGTAGCTCGGAACCGCCGCGAGCAGCGCCGCCGCGCACAACGGAATCAGCAGGACGGCGTCGACCCCGCTCAGGCCGGAAGCGTTCATCACCGCTCTCCGCGGAACTGGTCGAGCACATGCACGTCGACGGTGTCGAACCGTTCGCGGATGCGGAACAGAAAGATGCCGACGATGATGAAGGCGATCAGAATCGAAAACGCGACGCTAATCTCGACGACGAGCGGCATGCCCCTGGCGCCGGTCGCGGCGAGGACCAAGCCATTTTCGAGCGACATGAATCCGACCACTTGGCTGACCGCGTTGCGGCGCGTCACCATGACGAGCAGACCGAGCAGCACCACGGCAAGCGCGAAGGCGAGATCTTCGCGGGCGAGCGGCGCCGCCCCCGCGGTCACCCGCAGCATCACCACCATCGAGAGCGCCACCAGCGCCATTCCCGCGAGCATGGTCAGACCGACCCCGACCACCGCCTCGATCTCGCGGTGAATGCCGAGACGCTCGACGATGCGGTGCAACGCCACGGGAATGACGATCGCCTTGAAGCCGAGTGCGATCGCCGCCGTGACATAGAGATGCGGCGCCGCCTGCACGAAGGCCTGCCAGGCGACCGAGAGTGCCAGCACCACCGCATGGAGCGCATAGACATTGAGCAGCGCGTAGAGGCGGTCCTGATAGAGCAGCACGAAGCTGACGAGGACGAGCCCGCCGGCGAGCAGATGAGCGATGTCGAAGGCGAGGCGGTCCATCTAGAAGCCCCCGGAGACGAAGCGAAGAAGCGTGCCGAGGAGCCCGAGCATGAGCGCCGCGCCGAGAAACTGGGGCACGCGGAAGACGCGCATCTTGGCGATCGCGGTTTCGAAAAGCGCCAGGAGAACGCCGCCGATGGCGAGCTTGACGAGGTAGCCGGCGGCGCCGACGAGTTGCGCCGCGATCCCTTGGCCCGCTCCGGCCAGGCTCCACGGGGCGAAGACGCAGGCAATCAGCGAGATGTAGAGCAAGAGCTGGATCGCCGCCGTCAGCTCGATCAGGGCCAAGTGCCGGCCGGAATATTCCAGCACCATCGCCTCATGCACCATGGTGAGTTCGAGATGCGTCGCCGGATTGTCGACGGGGATCCGGGCATTTTCGGCGATCGCCACGAGGATCAGCGCGGCCAGCGCCAGCCCGAGCGAAACGCTGAGCCCCACCTCCGGCGAGGCCATGAACCCGGCGATCGTCGAAAGCTGGGTCGAGCCGGCGATCAGCGCCAAGGTGAATACGATCATGATCATGGCCGGCTCGGCGAGCGAAGCGATCATCGCCTCGCGGCTCGATCCGATCCCGCCGAAGCTGGTGCCCACATCGAGGCCGGCCAGCGCCAGGAAAAACCGGGCGCTCCCGAGCAGCGCGATGATGGCGATGAGATCGGCCGACCAGCTGAACAGGAGACCGGCGGCGAAGGTCGGCACGAGCGCCGCGGCGACCCAGGTCGTCGCGAAGATAAGATAAGGCGACACGCGGAAGAGCCAGCTTGCTTGCTCCGCC
>DATNIY010000023.1:0-38602 GCA_035604195.1 Allostellaceae bacterium
TGGTCTCGGCGCCGGGGTTGCCGCGCCCGCCGAGAAAGAAATACCAGCCCGCCCCGGCCGCGAGCAGGACGACGAGCCCGAGCGCCGCGATCTTGATCCAGAAGAAGAGTCCGCGGCCGCCGCTCGCTTCCGGCGCCGCAACCTCACTCGCATCCGCTTCATGCGCCATTTCCGTATTTCCTCTTTTCGTCTAGGTCCGGGCACGGCTAGAGCAACTTTGCGACCCGTCGGAGCAGCTCGTCGATCTCGGCTTGGCTGCGCCGGAGCGCCGCCTCCATCTTTTGCGTCTGATTGCGCTCGCGCAGGATTTCATAAAGCCGACGGTCGCGACGCGCCTCGACGAGCTCCTGCCACTGGCGCGTGCAGGCCTCCTCGAGCCGTCCGACCTCGCCTTCCTGGCGGACCACCACTTCCTCGATCTGGCCGATGAAGCCGACAAAGGCCATGGCCGCCGTCGCCGGGGTGCCCTCCTTGAGGCCGGCGCGCATCAGGTCGCGATAGCGCTCGCCGTGCTGCTTCAACAGCGTGAGCTTGTGGCGCGCCTCGTCGCACTGGCTCTTGATCCGCCGCCAGGCCAGGAGCGCCTCGTCCGAGCGGCGCCCGGCAATGTTGATCAAACCGTCATATCCAGACATGGTCCCCTCACTTGCCGACAATCTCGCCGAGCGCCGCCACGCTCTCCGAGAAACGAACCGCGACCGTCATGTCCTGGCGGAGAAAATTCTCCATGGCGGGCTTCAGCGTCACCGCCTGATCGAGTTCCGCATCATGTCCCGGGCGATAGCCGCCGATTGCAATGATGTCGCGGCTCTCCTCGAGACGGCTGTGGAACTGCTTGAAGCGCTGCGCCCAGTGCAGCTGCTCGGCCGAGACCACCGCGGGCATGACGCGGCTCACCGAGGCGCCCACGTCGATCGCCGGAAAATGCCCGCGGTCGGCGAGCTTGCGCGAGAGCACGAGATGGCCATCGAGAATGGCGCGCGCCGCATCGCCGACGGGATCGTTGGGATCGTCGCCTTCCACGAGAACCGTGTAGAGCGCGGTGATGCTGCCCGAGCCCGCCTCGCCATTGCCCGCCCGCTCGCACAAGGACGAGATCCGACCGAAAACCGAGGGCGGATAGCCTTTGGTCGAGGGGATTTCGCCGACGGCGAGACCGATCTCGCGCTGCGCCATGGCGAAGCGGGTCAAGCTGTCCATGAGCAGCAGGACATGCCGGCCGCGATCGCGGAAATATTCGGCGATCGCCGCGGCGCGATGGGCGCCGTGCACGCGCGCCAGCGCCGAATCATTGGCAGGCGCGGCGACGACCGCCGCCTTCGCCAAGCCGCTCGCGCCGAGAATGAGCTCGACGAATTCCTTGACCTCGCGGCCGCGCTCGCCGATGAGGCCGACGACGACGACGTCGGCGCTGGTGTAGCGCGCCATCATGCCCAAGAGCACGCTCTTGCCGACGCCGCTGCCGGAGAAGAGCCCGAGCCGCGAGCCGCGGGCGAGCGAGAACAGCGCGTTGATCGAGCGCACGCCGACATCGAGCGGCGTGTCCACGAGCGCCCGCCGCATCGGGTTGACTGATTGGCTGAACAGCGGCACGCGCTCGCTGCAGCGGAGTTGGCCCTTGCCGTCGAGCGGGAGACCGCTGCCGTCGATGACGCGGCCCAAGAGCTCGGGCCCCACCGCCACTTCCATCACCCGTCCCGCCGGCATGACTCGGGCGCCGACGGCCAGCCCCTCGCCGTGGCTTTCGGCCATGAGCAGTACGCGGCCGCCGTCGAAGCCCACGACTTCGGCCGGAAGCAGGCGCCCGGCATCGTTCTCGACGAAGCAGCGCTCGCCGATCGCGACATGGACGCCGCGCGCCTCCATCACCAAGCCCACCGTGCGCACCAAGCTGCCGCTGACCTTGGGCGCGGTGTCGATGTCATGGGCGCGCGCCCGGTAGCGTTCGAGCGCTGCGACGAGCCGCGCGGAGGAGACGACGGTTTCCGGCACCATCACTCGCCCTCGCTGTCGAAGAGGGCGAGCATGACGCCGCGCCAGCGCGCGGCGAGGGTCAAATCGACCTGCGAGGAGCCGTCACGGTTGCGCTGATACCAGCGCTTGTCCTTGACCGGTCCGATCGCGCCGTCGGCGACGACGAGACAGCCGCCGGCATCGATCGATTCATCGGCGACGAGCTCGACCCCGCCGCTCTCGATCTCCGGCGCGAGCTCGCGCAGGAGCGCGAGATCCGCGGGATGCAGGATGATCTTGGGCGCGCCCATCTCGATCGGCATCTGGGCGATCGCCTCGCGCACGAGGCGCAGCAGATGCTCGCGCGACCGCGACACCTCGCCGCCGATCACCTGGCGCGCGATCTCGAGGCCGAGACCGACCACCGCCTCTTCGACCGGCCGTTCGAGGGCGCGGATCGGCTCGCCAAGCCGCTTGATCAGCCCCGCCAAGTGGCGCGCCTGGTCCGCGACGCGTTGATCCGCGGCCCGCCGCCCTTCGGCGAAGCCCTGGGTGTAGCCTTTGTCGCGACCCTCCGTGAGGCCGCGCTCCAAGCCCTCGGCATGGCCCTTGGCGATCTGCTCGTCGAGCATTTGGCGCGGGCTCGGCTCATCGTGGTCGGCGCCATTCACGGCCACCACCTGCGGCTTGACCGTTTGGGCTTCGGCCGACGCGCCGTCGAGCTCCGGGATCGGCCAGGGCGCGACCGCGGAAGACGCCAGGGGCAGCCGACGCGTCATGCCATCTCCCTACCGCGTGCGCAGACGTGAGAGCCCGAGCCGGGCCAAGTTGACGCCGAGCTGGAGCAGCGACACGACAACCCAGCCGCCGATGAAATCGACCAGCAGACGCACGCACAGGATGATCGGGACGCCCCACATCGGCGCGTCGTCCTCGACGCCGCCCTCCTGCACCAGCACGAACCAGACGAGCCCCAGCACGCCGGCGAGCAGCAGCGGGCGCACGGGCTTTTCCTCCAAGCCGTCCGAGCGCTTGCCACTGGAAGCCATCTATCGCCGCTCCGTCTCATCCGCCCTAGGGCGACGCGCCCGCCGCCGGCGGCGGCGGCGCGGTCAATTGTTGCGGCGGCGCAAGGGGCGTTGCCGCATCGGGGGGCGGAGCGCCATCCGGCTGCGCTTCATCGCTCTCGCCTTGCGCCGCGCCGCCCAGGAGCGGCGTGTGCTCGGGATCGGTGCCTTCGCCCGGCGCCACCACGACGATCGAGACGCGGCGGTTCTTGGCCATGCTCTCGGGATCGGTATTCGGCGCGATCGGGTGATATTCGCCGAAGCCGGCGCCGACCACCCGCTCCGGACTGACGCCGTCGACGACGAAGCGCTTGACCACGGAAATCGCCCGGGTCGCCGACAGGTCCCAGTTCGAGCTGAACTGCGAGTTGTGAATCGGCGCGGTGTCGGTGAAGCCGTTCACTTGAATCTGATAGGGCAGATCCTTGAGGGCGCCGCCGATCTGGTCGATGAGGCTGAGCGCCGGGCGGGTCAATTCGGCCTTGCCGCTGTCGAAGAGCAGCACCGCATTGATCTCGATGACCACGCCCAGGGACCGCAGCGACACGCGAACCTCGCCCTTTTCGATCATATCCGCGAGCAGCCCGGTCAGGTTCTTGTAGGCGTCGGTGAGACCGGTCACACGGTTCTCGGCCTCGCGCTTCAAGGCGGGCGGCAGCTTCTTCACCGGCTGTTCGCGCGAGACGATCGGCGTGTGCACGGGCGAGGGCATGAAGTTGAACGGCCCCTTGTTCGCGGCGGCGAAGCCTTCCGAGCGCAGCGTCGTCGTCCGGCCCATGAAGGCGGTCGAGAACGCCTCCGCCATTTCCTGGAACTTCGAGGAATTGATGTTGGACACCGCGTACATGACGACGAAGGTCGCCAGCAGAAGCGTGGTGAAATCCGCGTAGGAAATGACCCACCGCTCGAGGTTCTCGTGCTTCTTGTCGGGTCTGCGCCGTCGTTCCTTCACCCAGATCTCCCGCCGTCAATCGCCGCGCCCGAGACTCAGCCCGGCTCGAGGGCTTCGCCTTCCTGGTTGGCGGAGCGCGGATTCGCGTCCGCCTCGCCGGCGCCCGCGCCGCTGCTCCCTTCGCCTTCGCCGAGATAGCTTCTGAGCCGCATCTCCAACTGGATGGGCTTCTCCATGATCGCCATGCCGACCATGCCCTCGGTGATCATCTCCAAGCGCCGCGCCCGCCGCCGCGCCAGGAACCGGAGCTTGTTGCCGATCGGCAGGAACAAAAGATTGGCGGAGGCGACGCCGTAGACGGTGGCGACGAAAGCCGTGGCGATGCCGCTGCCGAGCTTCGAGGGGTCATCGAGGTGCGACATGACGGTGATGAGCCCCATGACCGCGCCCAGGATCCCGACCGTCGGCGCGTAGCCGCCCATGCCTTCGTAGATCTCGCCGCCGAGCAGTTCGTCGTGCTCGATCGTCATGATCATGGTTTCCATGACGTTGCGGATCTGCGAGGGCTCGACGCCGTCGACGACGAGACGCAGCCCCTGGCGGAGAAACGGGTCCTTCTGCTGGTCCGCCACCGCATCGAGCGCGAGGATCGACTGCCGGCGCGAGATCCGAATCCACTGCATGATCGTTTCGACGAGTTCGGGCGAATCGTCGCGCGGCGGTAGGAACACCCACAGCAGCATCTTGAGCCCGCGCAGAAAGATCTTGAGCGGCGTTTGCAGCAGCACCGCGCCGATCGTGCCGCCGCCGACGATGACGAAGGCCGGCAGTTGCAGCAGGGATCCGAGGTTGCCGCCATCGAGCGCCATCGAGATGAGCACGCAGGCCACGCCCATCACGACGCCGATGATTGATAGAATATCCACCCGTCATCCTCCTGGCGCCGAGGACGGCGCCGCCTCGGCGTCGTTCCACGCGCCGAGCGCCGTCCGCAGCATGAGAAGCGCCCGGCCATGCGCGCGGCATATCGTCGACTTGTCGAGGCCCAAAACCTGGCCGACCTCGTCCATGTTCAACTCGTGCTCGTAGTAGAGCGAGACCACCATCTTCTCGCGCTCCGGCAGCGCGGCGATCGCCTCGGCCAGCGCGGCGACGACGCGGGTTTTCTGCAGCGCGGTCTCCTGGCTGCCGGGAACGCGCAGACGCTCGTCGTCGCCGGCGACAAACTCGTCGAGATTGAGCAGGCGGATGCCCGCGACTTCGACCAACGCCTCGTGGTATTGCGCCAATGGAATTCCCATCGCGCCGGCGATTTCCTCGTCCTCGCCATGGCGGCCGAGGCGCTGCTCGATGGCGCTCATCGCTTGGGATGCCGCACGCGCGAGCCGCATGATCCTGACCGGCGCCCAGGCCTCGCGCCGCGCCTCGTCGATCATCGCGTTCACGATCGAGCGATGGAGCGCCGCCTCGCCACCCGGCGGCACGCCGCCGCCACGCATGATCCGCAGCACCGCGATGAGCCCGGCCTGGATGAGATCGTCGAGCTGCACGCTGTCGGAAAGACGGCCCTTCAAATGCGTTGCGACCGTCTTGACCAGCGGCACATAGCGGCGGATGATTTCGGTCTCGTCGAGCTCGACGCAATACGCCGCGGCATAGGTGTCGGAGGCGTGCCGCGCTAGGCTCGCTTCGTCCAGCGCCTGCGGCGGCGCGCGCGCGCCGCTCCCTGCGGTTCCGGCGCTAGCCATTCACCACCTTCGCCTGTTGCCGGCCGAGCAGCTCGACGACCTTGATGCGCTTTTCCGCGGGGATTTCCTGGTAGGAGAAGACCCGGATGCGCGGACGCACCGGCCGCAAGAGCTGCGCCATGAGCTCGCGCAGCTCGGGCCGCACAGCGAGCGCCGCGACCGGCGCCACCAACTCGAGCCGCGCCGCCGCCGCCGCCGCCAAGCCGCGCAGCTCGCCGGCGAGCGCCGGCTCGATGCCGAAGGTTCCGGTGCCGCTCGCAAGACGCAGCACCTCCTGGAGCAGCTTTTCGAGATCGCTCTCGAGCGCCATCACCTTGAGCTCGTCCACCGCGCCGAAGACGTTCTGGACGATAAAGCCGCGCAGCTTGATGCGGACGGTCTCGAGCAGCGCCTTGGGGTCTTGGTTTCCGGCCTCTTCAATCAGGGTCACGACGATGGTTCGAAGATCGCGGATCGGCACGTGCTCGACGAGCAGCCCGCACAGCACCTTGTGGACGACGGTCAGGGGCAGGAGCTTGGGCGTCAACTCCTCGACCAGCTTGGGGAGCTGCTTACCGAGAAAGGCGAGAACGCCGTCGAGCTCGGCCCGGCCGAACAAGGTTTCGATGTTGTCCTTGATGACGCGCTCGAAATGTGTGGCGATGACCACCGCGGCGTCGAAGACGGTGTAGCCGGCGGCGCGCGCCTGCTCCGCCATCGCCGGCATGATCCATTGCGCCGGCCGGCCGAATACCGGGTCGCGCGTCGGGATGCCGTGAATCTCGCCGAGCGTCTTGTCGGCGGGAATGGCGAGGAGCTTGTCGGGATGGACTTCGCCGGCGGCGCGCTCGACGCCATAGACCATGATGCGGTAGCCGGTCGAGCGCAAATCGGCGTTGTCGCGGACATGAACCACCGGCACGAGAAAGCCGAACTCGCGCGAGACCTGCTTGCGGACGGCGCGCAAGCGGCGCAGGAGCCCGCCGTCGCGGTCCTTGCTGACCAGACCGACGAGGCGGTAGCCGACCTCGACCTCGAGGGGCTCGACCAGTTCCACGACGCCGATATCGATCTCCTCGGGCTCGGTTGGCTTGACCGCCGGCGCCGGCTTCTGCTGCTGGACCCGGCTGCGTTCGCGGTAGATCCACCAGCCGGTGCCGCCCAGGACCAGCGCGAAAAACAGAAACGGCAAATGCGGCATGCCCGGCACCAGGCCGAACAGCCCGACGATGCCGCCGGTGAGCCACCACACCTTGGGAAACGCCGAGAGTTGGGCGACGAGCTGATTGCCGACGTCGTGGCCGGTCGAGACGCGGCTGACGATGACGCCTGCCGCGGCCGAGATCACCAGCGCGGGGATTTGCGCCACGAGGCCGTCGCCGATCGTCAAGAGCGTATAGGTCTCTCCGGCTTCGGCGAGGCTGAGGCCATGCTGCCAGACGGCGATGACGAGGCCGCCGATGAGGTTGATGAAGAGAATCAGGATCGCGGCCACCGCATCGCCGCGCACGAACTTGCTGGCGCCGTCCATGGCGCCGAAGAAATCCGCCTCATGCGCCACCTCCTGGCGCCGGCGCATCGCCTCTTCCTGGTTGATGAGGCCGGCGTTGAGATCGGCGTCGATCGCCATCTGCTTGCCGGGCATGCCGTCGAGCACGAAGCGGGCGGCGACCTCGGCGATGCGCCCCGAGCCCTTGGTGATCACTACGAAGTTGATGATGACCAATATGGCGAAGACGGCGATGCCGACCGCGTAATTGCCGCCGACGACGAAGGCGCCGAAGGATTCGATGACGTGGCCCGCCGCCTCCGAGCCGAGATAGCCGTCGAGCAGGATGACGCGCGCGGCCGCGACGTTGAGCGACAGCCGCAACAGCGTCGTCACCAGGAGCAAGGTCGGAAATGCCGAGAAATCCGTCGGCTTCGTCGTATAGAGCGACGCCAGCAAGATCATCAGCCCGAAGCAGATGTTGAAGGTGAAGAGAACGTCGAGCGCGAAGGGCGGCAGCGGCACGATCACCATCGCCAGAATCAGGACGAAGGCAATGGGCGCCGCGAGCGACGGCAAGTGCCGCCGCCACGCGCCGAGCGCCAAGCCTCCCGCGACTGGCGGTGCTTCGACGGTCACGACAGCATCCGCGGCAGCCCCGTCAGGATCAGCACGGCAAAGGTTTCAAGCCGGCGCAAGAGCCACGGGCCGAGCACCGCCAGCACCGCCGCGGTGCCCAGGAACTTCGGCACGAAGCTCAAGGTCATCTCGTTGATCTGCGTCACCGCCTGAAACAGGCTCACCATCACGCCGACCGACATCACCACCGCCAGAATCGGCCCGGCGACATAGAGGATGGTCAGCAACGCCCCTTGTCCGGCCTCGGAGAACTCCCCCACTTCTCACCCCCTAGCGTAGTCGCTTGACCCGCTCGGCCTGGCTCACCACGTCGATGAAGCGCAGGCCGAGCTTCTCCTCGTTCACCACCACGACCTCGCCGCGCCCGATCAGCACACCGTTGACGCGCACGTCCAAGGGCGCGCCCGGGCCGCGGTCGAGCTCCACCATCGAGCCGCGCCCGAGATGGAGCACGTCGCGGATCGGTATTTCCGTGCGGCCGAGTTCGACCGAGAGGCGAACCGGAATCTCCAGCACGAGATCGAGTTTCGAGGTGTCCGCCGCGCCGCCGCCGGAATCCGGCGCCGCACCTTCCGCCGCCGGCCCGGAGGGATCGCCCGGCAGATCGGGCGGCTCGAAGGCCGTCGGTTGGCCGTCGGCGAGCGCCGGGGCGGACGGGTTAGTATTCGGGTCGGCCATCGTCACTTCTCCCATCGGACCAAGCGTTGGTGATGAATTCCTGCAGCGTCGACAGACGCTCCTCGATCCTCACCGCGAGCTTGCTCCCGTGTTTGCCCCAGCGCCCGCGAAACAGCGGCAGGCCATTCGCTTCGACCGTGACGGAGTTCGGCTGGTCGATCTCGAAGATGTCGCCGCTCCGAATCGCCAGGAGATCGCCGATGGACATCTCGAGTTGTGTCAGCTCGACGCGCAGCGGCATCGTCGCTTGCTCGACGCCGTGCTTCAGCAGTTCGTACCAGCGCCGGTCCTGATCCACCGAATCCGCGACGACGCCCGACATCAGCTGATCGCGCAGCGGCTCCAGCGTCGTGTAGGGAATGCAGATCATGAGCTTGCCCCGGCCGTTATCGACCTTGGCGAGAAAAGTGCTGACGATGACCACCTCGCTCGCCGTCGCCACGCTGGCGAATTGCGGGTTGAATTCGAGCCGCACGATGTCCGGCTCGAATTTCTCGATCGGATTCCAGGCGAGGACGAATTGCTCGAGCGCGGTCTCGACGATGCGCCGCATGACCTTCTGCTCGACCGGTGTGAAATCGCGCCTGTCCATCACTACGGGGAAGCGCCCGTTGCCGCCGAAGCGGCTCTCGATGATCGAGGTCACGAGCTCGGTGTCGGCCGCCACCAGCATCGTGCCACGCAGCGGCTTGAGGTTGACCAGCGCCATGTAGCTCGGGTCTTCGAGACTCTCGAGGAGCTGCGAGTGCTTGAGGAGCTCGATCGAGCCGCCGGACAGCTCGATCGCCTTGCGCATGTGCTGGAATAGAGCGGCGCGGAGATAGCGGGAGAAGCGATCGTTGATAATCTCCAGCGTCGGCATCCGCGCACGGGTAAGCCAATCCGCGACGAAGAGATTGTAGCGGCGGACCGATGTCTGATCGGATTCGTCAGACATAGATGCTCACGGTCGAGCCGGACGAAGATTGCTGGTAGCTCGGCTCCGGCGCCAACGGCTGCGCTGCGGCGCCGCGCCGGTTCGGCGATCCCGCCGGATTGCCGGAGCGGTCGCGCGGTCCGGACGCATCGGCGCCGACCCAGGCGCCGGTCAAAGTGTAGCCGGCGCCGCCGAGATCGCTGCGCAGCTGGCCGATCGCCAGATTGATCGCCTGCTGCACCGCAGGCTGCGGCGAGCCGAACCAGGCCGAGACGTCGCGGCCCTCGACCACGACCCGCACCGTGAGATCGCCGAGTTCGGGCGGATGCAGGCGCAGCACCGCCACCTGGCCGCCGCCCGCGGCCATCGCCATCACTTGGCGCGCAATGCCTGCCGGCAGATCGGTCGGTCCCCGCGCGGCGGCCGCGGCGCCGGACCCGCCCGCAACCGGCGCCGGCGCCGCAGCGCTATCGCTCAAGACGACGCCGATCGCAGAGTTCGGATCACCCGTCTGAGCCCGCGTCGCCGCTGCCCCCGGCGCCGCGCCGGTGTCGGGCGGCCCAGCAATTTCGCCGCTGGTAAATCGGGCAGAGGACGGTTGGATTGCCGCGAGAAGCGCCGGCGCCGCGGCGGCATCGACGGCGGCGGCGGGCGGCGGCGATGCCGCGAATCCGGACCCCGCGTCGGGCGCCGGATCGGATTGCGCTTGCCCTGCTCCGCCACTGTCGGAGCCAAGCGGCAGTGGCGGCGCGGTCGTGGCGGAATCGATGAACGCGGCAACCCCGGAGGACACGGCCCCGTTGCTGGCGAGAGGAGGGCTGGCGCCGGCCGCATTCACGAGGTTAAGACGCGATGCCACGGCATCGGCAGCCATTCCTGCAGGCTGAGGACCCGTTGCCGTCGCGCCGCTGCCGGCGGACGTCGTTGCGGCGCCTTGGCTCGACGCCGTGACAAGCGCCGCGCGGCCTGCGCCGATCGAAGCAGGAGTCTCGACCGGGCTTGTCGAGTCTGACGCCGAGCTAGCCACAGTCTGCGCAACCGGCGCCGCAACGACAAGCTGAGCCGCCGCACTCGGCGCTGCCGCGGCGGCCATGCGCTTCTTCTCGCCCGGCGCTGGCGCCGCGTCGGCGCTTGGGCCGGCGCTGCCCGCGCTGCCTTTCGCGCCGGCGACGACCGCGGCCGCGAGCGTACCGCCGGCACCGATGTTGCCGTCTTGAATGGCGAGCGCGGCGGTGTCGCCGTCTCTTGCTCCGGCATTGGCGGCCGAAGGATCGGCGGCCGATGTGGCGCCATCGCTCGCCGCCGCGGTGCCGCGTTGGCTCGCGGCTGGCGCGTCCGCGGCGGGCTTGCCGGAGCCGCTCGACGCGGCAGTCGCGGTGGACTGGCCATCGCTCGAATCGGCAGAGCCGGCATCGGCATCGGCGGCATCCTTCGCCGCCGGGGCGGCGGAAGCGGTTGCCTGATGGAGCGCCGCGGTGAAGCCGGTGTCGGTCTGGATCGCGTCGCTCCGCGATCCCTCGCCGGTTTTGGGCGAGAGCTCGACGGTGCGGCCGGAGCCGATGCTGCGTACGGATGACATGCAGCCACGCTCCCCCTAGGCCACGAGATCGTTGGTGTCGGTCCGCAGGATGATCTTGCCTTCGGCCTCGAGACGCTGGGCCGCGGCCAGGATCTCCTTCTGCGCCGCCTCCACCTCGGTCACGCGCATCGGGCCCTTGGCGTCGATTTCCTCGCGCAGCGATTCGGCCGCGCGCTGCGACAGATTGCGGAACACCTTCTCGCGCAGATTGGGATCGGCGCCCTTCAAGGCCGGAACCAGCAGATTCTGATCGACCTCGCGCAGCAGGATCTGGAAGTTGCGGTCGTCGACGGCGATGAGATCCTGGAAGACGAACATGTTGTCCATGATGCGCTGCGCCAGTTCCTGATCGACATCCTTGATCGAAGCGAGAACGTGCTGCGCGCGAGTCGCATCGAAGCGATTGAGGATGTTCGCCGCGACCTTGATGCCGCCGACCGTCAGGCGCACATGCTGCAGATCCGCCGCCATCAGATCCTCGAGCGCCTCGTTGAGCTCGCGGACCGCGGCCGGCGGAATGGAATCGAGCGTCGCCAGGCGGGGAATCACCTGATCGATGAGTTCGTCGGGCAGGTATCGAATCAGCTCAGCCGCCCGTTCCGGCTCCATGTATCCCAGGATCATTGCGACGATCTGCGGATGTTCAGAGCGGATCATCTCGACCAGGACCCGCGGGTCGGTCAGCTTGACGGCGTCGATCTTGGCGAATTCGCCGCCGTGCTGAATGCGCTCGACGAATCCGGCAGCCTTCTCCGCGCCCAGCGCCTTCTCCAACGCGCCGCGCAGATAGGCCTCGCCGCCCACCCCGATCGAGGTCTGCTGCAGCATGAGATCGGTGAATTCCTTGAAGACGCCGGAGACCGCGACCGTCGACATGCTTGACAGCCGCGCCATCGCCGCCGACAGCCGGTTGATCTCCTGCGCCGAGAGGTATCTGAGAACGTCGGCCGCTTGGTCCTGGCCGATCGACATCAGCAGGACCGCCGATTTCTCGATGTCGCTGAGGTCGGCCGACTTACCGTCTGTCACGCGATAGCCACTCCCTTATGACGAGCGCGGTGCGGGCGGGATCGTTGGCCGCCAGCGCTCGAATCGTCTCGGTGTCGATGCGGAACACATCCTGCGAGATCGTCGCCGCGGCCGGCGCCGGCGCCGCCGCGTCCTGCGGCTTGCCGCGGTCGGCAGGAACCGCGGCCCGGAGCAAGGCGCCGACCTCGGCGACGCGCTGGGCCGTCGCGACATTCGGCGTGGCAGCGGCGCCCGCGAGCGCCCTGTGGCCGCCGATCCGGCGCAGCATCGGGAACAGTCCGCCGAAAAGCGCAAGCAGGCCCGCGACCGCCAAGATCGCGTTCTGCTCGACGGCGCGCAGCCATTGCTCCTTCCACCAGGGCACGGGCGCCTCGGCTGCGGCCGCGCCGTTGCCGGTGGTGGTGGGAGCGATCAGTCCTTCTTGTTCGAACGGGAGATCGACTACCGTGACGTCGCGATTCTGGCCGACGCCGATCGCCGAGGTCACCAGCGTCTTCGCCGATTTGATCCGCTCCGGCGGGATCGGCTTGCCGGTGGGATTGTTGACGAGGACTGCGACGTTGATCGCCCGCAGCTTCCACGACGGATCCTGCAGGAACGCGTCGGTACGGTCGATGTCGTAGTTGGTGGTGGTGTGGCTGTCGGCGGGGACGGTGAGCGCGGCGGCGTTGGCCGCGGGTTTGCCGCCATTCGCCGCCTGCTCCTCGGCCGGCGGCTTGTTGACCGCCGCGGTCGGCGCGGGGGGCGCCCGGTTCGAGAGAGCGCCGGGAATGCCCATGGCTTGGTCGCCGTTGCCGTCGGCGGGGTGCACGTGGAGCGTCTCGTCCTGACTCAGCACGTGGCTTTGGCCGTATTTGACCGAGCTCTGCTTCGATTGCGAGAAGTCGATGTCGGCGTCGACGGAGATGCGGAAATTGCCGCGGCCGAAGACTGGCGCCAGGAGATCGGTGATGAGCGCCTCGTAGCGGGCGCCGATTTGGCGCGCGATCTCGAGCTGCTCCGGCACCTGCTGCAGCCCCTCCCGGCCGGCGGAGCTGAGCACGCGGCCGGTCTGATCGACGACGGTCACATTCTCCTGCGCGAGGCCGGGCACGCTCGAGCCGACCAGGCCGACGATGCCTCTGACCTGCGAACCCGTCAGCTGCACCCCTTGGCGCAGCCGGACCAGAACCGAGGCGCTCGGCTTCGGCTGGTCGGCGAGGAATCCCGTCTGTTTCGGCAGCGCCACCGTCACCTTGGCGGAAGAAACGCCCTCGACCTCGCCGACGGTGCGCGACAATGCGGCCTCGATGCCGCGGACGTAATGCACCTGCTCGACGAAGGGGCTCACGCCCAACGCCTCGTTGTCGAGCAGCGCCCATTCGTCGTGGTCCTGCTTCGGCACGCCGCGCGCCGCCAATTGCAGCCGCGCCCGGCCGACATCGGTCGCCGGCACCAGGATCACCCGGCCGCCTTCGGTGATGCGATAGGGAATATTGAGCTTCTGCAGTTCGTTGATGACGTGGCCGCCGTCCTCGCCCGAGAGTCCGGCATAAAGGACGGCGTTGCTGGAATTCCCCGACCAGAGATAGGCGATGGCAAGCACGGCGGCGGCGACCGCCCCGCCCGCGGCCAAGGTGAACCAACCCCTGCCGCCGAGCGCCGGGCCGACGCGCTCCATCATGCTCCTCGGCAAGATCCCGTCGAGTACCGCCACGTATCACCCTGGACGCTAGACCTGCATGTTCATGATGGTGGTGTAGGCGGCGGCGACCTTGTCGCGCACCGTCGCCGCCGTCTGCAGCGCAAGATTGGCTTCCTCGAGCGAGATCATCACGTCGCTCAAGGAGATGTCGCTACCGCCCGCGGCGAAGGACTTGGCCGCCGCCGAGGCCGAGGCGATGTGGCTGTCGACCCGGTTGAGCGCCGCGCCCAGCGCTGCGAGAAAGGACGCGCCGGAGCCGGTGGCGTCCGCGCTTTCGGAAAGCGCGGGCGGCGGCGCGCTCGCGGCGCGCGCAAGCGCGCCCAGGTCCGCCGTCGCCGAAGCCATTGCGGTGATCGGATCTGTCATGGCCTCGACCGCAGACCCGTCCGCGCCGGGCGTTGCCCGAGACGGCGGCGATGCTCGAAGAAGACGAGTCGCGCGAAAGATTCGCTGATCGCCTCCGACATCTCCGACAGCGCCGCCTCGATGTGCCAGCCGCCGTTCCGGCCGCCGGGCATGCAATCGACGACGCGGCCCAGAAGCGCCACTGGCTCGCGATAGGCGCCGCTGAAATAGAGGCGAAGCAGCAGCCAGCCTCCGACCACGAGCGGCTCAGGCGACGACCAGGCGATCAGGTCGAGCCCGACCTCGATCTCGCGCGGCTCGGGCAGAACGACGTCGCGATAGCTGAGCCGGCTCAGCATCTCGATGATCAGATCGAGCTTCAGGCGGATCGGCACCAAGGCTTCGGCGAGCCGCTCATCCGCCGCCCGCGGCGCGGCATCGAGATCGATCCGCTGCAGCAGCACCTCGAGGACGCCGCGGTTCTGCTGCTCGAGCGCGTCGAGCGCCGCGGCCGAGGGCGGGCCTTCCACCGGCTCCCAAGACAGGGGGATGACGAGGCGGCTCGAGAAGGTCGGACGGTCCAGCGACATCACGTCCGACCCGGCGACGGATGCGGCGCGCCCGTCCCGCCGGTCGGCCGGCGGCGGGGGAGAAACCGCATCGACTTCTCACGGATCGTGAACATGGGGCCGCACTGACTTGACGAACATAGAAAATTTCGCAAGAACCATACCATAGGCCGGCGCGGGCGGGCAAGCCTTTGCAAGCCGATTGGCCGACGGGATCAGGCCGCGATGATTGGCACGGATTAGTTAACGACTTGGTAAGCGGTGGCGCGCCAAGAATCGCCCTTGTCCCGTCATGGTGCGACGGGGCCCTGTCATTCGAGAGCAACGATGAGCCGGGAGCTTCGACGGATCTTCCTCACCAGCCAAGAGGTCGGGGACGCTCTCAACGCCTTCCGCAAAATGGACGCCAGGTTCCTGCCGCCCGGGAAGATCTGCGAGGTTCAGGCCGGCCCCGAGACCGTCACCGTCATGATCGAGATGAAATACGTCGACAACGTGCATGTCCTCGATTTCAAGATCCCCTATGCCAGGCTGACCGACATTCTCGTCAATTACTGCGTCGAGCGCGGCATCCCCGTGCCGCGGGTGGGCAAGAAGGGCTGCCTCCTGGTCGAGAACGAGGTCGTCCTGGAGATCGCCGTGAACAACGAGCCGGCGCATGCCGGCGTCATGCACGCGGTCGGCGGGCGCTGAGGCAGGCGCCGCGCGAGGTTTAGGAACGGGTGACGTAGACGTCCGCCCCGGCGCCATCCGATTGCGGCGGCGCCGCCTCGACCCGAAGATCGGCGGGCGAGACGCCGAGTTGCGCCAGCGCCAGGGCCACGGCCTTGGCGCGGTCCAGCGCCAGGGTGACGCTCGCCAATTGCTGCGCCGGGTCTCTGGCGCCTGAGCCCTCGCCATAGCCGACGATCCGTATCGTCCCGCCATGCACGCGGTAGAGCGTGGCGATGTCGACGAGGTCGCCGCGATGATCGCTCGGGAGCCGGGCCGAGCCCTGGGGAAAGGCGATGCCGACGATCTGGTCGGCCGCGGCACCCGGCGGATTTGCCGGCGTCTCGGCAGGAAGCGGCGCCGGCGCGGCGAGCACGGCCGCGCCGGTCGCATCGGAACCGGCGGCAGACGCGCCCGACCGCGTCTCGGCCAGTTTCGACGGCGCAAGGGCGGGAGCGTTCGGCTGCGACAACGCGGGCGATAGGCGCAATTTGGCCGCCGGCAGCGGCGCGCCGGCGTCACGGTATCGATCGAGATAGGCCGTGCCGACAAGCGGCAAGGCGACGGCGAGCAGGCAGAGGGCCAGAACCGCCACCCCGAGCGCGTCGCCGAAGATCGCGGCGGAGACGCGGCGGTCCTCCCATCCGAACGCTAGGCCAGATTTCATCGCTTCCCCCGAGCGGCGCCAAGCGGCGCCGGTAACTTGACGAAACCCGAAAATATCGAAATAGACGCTATCACGGCGGCGCCGGCGCTGGCAAGCGCCGGCCGAAGCCGCGGCGCCGGAGGTTTGCCGTCACCCGAGGACCGTGTGCCGGCGTCCAACGTCGCCGCGGCCGAAAAATTTCCTGGGTTAACTTTACTTCCGCGGCCGGCGCAGGCAGATTCGGGCGCCCTCAGCCGCCGGCGCCGGACACCCGAAGCCGGACCGGCGGACGTCGCAACGCAAGAACGGAAGGTGTCGGATGGGCGCGGATAATGTCCTGCTGTTCCCGGGCCGGCGGCGCAAGCCCGCGGTCGCCGGGCGCCGCATGCGCACCGACTGGCCCGCCGAGATCAAGTTTCACGACAGCGCGCTGCGCTGCACGGTCGCAGACATTTCGCCCGAAGGAGCCAAGCTGCAGCTCCTGACCTTGCCCGAGGCGGGCAGCCGCGTCTGGCTCAGCCTCGACAGCACGCCGCTCATCGCGGCGGAAGTGGCGTGGCGGCGCCACGCGCATATCGGGCTGCGCTTCATCGCCGAGCAGCGCTGGGTTGCCCATTTGCAGGCGCGTTGCCCCTTCGCCTGGTCGCGGTGAAGCCCGGGGGCGCGCGCCGCCCCGACACCGCCGAACCTCGTTGCTCTTAACGCACGGCATAATGCCGGCGCGCGCCGCGCCTTAGCGCGATGTTAACCAATGTTCCCGGAGAATCGGCGCGGGCCTTCTCGCGTGTGGTTCATGTCATGACGGTCGATGGCGCAATCTCCTTGAAACGCGAAACCTTTTCCGCCGGTCTCGGGCTACGCCGCTGGTACGTCGCGCGCAACGGCGAGAGCCGCGGCCCGCTTTCGGATGTCGAGCTCGTCTGGCTTGCCGGCGACGGCTCGATCGCGCCGGAGGATTTCATCTGGCGGCCGGGCTACCTCGGCTGGACCCAAGCCGACAAGATCGCCGGCCTGCTCATCCCCCCCGACGTGCCGGAGGGCGGGTCGCCCCCGCCTGCGGATCTGACGCCGCACGAGCCGCCGCCGCCTCCAGTTGCGCCGCCGCTCGCCCGCGCCGCCATGCCGGAAGCCACCTCGGCGCCGACCCGGCAGCCCGATCCGCCGCCCGCACCGAAGCCGGAGCCGCCGATTGCCGCCGCCGCTGCGGCCGCGCCGCCGGCGCCGATGCCCGCCGATACACCCGCGCCCGAGATCGCCGCGGCGGCGGAGCCCGCCGATGAATCCTTGCGCGCCCTGCTCCTGGCGATCGGCACGCCGTCGCAGCCGGCGGTCTCCTATGTGAAGCGCCATTGGCGGGGCGAGTTGCCGCTGGTGTGGAGCTTCTGGGTGAACGGCGTGCTGTTGACCGGTCCGGTCGTCGCACTCTGCGCCTGGATCATCTTCTCGCTCGACGGCGCGACCCACATGCCCGTTTCGCTTGCTGCAATCGGCGGCGCCGGCCTGCCCTCCTGGATTTGGGCGTTCGCGGCAAGGCTGCTGCTCATTCCCGCGATCGCCATCCAAGTCTGGTGCATCGTCGGCATCTTCCGCAGCGCCTGCCGCCGCGAAGGCATGTGGGGCGAGGTCGCGACCGCGACCGCCGTGTGCAGCGCGCTGTGCTGCACCGTATTCACGCTTCTAATGCTGCGCGGCTGAGCCCCGCATTGCGCCGCCACGGTGCGGCGCGGCTTGACCGGCACAAGCGAACCCGCCACAACTCTCCGGCGTATACCGCGTGTAAACGCGGGTCAATGTGACGGTGGAGGCGTCAGATGCGGGGTTTCATTGCCATGCTGCTGCTCGGCGCAGCGGCCCTGCCGTTGCTCGCGGATCCCGCGGCAGCGGAGCAGTCGCGCGCCCAGTTCGGCGTGACCATCGGCCGCGGCTTCGTGCGCGCGCCCGGCCAGTTCGAAGCGTTCGAGCATTTCCGCCATCGCTTCTCCAGCGGTCTCTTCCAAGGCTATTGCTGCGTCTCGCTGCCGGACGAGTATGGCGGCATGCCCGGGATCGTCGTCATCAACGCCAACCTGCCGCCGCCGCCGCCACCGCCCATCGCAAATTTGCATATGACCGTCGAGAAGACGGCGCAAGGCGTCACTATCGTGCGCGGGCCGGCGATCCTGCCCTGAGCTACTGGGCGAAAGCGCGGAGAAGGAAGACGGCGCCGATGACGGCGAACAGCGCCGCGCCGCCATAGCGCATCGCCTTGAGCGGCAGCCGGTCGGCGAAAGCCCGGCCGAGAAAGACCACCGGCAAATTCGCCAGCAGCATCCCGCTCGTCGTCCCCGTCACCACCGCGGCAAGGAAGATCACCGGGAGATTGGCCAGCACCATGCCGCTCGTCGTCCCGGTCACGACCGCAGGAAGATTCTGGTAGCCGGCGGCGAGCGCGACGGTCGCGATCTGCGTCTTGTCGCCGATCTCCGCCAAGAAGAACGCAACGAGCGTCGTCAGGAAGACGCCCCGGTTCATGGTCACGTCCTGATCGAGCCGGTCCTGCCTGAGCGTCCACAACGCCATCGCCAGCATGCTCGCGCCCACCGTAGCGTCGAGCACCATGGTCGTCAGGAAGCGGCCGAACCACGCGCCGATGAGACCCGCGGCCAGATGATTGGCGAGCGTCGCCCCGAGAATGCCAGCGAGGATCGGCCAGGGCTTGCGATAATGCGCCGCCAAGACCAGCGTCAGGAGCTGCGTGCGGTCGCCCATCTCGGCCACCGCCACCGTCGCCAGCGAAACCAGGAAGGCTTCCATCGAGCCGCCTGCCGGCCGGGCGGGTGACGGACCACGGCCGACCCCTCCCGCCCGGCTGCGGCGAGGTCGAACCGATGGTCTCGCCATGCCATATCGGCCCCGTGCGCCATGGCGTCTCCGCCAAGCATGTTGACGCACGGCCCGGCCATCACGGCCGGGCGGCTACTCCCCAAGGGATAGGCTGGTTTTACTCCGCCCCGCCGCCGTCGGCAAGCGGGGGCTCACCCCCACACTTCGCGCGCGGTCTCGACGACGAGGCGGAGCTTGGCGGCCTGCTCCGCGGGCGTGAGCGCATTGCCCTCCATGGTCGAGGAAAAGCCGCATTGCGGCGACAGGCAGAGCTGGTCGAGCGGAACGTATTTCGCCGCCTCGTCGATGCGCCGCTTCAGATCGTCTTTCATCTCGAGCGCGCCCTTTTTGGTGGTGACGAGGCCCAATACGACCATCTTGCCCTTGGGCACGAAGCGCAGCGGCTCGAAGCCGCCGGAGCGGGCGTCGTCGTATTCGAGGAAGAAGCCGTCGACCGCGAGCTCGTTGAACAGCGCCTCGGCCAGGAAATCATAGGCGCCCGAGGCATTCCACGACGAGCGGAAATTGCCGCGGCAGCTATGGGTGCAGACGGTCATGCCCGCCGGCTTGCGTTTGAGCGCATCATTGATGAGGCGGATATAGGTCAGATGGATGCGCTCGCCATCGACGCCGTTCCGCGTCATCGCCGCGCGCTCGGCGGGATCGCACAAGGTGGCGTAGGTCGTGTCGTCGAGCTGTAGATAGGTGCAGCCGAGCTTGCCGAGCCGCTCGATCTCTTCGCCATAGACCGCAGCGACATCGTGCCAGAACTGCGCGATGTCCGGATACGCCTTGCCCGGGAAATTGGGACCGCTGCGGCGGTGGATCATGCTCGGCGCCGGTATGGTCTGTTTGGGCGTCGCCTTCGCCACCCCCTTCAGGAACTGGAAATCCTCGCCGAAGATGGTCCGCTCGAGCGTGAGCGGCCGCGTGATCTTGATGCCGTCGACCGAGAAGTCGATGTCGCCTTGATCGCCGTGGAAATGCACCTGAACCTTGTCGTCCGATTTCGCGACCCCGCCGATCTGATAGATGAAGTCCATATGCCAGGAGCGGCGGCGGACCTCGCCGTCGGTGACGGCCTCGAGCCCGGCCTCCTCCTGCATCTTGACGAGATTGCGGATCGCCGCATCCTCGACCGCGCGCAGTTCGACGGCGCCGATGCGTCCCGCCGCCAGATCCTCGCGCGCCTTTTTGACCTCGGGCGGGCGGAGCAGGCTGCCGACGTGATCGGCGCGGAAGGGCGGCTTGGTGCGATGCGCCACGGCGTTCCTCGTCGCTTGTTTGCCCGCGACTCTATCGAGGCGAAAACCGGCGCGCAAACCCCGCCCTTGTCGCCGGACGCTGGGCGGCGTCAAATGCCGGCGGGAGAAGCGGATGCCCAGACTGATCGGCAAGCCCATACCGCGCTTCGAGGATCTCCGCCTGCTGCGCGGCAAGGGGCGCTACACCGACGATTTGCGCCTGCCGCGCGAGGTCCATGCGGTCTTCCTGCGCTCGCCGCACGCGCATGCCGAGCTGCGATCGATCCGCCGCGAGAGCGCCCTGGGGATGCCGGGCGTGCTCGCCGTGCTCAGCGCCGCCGAGTGGCGCGCCGACGGGCTCAAGCCCATCCCGCATCTGCCCAATACCATCGACGCGCTCGACGTGAAGAAGCCGGCATTTCGCGCCGACAACGCGAGTGTGATCTTCGACGAGCGGCCGCTGCCGCTGGCGGAGGGTCGCGTGCGCTATGTCGGCGAGCCGGTGGCGCTGGTCGTCGCCGAGACGCTGGCCTTGGCCAAGGACGCGGCCGAGCGCGTCGCGGTCGATTACGCGCCGCTGCCCGCGGTCGTGTCGGTCGGCGACGCGCTCGCGCCGGAAGCGCCGCTCCTGCATGCGGGCGCGCCCGGCAATCTCTGTCTCGCGGCGGAATGGGGCGATGCGGCGGCGACGGCGCGCGCGCTCGGCGAGGCCGTGCTGGTGGTGCGTCACGACTTCATCAATCAGCGTGTCGCCAATGCGCAAATGGAGCCGCGCGCGGCGATCGGCATCGTCGATGCCGAAAGCGGCGAGCACACGCTCATCGCCGGAAGCCAAGGCGCCCACCGCCAGAAGATGGCACTCATCGAGGCGCTGCAGCTGCCGCCGGACAAGGTCCAGGTCGTCTGCCCCGATGTCGGCGGCGGCTTCGGCGGGCGGACCATGGTCAATGTCGAGGCGGTGCTCGTGCTGTGGGCGGCGCGGCGCCTCGGCCGGCCGGTGCGCTGGACGAGCGAGCGCGGCGAGGCGTTCTTGAGCGACTATCAGGGCCGCGACGCGGTGACCCGCGCGGCGCTGGCGCTCGATCGCGACGGCAGAATCCTGGCGCTCGACATCGCGCTCTTCGGCAATGTCGGGGCCTATCCCGTCTCCTATGTGCCGCTCGCCAATGGCTATCGGATCGCATCGACGGTTTATCGCGTGCCGGCGGCGCATATGCGGATCACGGGCGTGCTCACCAACACCGTGCCGACCGGCCCCTATCGCGGCGCCGGCCGGCCCGAGGCGACCTTCGTCATCGAGCGGCTGCTGGACATCGCGGCACGGCGCCTGCGCCTCGATCGGCTCGAGCTGCGCCGCCGCAATCTGGTGCGGCGCGAGGATTTGCCCTACCGCACCGCCATGGGCCTCACCTTCGACAGCGGCGACTTCCTCGGCAACATGGCGCGCGCCGCCGAGTTGGCGGATTGGGCGGGGTTCGCTTTGCGCCGCGCCCGCGCGGCGGAAGCGGGCAAGCGGCGCGGCATCGCGCTCGCCAATTACGTCGAGGCGCCGGTCGGCGCGCCGCAGGAGAAAGTCATTGTCACCGTCCAGCCCGACGACCGGATCGAGATTCTGACCGGCACGCAATCGACCGGCCAGGGCCACGAGACCAGCTTTGCCCAGGTGGTGGGCGAGCAATTGGGCGTCGGGGCAGAGCAAATTGCCCTCGTCTCCGGCGACACGAGGCGGCTCGGCATCGGCGGCGGCACGCATTCCGACCGCTCGATGCGGCTTGCCGGCACGCTGCTGGTCGAGGCCGCGGCGAAGATCATCGCCCAGGGCCACGGCCTTGCCGCGTTTTTGCTCGATGCGCCCGAGCGCGACATCGAATTCGCCGACGGGCTGTTTCGCGTCAGGGACAGCAACCGTTCGCTCGGCCTCTTCGATCTTGCGCGCGCGCTCGAGGATCGCCGCGATCTGCCGCCGGAGCTGCAGGCCCCGCTCGTTGCCGAGGCACAGTTCGTCGGGCGCATTCCCGCGCATCCGACCGGCGCCGCGGTCTGCGAGGTCGAGATCGACGGCGAGACCGGGCGCGCCTCGATCCTCCGCTACACCGCCGTCGACGATGCCGGCCAAGTCATCAATCCGCTCATCCTCGACGGCCAGATCCATGGCGGCATCGCGCAAGGCGCGGGCCAGGCGCTGATGGAGCGGGTCGTTTGGGAGCACGCGACGGGCCAGGTGCAAAGCGGCTCGTTCATGGATTACGCCATGCCGCGCGCCGACGATTTCCCGAACTTCGCGGTCGAGAGCGTCGAGGACCCGACCCAAGGCAATCCGCTGCGCGTCAAGGGCGGCGGCGAGGCCGGCACGACGCCTGCCGCCGCGGCAATCATCGGCGCCATCGCCGACGCGCTCGATGTCGAGCATGTCGAGATGCCCGCGACGCCCGAGCGTCTCTGGTCCATCATCCACGCCAAGCGCGAGGCAAGCTAGTCGAGGCAACCGGCCGAGCGATCGAGTATGCTGAGCGACACCAGCCGGGATTGCCCCATGGATACGACCCACCCCGCTAATCCGCAACTTTCGGCCGATCTCGATCTCGAGCGCTTTCGCTTGAGAAACTTTCTCGCTGGGCTCGGCGCCGATGAGGTCGAGATCCGCGAGCAGCCGATCGATCTCGCCGATGTCGCGGCAGCGCTCGAGGCCAATGCCAAGGCGGTGTGGTTCAAGAGCGTCGGCCCGGAGCGCGCCGAGCTTGCCGGCAATGTCGTGGGCTCCCGCGCGCGGCTCGCCCGCGCCTTTGGCGCGACGCCGCAGACCCTGCTCGCCGAGGTCGTGCGCCGCCTCGGTAATTCTCCCGAGATCGTCGAGGTGCCGCGCGAGCGCGCCCCGGCGCAAGCGATCGTCGCGACCGGCAACGCCGTCGACATGACCGCGCTGCCCGTTCATTTGCAGCACGAGGCCGATGGCGGGCTCTATATCTCCGCCGCGATCGATTTCGCGATCGACGCCAAAGCGGGCTGGACCAATGTCGGCATGCGCCGGCTCATGCTGCGCGGGCGGGCCGAGACCGGCATCGATCTGGTGTCGCCGAGCGATCTGCGCGCCATTTATCTCGAAGCGGCGGCGCGCGGGCAGACGCTGCCGCTGAGCTTCACGATCGGCGCCAATCCCACCGACATGGTGGCGGCGACGATGCGGCTGCCGGTCAATGAATTGGGCCTCGTCGCATCGCTGCGCGCGGCGCCGCTCGCCGTGGTCAAATGCATCACCAACGACATCCGCGTGCCGGCCGATGCGGAATATGTCATCGAGGGCTATCTCGATGTGCGCGGCCATGTCGAGGACGAGGGACCCTATGGCGAGTTCCTGGGATATTACGGCGGCGTCAAGCGCAATCCCGTGTTCCACGTCACCGCCATCACCCGGCGCCGCGACGCGCTCTTCCAGACCGTGTCGATCGGCGGGCGGCACATGGATACGACCGATTCGGCGCAGCTCGTCGCGCTCAGGACCGAAGCGACGGTGTGGCGCGCGCTCGAGACCGCGGTGCGCGAGCCGGTCGCCGTCTATGCCACAACGGCGACGGGCGGCATGTTCAATTTGCGCATCGCGCTGCGCCAGCGCGTGCCCGGCGAGGCGCGCAACGCCATTTACGCGGCCTTCGGCTCGCATGCCAACGTCAAGCATGTCTTCGTCGTCGATCCCGACATCGACATCTTCTCGGATGCGCAGATGGATTGGGCGCTGGCGACGCGCTTGCAGGCCGATCGCGGCCTCGTCATCGAGACCGGCCTGCGCGCGCTGCCACTCGACCCCTCGCTGCCGGATGGTGCGCGGATCGGCGCCAAGGCGGGCTTCGATCTGACTTGGCCCTTCGGCCAGGGCGACCGCCTGGAGCGCAGCATCCCCGAGCCGCCGACGCTTTCGGGCGCGCGCTTCCCCTCGCTCGAAGCGGCGCTGAAGCACGGCCCCAAATATTTCTCCGAGCTGATGGCGGCGTCGGGCACGCGCGACGGCCGCGAGATCGTGCTGGCGCTCGACGCGCTGCGCCGCGCGCCCGGCCTCGACCGCGACGCGCGCGGGCGCTACGTGCTCAAGCCGGGGTGATCACCGCGCGCGCCTCGCCCAAACCGATCCCGACATAACCGGCACGCTCGCAGCGGCCGCGCATGACGATCTCGTCGCCGTCTTCGAGGAAGCGTCGCTCCTCGCCATTGGCGAGCTTCAAGGGCTCAGTGCCACGCTTGGTGATCTCGATGAGGCAGCCGAGCGTATCGGGCTCCGGGCCCGAGAGCGTGCCCGAGCCCAAGAGATCGCCGGGGCGCAGATTGCAGCCATTGCTCGCGTGATGCGTCACCATCTGCGCCGCCGTCCAATAGGCGTGGCGCAGATTGCAGCGGCCGAGACGCGCGGCTTCCTCGCCGGTCTCGCGCATCTGCGCCGTGCGCAGCAGGACGTCGATGGCGATGGCGAGCCCGCCTTCTTCCTGATCGCGCGCCGAGGAGAGATAAGGCAGCGGCGCCGGATCGCCCGGCGCGCGGACGAAGGCGCGGCTGCGGAAGGGCTCGAGCGCCGCCATGGTCACGATCCAGGGCGAGATCGTGGTGGCGAAGCTCTTGGCGAGGAAAGGCCCGAGCGGCTGGTATTCCCAGGCCTGGATGTCGCGCGCCGACCAGTCGTTCAAGACGGTGCAGCCGAAGATGTTGTCGGCCGCCTTGCCGATCGGGATGGTCTCGCCTAGAGGATTGCCGGGGCCGATGTAGAATCCCAACTCGGTCTCGTAGTCAAGCGCGCGGGACGGCGCCATCACCGGCGGCTCGTTACCGCGGCGGAGCTGGCCCTTCGGGCGCTTTACGGCTACGCCGCTCGGCACCACCGAGGAGGCGCGGCCGTGATAGGCGACCGGCAGGTATTTGTAGTTGGGCAGCAGCGGATTGTCCGGCCGCAGCAGCCTGCCGACATTGGTCGCGTGGTAGATCGAGCTATAGAAATCGCTGAAGTCGCCGATCTCCGCCGGCAGCAGAAATTCCGCTTGCGCCATCGGCACGAGATGCGGCTCGACTTGGCCGCGGCGCGATTGCCCCTCCGTGCCGAGCAATTGCGAGAGAGCATTGCGCAAGGCCCGCCAAGCCGGCTCCCCCATCGCCATCAGCCGGTTGAGACTGCGCTCGCCCGCGGCGATGGCGGGTTCCTTGGCGCCGCCGGTGAAGAGGCCCGCGCGTGCCGCCGCCGCCATATCGAGGACGCGGTCGCCAATGCCGACGCCGCCGCGCGGCGTCTCGCCGGTTCCGGCCCGGCGGAAGACGCAGAACGGCAAGTTCTGCAACGGAAAATCCGCGCCCGGCGCGTTGGCGGATGGGAGCCAGCTTCGCCGCTTCGGGTCGTGCGTCTCATCGAGCGCGGCCATGGCTCAGCTCCGGAACTGCTTCGCGAACCCGTCCCAGCACGAATCATAGTCGCGCTGCAGCGCCGCCGTCTCGAGCGCGAAGCGCGTGGGGCGCGCGACGAGCCGCGTCTCGAACATGAAGGCCAACGAGTCGCCGAGATAGTGCGGCTTCAGCTCCGCCGTCGAGGCGCGCGCGAAGGTCGTGGCGTCGGGGCCGTGCGCCGCCATGCAATTGTGCAAACTGCCGCCGCCGGGCACGAAGCCTTCGGCCTTGGCGTCATATTCGCCGCGGACGAGGCCCATATATTCGCTCATCACGTTGCGGTGGAACCAGGGCGGCCGGAAGGTGTCCTCGGCCACCATCCAGCGCGGCGGGAAGATGACGAAATCGACATTGGCGGTGCCGGGAATCCCCGAGGGCGAGGTCAGCACCGTGAAGATCGACGGGTCGGCGTGGTCGAAGCTCACCGTGTTGATCGCCATGAAATTGGCGAGGTCGTATTTGTAGGGTGCGTAATTGCCGTGCCAGGCGACGACATCGAAGGGCGAATGGTCGAGATCGGTGGCCCAGAGATTGCCCTCGAACTTCATCACCGCCTGCACCTTCCCGCCCTTGTCCTCGAAGGCGGCGGTGGGTGCGAGGAAGTCGCGCGGATTGGCGAGCCCGTTGGAGCCGATCGGCCCCAATTCGGGCAAGCGGAGCAGCGCGCCATAATTCTCGCAGACATAGCCGCGCGCGTTGCCGTCCGGCAGCCCGACGCGGAATTTGATGCCGCGGCCGATGATGGCGATCTCGCCCGGCTTTGCTTCGAGCGCGCCCAATTCGGTCTCGAGAAGGAGCCGCCCGTCCTGCGGCACGATCAGCAACTCGCCATCGGAGTCGGAGAAGACGCGCTCGCGCATCCCGTGGTTGGCGCAATAGAGATGAATCGCTATGCCGAAGCGCGCGCTCGCATCGCCATTGCCGGCCATTGTGACGAGGCCGTCGACAAAATCCGTCGGCTCCGCCGGCATCGGCAGCGGGTCCCAGCGCAGCCGGTTGGGCGGCGGCTCGGCCTCGGCAAAGGGCGCGCTTCTGAGCCCGCGATTGTCGATCCGCCGGAACGGCCCGTGCATCGCCGAGGGCCTGATGCGATAGAGCCAGCTCCGGCGCAACTCGGCGCGCGGCGCGGTGAAGGCGGTGCCGCTCAATTGCTCGGCATAAAGCCCGAGCGGCGGCTTCTGCGGCGAGTTCCGGCCCTGTGGCAGCGCGCCGGCAACCGCCTCGCTCGCAAATTCGTTGCCGAAGCCTGAGAGATAGCGAAGCTCGGTCATGGCATCCTCGGTCGCCAAGGCGCGGCCCGCAATGACCGCCGCACCGGCTCAATAAGAGAAGGTTAGCGCCGGCATTGCAAGGCGCCGCCGATACCGTTAAATCGCGGCGCACAAGCGCGGGAGCGGATAGTGACGGCGATCGCGGTGAGCTTTTGCACTTTCCTCTTCACCCTGCTCGGCGGGTTGTTCGCGCTCCATCTGCAGGACCGGCTTCATCTCATTCTCGGCTTCAGCGCCGGCGCGGTCATCGGCGTCGCCTTTTTCGACTTGATGCCCGAGGCCCTCGCCCTTGCCGGCGCGCCCTTAGGCTCCGCCTTCGTCACCGCGCTCATCGCCGTGGGCTTCCTCGGCTACATGATCCTCGATCGAACCATCGCCCCGCATGGCGACAAGGGCCGCCGCACGGCGCAGCTGTGGCAGCGCGGCGCGCTGGGCGCGGGCAGCCTGTCGGTGCACAGCTTCCTCGACGGCTTTGCCATCGGCCTCGCCTTCCAGGTCTCCGCCGCGGTCGGGGCCATCGTATCGGCGGCCGTGCTCACGCACGACTTCTCGGACGGCATCAACACCGTGAGCATCATCCTCCGCAACAAGGGCGACAATCGGGCGGCGCTGGGCTGGCTGCTGATCGACGCGGTTGCTCCGGTCGTCGGAGCGGCTTCGACCCTGCTGCTCAACTTCCGCCCGGAGACGCTGGGGATCGGCCTCGCCCTGTTCGCCGGGTTCTTCCTCTACATCGGCGCCAGCGATCTCCTGCCGGAGAGCTATCACGACCATCCCAGCACCGGGACGACCGCGATGACGATTTTGGGCGCCGCGGTCCTTTACGTGGCCGTTCGGTTGGCCAATCTGTGAGTGGTAGGGCCGCTTAGGGCAGCATCCCCGACCGCCTGAGCGAGGCGATCATCGAGGTTTCCAGGAGGTGCGCGTAGGCAAGCGCCGGATCGGCGGCGGTGCGCGCCCAGTCCGCGAGGTTGCGCTGGCGCACCGCGGGATCGCGCTCCTCGAGGAGACGCTTGTTGCGCTGGGTCATGGCGTTGATCGCCTCGATCGCTTCGGGCCGTCGCTGCGCCTCATAGCCGTCGAGCAGCCGATCGTCGTCCAAGCCATGCCATACGCGCGCAAGCCGGCCGGTCAGGCTGAGGGCATCGTGAATGCCGCCGTTCAAGCCCATGCCGCCCAGCGGATTGTTGATGTGCGCGGCGTCGCCGGCAAGGAAGGCGCGGCCCTGGCGGTAACGCGCCGCGACCCGCTGGCTCACCCGGTAGACTGCCTTGACGACAATGTCGTAGGGCTCGGCGCGCGGCAGCAGATTCTGCAGGCTCGCTTGGATCGAGCGCTCCTGCACGGCGTCGTCGGGCTCGATCGCGGGATCGACCGGCATGATGATGCGCCACATATCGGGTATCTGCAGCAGCAGATACCACTCGAGGGGATCGGCGGTGTAGTTGACCGAGCAGATGTCGGGCATGCGCGACTTGAAATCGAAGCGCGTGCCCGCGACCAGGAAATGCTCGGGATAGGTGAAGCCCGCGAAGCCGATGCCGAGCGCGTGCCGCACTGCGCTGCGCCCGCCATCGGCGGCGATCAGATAGTCGCCGCGAAAGACCTTCGGTCCCGCGGCGGTGCCGGCGGTGACGCTGACGCCGTCTTCGTCCTGCGCGACCTCGATCGCCTCGTGGCCGAGCCGCAGCTCGACGCCGGGGATCGCGGCCAGGCGCTCATAGGCCCAGCCCACCAGCTTGAACTGCTCGCATTGCAGACGATAGGGATGATGCGTGTCCCGGCGCAGGAGCGACAGGTCGAATTCGGCGATCTTGCCCTGGCGCCGGTCGCGGTACTGCATCACCCGGCAGACCAATCCCATGCGCAAAAGCGCCGCGGCGGCGCCGCATCCCTCGAGCAGGTCGAGCGTCGGCGGATGGAAGGTCGAGGCGCGATAGTCGAGAACGATTTCGCTCTCGCGCTCGAGCACGGTCACGGGAATGCCGCGCTCGGCGAGCAGCAGCGCCGAAAGCGCGCCGACCGGCCCGCCGCCGACGATGATCACCCGATCGTGCCGTCTCATCGGCGGTCTTCGAGCCCGCCCAACCAATCCTCGAGCACGGCGCACGCCGGGCCGGCGAGCGCGGGCGCATGACGCGCCGACTGCTCGCGCAGCGCTGCGACGCTCGCTCCCGCCGTCGTCGCGATCTCCAGCGCATGGCCGACATACCAGCGCTCGAGCCCGCGCGCCGTCGCCTCGATGTGGAATTGCAGCGCGAGCCCGTGGCTTTGCCATTGGAAGGCCTGGTTCGCGGTGCGCTCGGTCGCGGCGAGATGCGTTGCCCCCGCCGGCAGGTCGAAGGTGTCGCCATGCCAATGCAGCACTGCCGTCGCCCCGAGATGCTTGAGGCAAGACCGCCGCCCGGCGTCGCTCAGCGCGAGCGGCGCCCAGCCCAACTCCTTCGCGCCGGCATAGACGCGCGCGCCCAGGGCGCGCGCCATGAGCTGAGCGCCGAGGCAAATTCCGAGCACCGGCCGCCCGGCCTGAAGCCGCCGCTCGATGAGCGCGATCTCGCGGGTGAGGAAGGGATAGGCCGCCTCCTCGTAAGCGCCGATCGGCCCGCCCAGCACGACCAGAAGTTCGGCGGCGAAAAGTTCGGGCGCGGCGAGATCGTCGAGCGGCGCCTCGCGATAGGACACCGCAAAGCCGCGCGCCGCGAGCGCTGGCGCAAAGGCATCGAGATCCTCGAAGGCGACGTGGCGCAGAGCGACCGCGGCAGGCATTGCCGGCGACTATAGCCGATCCGGCGCAGAGCGCCGCAGCTCTACAGGACGGTCAGCATCTCGCCGACGAGCGGGTGGCGGACGATGTCGCGCTCGGTCAAGCGGATCACGGCGATGCCGGAGATGCCCTCGATCCGCTGCGCGATCTCGGCGAAGCCCGACAGCCCGTCCAGCAGGTCGCTTTGGTCGGGGTCGCCGGTCAGCACCATGGTCGAATGCCAACCGAGACGCGTCAACAGCATCTTGATCTGGCCATAGGTGCAGTTCTGCGCCTCGTCGATGACGACGAAGGCGTTATTCAGCGTGCGTCCCCGCATATAGGCGATGGGCGCGATCTCGATGGCGCCGTCGCCGATCAATTGCCGAAGCCGCTTGCTCCCGATGCGCTCGGCGAGCGCGTCGTAGAGCGGGCGGAGATAGGGCGCGAGCTTCTCGTGCAGATCGCCGGGCAGAAAGCCCAAGCTCTCGCCCGCCTCGACCGCCGGGCGAGTCAAGACGATGCGGCCCATGCGCCCGGCCTCGAGCGCCTCGACCGCGGCGGAAATGGCGAGATAGGTCTTGCCGGTGCCGGCCGGCCCGACCGCCAGCGTCAGGTGGTACTGCTCGATCGCCTCGAGCAGCGCCCGCTGGTTGTCGCCCTGCGGCTTGACCTTGCGCAGATAGCTCTGCTCCCGCCCCGGCTCGCCCTCATCTCCCGGCGGATTCCAGGCCACGCCGAACAGGTGCTCGACATTGGTCTCATGCGTACGGGCTTGAGCGGCGCGGCTCGAACGTTTGGCCATACCGAAATCCTCTGCCAACAAGCAATGGAGACGAGAGCGCAGGCAAGACGCGGCACGACACCGATTCGGGTGTCGGCGGCTCGGGCGAGGCGGGAGCGGGAGCGCGGCGAAAGCGGCAAGGAGCACCATCAATGACCCAGCGACGATACCGGCAATTCCGCCGGTTGTCACCAGCCGTTGTAGGGTCGTCACGATTTTGCAACAAATTGTGGGGGAAAACCGACCCTAAGTGCTGTTGCCCTCGAGGCGGAAGGGGCGCGCCAGCAGCGCTTCGATGGCGTGGTCGATACTGGCGTTGCGGTTGAGAATGGCATCGATGGCGGCGCAGATCGGCATCTCGACGCCGAGGCGCCCGGCGAGCGCGGTCACCGCCGCGGCCGAGCTCACCCCTTCGGCGATCGAGCGGCGGCCCGCCAGAATCGACGCGAGCGTCTGGCCCTCGCCCAGCGCCAGGCCGAGCGAGTGGTTGCGCGACTGCAGGCTGGTGCAGGTCAGCGTCAGATCGCCCAGGCCGGAAAGCCCCATCAGCGTCTCGGCCTTGCCGCCCTTGGCGAGGGCGAGCCGCACCGTCTCGGCGAGCCCGCGGGTGATGAGCGCGGCGCGGGCGTTGTCGCCGAGGCCACGCCCCATGACGATGCCGCAAGCGATTGCCATGACGTTCTTCACTGCGCCGCCGATTTGTGCGCCGACGGGATCGTCGGAGAGATAAGGACGGAAGGTTGCGCTGCCCAGCGCGGCAACGAGAAGCCGGCCGAGTTCGCCGTCCGCCGTGGCGAGCGTCACCGCCGTGGGCAGCCCACGCGCCACCTCGGCAGCGAAGGTCGGACCGGAGAGCACGGCGCGCCGGGCACGCGGCAGCGCCGCCGCCATCACCTCGCTCATCAGCGCGCCGCTGCCGGCCTCGATTCCCTTGGCGCAGATGATTGCCGGCAGCGGCGCGGCGACATGCGGCGCGAGCGCGCCTGCGACCGCGCGCAGATGCTGCGCCGGAACCGCGAGGAGCAGCGCGTCGGCGGCGGCCGCATCACCCAGCGACGCCGTCGCCCGAATCGCCGGATCGAGCGCGACGCCCGGCAGGAACAGCGGGTTGGCGTGGTCGCGGTTCAACGCCTCGACCACCTCCGACTCGCGCGCCCAGAGCAGGACATCGCGGCCGGCGCGGCGCAAGCTCTGGGCCAGCGCCGTGCCCCACGCCCCGCCGCCGATGACGCCGATTCGATTGATCCCGCCCGCACTCATCGCCGCCGATGAAGCACGGGATGCGGCACTAGCGCAAGCCCATGAGCGCCCCGATCCGGCGCCTATTCGTTGAAGACGGCGGCGTCGGCTAACCCGACCGGTGCCGCCTTGCTACAGCCGGTCGAAGAGGTGCATTCTGACCCGCGCAAGGCCGGTCAGCGGGGGAATTTCGGCTGGCAGCAAGGGGAAAGCATCCATGATCCGTCATCGCCTCACTGGTCTTGTCATCGCCGTGGCGCTCGCAGCTTCGTCCGGCACCGCCGTGTCAGCCGATAAGAAACCCGCGTTCGATCTCCGCTCCCCGGCCTTCAAGGAGTTTTCCAGCCTCACCAAGAAATACACAGGCAAAAATCCGCAGTTCCCGGGCTGTGACGGCGGCGACATCTCGCCCCCGCTCGTCTGGTCGGGCGCGCCCGCTGCGACGAAAAGCTATGCGATCGAGTTGATCGACCTCGCCGGTAATCCGCCATTGGGTAACGTGCATTGGGTCGCCTATGGCATTCCAGCGTCGAAGACGTCGCTCAAAGAGGGCGAGGGGAGCGCGCCGTCCGCTTCGATCGTCAGCGGTAAGAACATGATCGGAAGGGATGCCTATTTCGGCCCTTGCCCGCGTGCCGGCGACAAGCCGCACCCCTTCACGTTCCTTCTCATGGCGACCGATCTCGCGCCCGATGCGCTCAAGCCGGGCCTGACGCGCGACGAGCTTGCGGCGGAGATCAAGAGCCACATTCTCGACAAGACCACGCTGGTCCTGCGCTACGGACATTGAGCGCGGCAACGCTGCCGGGCGATTTGTAGCCACAGAGCCGGGCCTGGCCGCGTTTTATTCGATCGCGTCGACACCGGCCTTTGCCACCTGGTTGTCAGGCGCTGAGACCGGCGCGCCGCCCACGCCGATTGCCCCGATGATCTTGCCCTTGACGACGATCGGAAGGCCGCCGCCGATGGGCAGCACCCCTTCGAGCCCGAGCACGGGATAAGCGCCGGCCGCCAAGCGCTCTTCGAAGGCCTGGGTTGGACGCCGGAACCGCGCGGCGGTCTCCGCCTTTCGCACGGCCAAATGGAGCGGGCCGTAACTGATGCCGTCGAAGCGCTCGAAATAGACCAGTGCGCCGTTCGGTTCGACGATGGCGATCGCTTCGGTGACCCCAAGCTTTCGCGCTTCCGCCGCCGCTGCCGCGGCAACCCGCTTGGCCTGGGCCAACGTTATCGGAGCGCCATAGGGCGGCGGCGGCGCTGGCGCCGCGGGCGCCGGTGCCTGTTGCGCTTGCGCAACGCCACCGAGCACGAGAGCGGCGGCGAGCGCGGCCGCCGCCAAAAGCTGAATCCGCATGATTTTCCTCCCCAGATTCGCCAGATTCCCCGCCCAATGGTGGGCGGCGGCCGATCTTAAACGGCTGCTTTGGGCAACGCCATCACGCCTTGACGCCGGCGCCGATCGCGGGCGGTGCCGTGGGGTCGAGCGGCCAGCGCGGCCGCGGCGCGAAGTCGAGACGGTCGATGAGGCCGAGCTTCAACCGCTCGATCCCGGCCCAAGCGATCATCGCGCCATTGTCGGTGCAAAGCTCGGGCGGCGGCGCCAGAAATTCGAGGCCCGCATCGGTGGCGAACGCGGCCAAACGCCGGCGCAGCGCCGCATTCGCCGCGACGCCGCCGGCTGCGACCAGCACGCGGCCTTGCGGATGCGCTGATCGGAAGCGGTCGATCGCGTGCTGAGTGCGATCGACCAGGCAATCGGCGATGGCCGCCTGCAGCTCTGCCGCGAGGTCGGCCACCTCGCGCGGCGCGAGAGCGCCCTTGGCGCGCAGGATCGCGTCGACGGTTTGCACCAGCGCCGTCTTCAGGCCGGAGAAGGAGAAATCGCACCCCGCGCGCCCGCGCAGCGGCCGCGGCAGCGTGAAGCGGCCGGCCATGCCGCCCGCGGCGGCGCGCTCGATCGCGGGGCCGCCGGGATAGCCCAGGCCCAGGAGCTTCGCCCCCTTGTCGAAGGCCTCGCCGGCGGCATCATCCAGGGTGGTCCCGAGCCGGCGATAGCGCCCGACTCCTTCGGCGATGAGCAACTGCGTATGGCCGCCCGAGACCAGCAGAAGAAGATAGGGAAACGCCAGATCGTCGGTGAGCCGCGGGCTCAGCGCATGGCCTTCGAGGTGATTGACCGCGATGAAGGGCAGCCCGCGCGCCAAGGCGATGGCCTTGGCCTCGGTGACGCCGACGATGACGCCGCCGATGAGGCCCGGCCCCCCCGTCGCCGCGATGGCCGCGAGACCCTCGAAATGCGCGCCCGCGGCGGCCAACGCCTTTGCAATCAGCCCGTCGAGATGATCCAAATGCGCGCGCGCCGCGATCTCCGGCACGATGCCGCCATAGGGACGATGCTCGGCCATTTGCGAGAGCACCAGATTGGCGCGGATGCGGCGCGGCGCGGCCTCGTCGCTCACCACCGCCACCGCGGTCTCGTCGCAGCTCGTCTCGATGCCCAGAACCAGCATGGCGCGAAGCTAGCGAGCGCCCCCTGCCGCGGCAACGGCCGCAGAAGGCGCGGCACGGGAATTGCTTCGGCCCCTTCCCTTCCCGGCCGCGCGCGCCTTAGAGTGCGCCATGGCCTCACCTCTTCTGCGCCTCGGCACGCGCGGCAGCGCCTTGGCACTGGCGCAAGCGGCCGAGTTGCGCGCGCGTCTTGGCATGGCGCATGCCGAGCTGGCCGCGCCCGGCGCCATAGAAATCGTGACGATCCGCACCAGTGGCGACCGGTTGGCATCGCTATCCCTGGCCGATGCCGGCGGCAAGGGCCTCTTCACCAAGGAGATCGAGGAGGCGCTGCTCGCCGGCGCGATCGATCTGGCCGTGCATTCGATGAAGGACATGCCGACCCAAGTGCCGGCCGGGCTCGCCATCGCCTGTCACTTGCCGCGCGAGGATCCGCGCGACGCGCTGGTGGCCTCGGGCGGCATCGCGCGTCTTGCCGATCTGCCGCGCGGCGCCACGATCGGCACCTCGTCCTTGCGCCGCAAGGCGCAACTGCTTTATGCGCGGCCTGATCTGCGCATCGTGCCGCTGCGCGGCAATGTCGAGACGCGGCTTAAGAAAATAGCCGAGGGCGGCATCGCCGCGACGCTCTTGGCCGTCGCCGGGCTGAAGCGGCTGGGCCGCGCCGACCGCATCGCCGCCGTGCTGGCGCCCGCGGAGATGCTGCCCGCGGTGGCGCAAGGCGTGATCGCGGTCGAGACGCGCGCCGAGGATGCCCGCGCCCGCGCCTGGCTGGCACCGCTCGACGACGCCGCCACATCCGCTTGCGCCGCGGCTGAGCGCGCCTTGCTCGCGGCGCTCGATGGTTCGTGCCGCACGCCGATTGCAGCGCTGGCACGGCTCGAGGGCGAACGCATCGGCCTCGATGCCATGGTGATCCGGCCCGACGGCAGAGTGCGCTTTTGCGCCCGGCGCGACGGCGCGCGCGGCGATGCCGCTCGCCTCGGCGCCGAGGCCGGCGCCGAGCTCAAAGCGCTGGCCGGCGCGGATTTCTTCACGCTCGAGCCGGCGGCAGAGCAAGGATCATGAAGGCGCTCGTCACGCGGCCGCTGCAGGATGCTGCGAGCCTCGCCGCGGCGCTCGCGGCGCGCGGCATCGAGCCGCTCTTGGAGCCGCTCCTCACCATCCGGCCGGTGGCGGATGCGGCGCGGCGGCTGCCGCCAATGTTGCGCGGCGCGCAGGCCGTGCTCTTCACCAGCGTCAATGGCGTGCGCGCCTTTGCCGCCGCCACCGAATCGCGCCGGCTCCCCGCCTTGGCCGTCGGCGATGCGACGGCCGTAGCGGCGCGCGCGGCGGGCTTTCCGCTGGTGATGAGCGCCCACGGCAATGTCGCCGATCTGGCGCGATTGGTCATCGACCGCTTGCAGCCGCGCGACGGTGCGCTGGTTCACGCCGCGGCGCGCGAGGTCGCGGGCGATCTCGCGGGGTCGCTCAGTGCAGCAGGCTTTTCGCTGCGGCGCGCGGTGCTCTACGAGGCGGTAGCGGCGACGCGGCTCAGCGATGCAACGGCGGCGGCGCTGGCGGACCGCAACGTCGCCTTCGCGCTCTTTTTCTCTCCCCGGACAGCGGCGAGCTTTGTTAGGCTGGTCGCGACCGCGGGCCTCGCCGAGACCTGCCGCGACATCGTGGCCCTGGCCCTGAGTGCGGCCGTGGCAGCGGCGCTCGGCGCCCTCGTCTGGCGCGAGATCAGGGTCGCCGAAGCGCCGAACGAGGCAGCGCTGGTCGCGGCGCTCGATTTCGACCTCGCCGACCGCACCCGGCCCGATCCGCCCTCAGCAAAGCAGGAGGCGCCGGCATGACAGACGCGAGCAAGGACCAAGGCGCCGCCGCGCCGAGCGCAGAAAAACCCGAGGCGAGCCATCGCGGCGCTGGCGCCGCCGTGGCGGCGGTGCTGATCGCGGCCCTCCTCATCGTCGGCAGTGCGCCTTATTGGGCGCCGCAACTTCTGCCGCTGTTGCCGTGGGGGATGGCCAATTCCCAGGACCAGCGGCTCGATGCCGTCGAAGAACAAAGCCGCGGCGCCGTGGCAGCGGTGACGCGGATCGAACGGCAGGCGCAGTCTGCCGATGCGGCGCTGGCGGCACTGTCGGATCAGTTCAAGACGCTCCGTGATCGCGTCGCCGCGCTTGAGCAGCGGCCCGCGGCAGCGCCCGATGTCACGGGCGCGCTGGCACCCACCAAGGAGGAACTGAGCCGGATCGAGCAGCGGCTCGATGCGCTCGCGGCCCGCCTCGACAAGCTCGCCGCCGAGCAAACGGCGCAGAGCGGCAATGGCGATCGCATGCTGCTCTTGGCCGCAGGCGAGTTGCGCAGCGATGTCGTGAGTTCGCGCCCTTATGTCGGCGCGCTGGAAGCGGTCGCGGCCTTGGCACGCGACCGGCCCGAGCTCGCCCCGGTGATCGCGCGTTTGCAGGGCGACGCCGCGACCGGGGTGCCGGGCTTGGCGTTGCTCGCGGCGCGCTTTTCCAGTGCGACCGCGCCGGCGATCCTGAGCGCCGGTGCCACGGCGGCCGCTTCCAGCCCCGAGGAAGAGTGGTGGCAAAGAATATTGGCGCGGATCGAGCGGCTCGTCGTCATCCGCCGCGTCGACAAGCGCGATCCGATTGCGGCGGCGGTGGCCGAAGCGCAGGCGGCGCTCGACAAGGGGGAGATCGGACGCGCGGTCGCGGTGCTGCAGTCGCTGTCGGGAGCGGAGGCCGCGGCGGCAGCGTCCTGGCTTGCCGAAGCGCAGCGGCGGCTTGCCGCCGAGGCGGCGGTCGACGCGCTGACGCAGCAGATTGCGCTTCATCTTGCGGGATCGGACAAGCCCGAGGGAGCCGCCCGCTGATGCGTGCGCTGCCGGCGATCCTGGCGATGGCGGCGCTCGTCGCCGTGGCGGTGTTCGTCGCCGACCGGCCGGGCAGCGTCGCCATCGCCTGGCAGGGCTGGCGCGTCGACACCAGCGTCGCCGTGCTGGTGCTCGGCACCGTCGTCATCGCCGTTCTCGCGGCGGCGCTTTACAATTTGCTGCGGCGGATCTGGCGGGCGCCGCGCGCTTTTTTGCGGGCGCGGCGCGAGCGGCGGCGCCAGGCGGGATACCGTGCGCTGACGCAGGGCATGGTCGCGGTCGCCGCCGGCGATGCGGCGGAGGCGCAGCGGCTCGCGCGCAAGGCCGATGTGCTGCTGGCCGAGCCGCCCTTGACCCTGCTCCTGTCGGCGCAGGCGGCGCAGCTCAGCGGCGACGAGCAGGCAGCGCAGCGCTATTTCACCACCATGCTGAAGCGGCCGGAGACCGAGTTCCTGGGGATTCGCGGCCTCATCCTTCAGGCGCTGCGCGCCGGCAACGAGCAGGAGGCGCTGCGTCTGACACACCGCGCCAAGGCGCTGCGCCCGCGCACGCCCTGGGTGCTGCGCTCGCTCTTCGAGCTCGAGGCGCGCGCCGGCAAATGGAACGCCGCCGAGGCGGCGCTCATCGAGGCGACGCGGCGCAAGACCGTGCCGGCGGAAGACGCCAAGCGCCACCGCGCCGTGCTGCTGCATGAAGCCGCCCGCGCCGCCGAGGCGGAAGGCCGGCCCAATGATGCAATCCGTCTCGCCGCCAAGGCGCAGGGGCTGGCTCCCGGCTTCGCGCCGACCGCGATCCTCTACGCGCACATGCTCGAGCTGCGCGGGCAGGAGCGCCCGGCGCGCAAGGCGCTCGAGGCCGCCTGGCGCGCAGAGCCGCATCCCGATCTGGCGCGGGAATACAACGCGCTCTTCGCCGGCGAGGCGCCGTTGCTGCGCTTGAAACGCATGGAGCGGCTGGCCGCGGCGCATCCCGACCACATCGAGAGCCACTTGGCATTGGCCCGCGCCGCGCTCGATGCGCGGCTATGGGGCGAGGCGCGACGCCATCTTGCCGCAATCGAAGCGCAGGAGAGCGCCCGCACGCCAGCGCCGCGCCTGTGCCGGCTGATGGCCGAGCTCGAAGACGCCGAGCACGACAACCCCGTGGCGGCGCAGGAATGGCTGCGCCGTGCGGCAGCGTCGGAGGCGCGCGATCCGGTCTATGTCTGCCGCTCCTGCGCCGCCGAAAGCGCGCAGTGGAGCGCGCTTTGCCCGCGCTGCCGCAGCCTCGACAGTTTGGAGTGGCGCGCTCCCTTGCGTGCCGCGCCAGCGCCCGCCGCCATCCCTGCTGCGGCGTCCCTGCCCGCGCCGGTCACGGTCCTGGCGCCAGCCCCAGGCAGCGGCGCGGCGTGAAAGTTTTCGCGATGCGCACGGCGGGGCGGGGCGTTTGACCCTGCAAAATCGCGGCGCTAAATTCCCGCGCCCGTTCCGGCGCCGACGTAGCTCAGCGGTAGAGCAACTGATTCGTAATCAGTAGGTCCGCAGTTCGATCCTGCGCGTCGGCACCAATAACATATTGTAATTATTAGATTTTGTGCATCGGTCCGACTCGACAGGCTATCAGCTTGTAAATATGTACGCGCCGTGGTGCGGTCCGCGGGCGGGTGCTCCTGGCAGCCCTAGCGCCGATGCCCGCCGCGTCATCGCCGCCACCGCCGCCACGGCGCGGCGCAAGGGCACGATTCGGCCGCCGCGCCAAAGCGGCGGG